>CAYMUC010000011.1:17515-46719 GCA_964393535.1 uncultured Ilumatobacteraceae bacterium | reverse complement strand
GTCGGCGCCAAGAGCGGATGCGGCGAGTGCTGCGGGGATGGCGGGGTACACCCCGCCGGGTGCGTGGTACGACACGGTGATCAGTTCTCCGGCCGTCACGGGCACTGGGGGATCGAGGTCGGCCTGGCGCCATCCGAAGCCCACGGTGCGGCTGGCACCCTGAGCGCTGATGACCGCCGTTGCCACCAACGACCCGTCGCCTCGCCACACGCGGCCCACGATGGGGCCGGGGCTACCCGGGGCCACGTAGGCACGTACGGCCCTGATCACACCGTCGACCCGGCTGCGGAGGCGCACGCCAAGCTCCACCGGGGAGGTGTCGGTGGTGACCACCAGCGAGGGCACAGAAGCGGTGTCGGCCAGACCGGCCGGGAAGGAACCCAGGCCACCTGTGGTGGTGAAGGTCCAACTGTGGTCGAGGTCGACGGGGGCGCCTAGGGCCGAACGGGTGGCGGTGACCCGAGCCCGGTGGCGACGACCCGGTGACAGCGAACCGGTGGGCTCGAACCTCAGGGTGCGGGTGGGGGCATCCCAGGTGAGGCGACCGGGGACGGCAACGGCGGCTGGGTCGTCGTCGGCGACGAGCGAGACGCTGGCGGACGTGGGATCGATGGCGTCGCTGAGCACCATGTCCAGGGCGTCGGTGGTGGCCACGCGTTCGAGGCCGGCGACGGGACGGGTGTCGAGCACGGTGACGGTGGTTCCACTCCCACCACCGGCGACATCGAAGCGTACGTCGAGGCCGTACGAGGTGGCGGCGTAGGTGGAGGTGGGGAAGCCGGGGCCTCCGAAGCGGAACAGCCCGTTGCCGGTGGGTGCGCCGGGGGTGGCGTCCCCCGATGCCGGCGCCACGAGGGGCCACACCTCGTAGGCGCGGCCGCTGAACAGACCGAGGTCGTAGCCGTAGCGGCCGACGGGGCGCCACACCGACACCACGTGGTCGACGCCGCCCGGCACAGCGATGGGGTCGATGGGGATCTCCTGCCACCCTTGCGAGGTCGGAGGAGGAAACGCTGCTGTGGCCAACAGGGTGCCGGTGGCACTCCACAGCGACCCAGTAAGCGTCGCGGTGTCGCCGGGTCCGCGGAAGCAGCGCAACGCTGTCACCCGGCCGTCGATCACCGAACGGAAGCGCAGGCCCACCTCGACCGGAGTGGCGTCGGTGGTGGCGGCCACCGCTGGTCGGTACCCGTCGGGAAACAGGGTGGCGGGCAGTTGGCGGGCGACGACTTCGACGGACGTCCCTGGCCCTGGTATCTCGAGGTTGGCGCTGTCGTCGGTGGCGCGGCATCGCAGGATGCGCGGTCCCAGCGGTGAGGTGACCGGCATGACGAAACTCCACTCTGTGGTGCCGGTGGCACGTCGCCACGTTCGACCGTCGTCCACGGACACTTCGACTGCTGCGACCGTGCCTCCACCCAGGTCGACGGCGTTACCGGTGATGACCAGTGTGCTGCCCACGGGCACTGCCGTCCCGGGTTCCGGTGAGACGACACGCGAGACGGGAGGTTGTGTGTCGGTGGAGGCCGCGCTCGTCACCAGACCCGCTTGCGGGGTGTTGGGCTGTACACCCATGTCGGCCAGCAGATTCATGGTGGCTTGTTGCATGGTGCGATCGGCGGGCACCTGGTCGCCCAGATGCACCTCGTCGAGCCCGAAGGCCCACTGGATGGTGCCAGCACCGAAGACCAGTGCCCCGCTGGCGGCCCGGTACAACGTGAGGTGATGCGTCTCTTGACCAGGCGCGTACACGCTGCCGAAGTCCTGGAGCACTTCGGGTGCGGCGGCGGTGGTCTCGGACAACTGGATCAGGCCGGGCGGGCGGTCGTCGTCATCGACATCGACATCCCATTCGAAGCCCAGCGTGGACAACCCGAGGGTCTGGGTGTCGCCGGGTGACAGCGAGGCCACGGACGTGTTGCGCCAGAAGCGCAGCGCAGCGAATCGGCCCGGAACCTGAATGGCTGGATCGATCACCCCCATGGGGTAGATGCAGCGGAACAACTGTCCGGTGAGGCGGTGCTCCGGGTTGGCCCCGCCCACCGCCGGAGGGGTGAAGCGCGGATCGCGCCAGGTGCCGGTCCACTCGGGTGAGGGGTCACTCTTGGTGTTGTCGGTGGTCTCCTTGTAGCAGGTGATCGTCTGATCGGCCTGTGCGCCCGGACCGATGGAAGGCTCGAGGCGCACCCGCCAGAACACCTCGTTGCCCGACAGGAACATGAGGTGCACACCGGCGTCGCGTGCGGCCTCGACGTTGGCCCGCATGGCACCGCTCCAGTACTCGTCGTGCCCCGACGACACGAACACTTTTCGGTTGGTGAGCAGAGTGCGGTTGCGATGCGTGTCGATGTTGGCGCCGTAGGCCACGTCGAAGCCGTTGCGTTCCAACCACCGGACCAAGGGGTACTCGGCGGTGAGGAATTCGTTGTCGCCGCCGTCGATGGCGAAGGGGCGCTGGTACGACACGCGGTCGGCGAAGGGTCCCTGAGTGCTCCAGTAGAGGCTGGAGCCGCCGTAGCGGTTGTAGGCATGCCACGTCATCTCCGAGGTCTGCACCAGCAGATCCGATGGGCCAGGACGCCGGACCACGAACCAGGTGTGGTTGGCGACGCCGGTGTCGCTGCGACGGAAGTTCACGAGGTACACCCCTGACACCGCATCGGTGGGAACGGTCCACGTGGCCGAGGGGGCCCATGTGGAGCAGTCGACGAGCAGCGTGGACGGGTCGGTGGCGGGGGCAGGTTGGTTCTGGGGGCGAGCGAGCGTGATGCGTTGGGTATGCACCAGGCGGGCTCCGTCCCCTCCGTACCAGCCCATACGAAGGATCGACACCGTGTAGTCGATGGCGCTGGTGAGCACTTTGAGGGTGATGGTGTCGCCGGGGGCGACGCTGAACTCGGTGGGGAAACCCACGATGCTGGGGTCTCGCCCTGGCCACCACTGACTGCGGGGGGTACCGGCGCGCAGGTTCTCCTCTCGGATCGCATTGTTGGCCGCCATGGCCAGCCCACCGAAGACCTCGAGAGCGGCGCCGGTGATGCCAAGGCCGGCGCTGCCCTGGAGGAACCGACGGCGGCTCACTCCGGGTCGCCGTCTCATGACGGCACCACCACGGCTGGAAGGACGGGTTGCAGAGCGCCGTCGACGAGGCCGTATTGCGCTCCACACGTGCATTGCAGGTGCGCAGGCAGGCGTCGCCCGCACGTGCACACCCACCCGACGGCTCGGGCGGGTACCCCGCTCACGAGGGTGTGCGGTGCTACATCGTGTGTCACCACGGCTCCAGCTGCCACGAAGGCGTGACTGCCGATCTCGGTGCCGCACACCACCGTCACCCGCGCCCCCAGCGTGGCACCGTGGCGCACCCGGGTGTCGAGCAGGTCGAAGGTGGCCTTGCGCACATGAGCGCGCGGTGTCGGGTCGTTGGTGAAGGTGACACCGGGGCCGAGGAACACGTCGTCGTCGATGGTGACGCCGTCGAAGAGCATGCAGGCGTTCTTCACCGTGACCCGGTCACCGATGACCACGCCACCTTCCACGTAGACGTGATCGCAGATGTTGCAGTCGGCACCGATGACTGCGCCCGGGAGGATGTGGGCGAACGCCCAGATTCGGGTGCCGTCGCCGATGTGTTGGGATTCGCATCGGGCGTCGGGGTGCAGGTGCACTCCGGGGGACAGGGCGATGGTCATGGCTCACCTTCGGGTACTCGGTCGAGTGCGGTCAGCAGCGCGGCCACCACGCGCTGCTGGGTGTCGGGTGTGAGATGCGGGTGCATGGGGAGCGACAGCAGTTCGGTGGCGGCACGCTCTGCCACCGGGCAGCCCCACGGAGCGCTGTGGGCGAATGGGGCACAGCGGTGCACCGGCACCGGGTAGTGGATGCCAGCCCCCACTCCTGAACGGTGCAGGTCGGCGAGCACCTCGTCACGGTGTGGCACCCGGACCGTGTAGAGATGCCAGACGTGGTCGTCGCCGAGGCGATACGGGGGCACCACCACGGCGGGGTGGTCGCGCAGAACCTCGTCGTAGCGGCCCGCCGCCCATCGTCGTGCTGCGTTCCAGCGGTCGAGATGGGGGAGTTTCGCCGACAGCACCACGGCCTGGAGTGCGTCGAGGCGGGAGTTTCCACCCAACACCTCGTGGTCGTAGCGGTGCTGCGAGCCGTGGTTGGCCATGAGGCGAACGCGCTGAGCGAAGGCCTCGTCGTCGGTGACCACAGCCCCGGCATCGCCGTAGGCTCCGAGGTTCTTGCCGGGGTAGAAGCTCGTGGCGGCAGCGAGCGACCACGAGCCGATACCGGCTGCGTCGCGTCGAGCGCCTTGGGCCTGTGCCGCATCCTCGATCAACACGATGTCCCGTCCGGCCACCACCTGGGCAAGGGCTTCCATGGGGGCGAGTCGGCCATAGAGGTGCACCGCGATCACGGCTCGTGTACGGGGCGTGAGGTGGGCGGCCACCTGCTCGGGGTCGATGAGGAGATGGTCGGGATCCACATCCACCACCACCACTCGGGCCCCCACACGGGCTGGGGCCTCGGCTGTGGCGATGAAGGTGGCGGCGGGCACGATGACCTCGTCTTGCGGACCGATACCGGCGGCTCGCAGGATCAGTTCGAGAGCGTCGGTGCCGTTGGCGACGCCGATGCAGTGCTGGCGGCCGCACGTCTCGGCGAAGGCCTGCTCGAACCTCGCCACATGCGGCCCACCCACGAAGGCGGTCTCGGCCAGCACCGCTCGAAAGCCGGCGTCCACCTGGTGAGACACCTCGGCGTGCTGGGCAGCGAGGTCGACGAGGGGGATCATCGCACGGCCCCTGCGGCGATGAGGCGACGTGACTGCAACGGCCGTGCCGGATTGCCGACGTAGGTGCCACCCGGCTCCACATCTCGGGTGACCACGGCGCCCATGCCCACGGTTGCACCGGTGCCGATCCGGCAACCTTCACGGATGAGTGCCCCTGCACCCAGGTACGCGCCTTCCTCGATATGCACACCGCCCGCCACCAGAACACCGGAGGCGAGGGTGACCCCGTCGGCCACGGTGACGTCGTGCGTCAGCACCACCCCGGGCATGACGATCACGTGGTCACCCACCATCACGTCGGCAGTGCAGGTGACTCCGGCGTGCAGCACGGTGCCCACACCCAGGTGAGTGGATCCTGCCACGAAGGCCCCCGGATGGACCAGGGTGGGAAAGCGTGTGGCCTCGAGGGCGAGCGATCGCACCACTCCCAGGCGGGCGAGAGGACGGTGCGGATGCGCCACGCACACCACCACTCCCACCTCGGGTCGGGTGAGGAGCCAGTCGCGGGGCCCGAGCACAGCCAGACCACCCACGAGGCGACCGTGGCGGCACGGGTCGTCGTCGAGGAGGCCCACCAAGCGATGGCGCTGATCGGGCTCGACGGAGATGTTGTGGGCTCGAACCAACTCGGCGGTCTCCCGAGCCAGACCGCCTGCGCCCAACAACACCACGGGCCGCATCACGACAGCACCTCGCTCAACGCCTCCACCACTCGGTCCTGATCGGCCTCGTCGAGGTGATGCCACAGGGGCAGGATCAGGGTGGTGTCGGTGAGGGTCTCGGTGGTGCCGAGGCCCCCGGGGGCCTTCCACCCGGTGGCGAGTTGCTCACAGGCTGGTTCGCGGTGTGTGGCCATGATGCCGCGGCGGCACGAGATGCCCCGGCTGGCGAGATGGGCCAGCACGGCGTCGCGGTCGCAGCGGGTGGCCCCCTCCAGGCGTATCCAGAACGACTGGAACGTGCCGGTACCCCACGATGGATCGCGAACCGGATGCACCGAGGCGAGCGGCTCGAGGAGTTCGTGGTATCGCTGCGCCTTGTCCCGACGACGAGCGATGAGGTCGGGCAGACGCTGCATCTGCGCCACCCCCAAGGCCCCCTGCAGGTCGGTGAGGCGATGGTTGAAGCCCATCTCCAGGTACTGCTCGGCCACGGTGGATCCCGCCCCGGGTGTCGCTTCGCGGGTGGCGGCCGACACGCTGGATCCGTGGTCGCGAAGTCGGCGGAGGCGATTGCTGAGTTCGGGATCGGTGGTGGCCAACATGCCGCCCTCGCCGGTCGTCAACAGTTTTCTCGGATGGAACGAGAACGCCGCGAGGTACGCATCGGCTCCGACCGGGACACCGTCGCAGGTGGCGCCCAGCGCGCACGCCGCGTCCTCGACGAGGGTGATGTCGTGCTGTTGGCACCAGGTGCGAATGATGGGCAGATCGAGGGGGACGCCGGCTTGGTGGACACCGATGACGGCGCGGGTGGCGGGCGTGCGAGCGGCGTCCAAGGTGGCGGCGCTCACGTTGCCGGTGGCCAGTTCCACATCGGCGAACACGGGTCGTGCCCCGGCGTGAGCCACGACGGCTGTGGTGGCGATGAAACTGAACGACGGGACGATGACGTCGTCGCCGGGGCCCACCCCCGCCACGTGAAGCGCCTGTTGCAGCGCTGTCGTGCAACTCGACACGGCGATGGCGTGAGGGGTTCCCACCCGTGCGCTGAACGCTTCCTCGAACGCTGCCACCCGGCTGCCCTGGGTCAGCCAACCCGAACGAAGCACGTCGGTGACGGCGGTGATCTCGGCCTCGTCGATCCAGGGTCGTGTGAGGGGGATCACGACGCCACCCCCACGGTGTCGCGGGTCTGAGACCGCCACCACGTCACGAGATCGCTCAGGCCTTCTCGCAGCGAGACCGAGGCACGGAAGCCCAGATCGCTCGCCGCAGCTGCGATGTCGGCCTGGCGTCGACGCACGCCGTTCACTGCCCGTTCCGGTCCGTGCTCAGGAGTGACGTCGACCCCCATCACCTCGGCGAGCAGCGCCGCCAGATCGACGAGTCGCGTGGGGATACCGGTGGCCACGTTGTAGGCGGGTCGTTGCGACACCCTGGACCACGGGGCGGTCGCAGCGGCCAGGTTGGCGCGGGCGACATCGCTGACGTGAACCAGATCGAGAGTCTGGGTCCCGTCACCCAGGATCAGGGGCGGTCGACCCTGGGCGAGACGTTCCATCCACCGCACCAGCACCTCGGTGTACACACCGTGCACATCCATCCGTGGTCCGTACACGTTGAAGTAGCGCAACGCCACACCTTCGAGACCCCACATGTCGTGAGCGGCGCGCAGCAGGCCTTCGCCGAACAGTTTCGCCGCCCCGTACAGGGTGCGATCGCCATAGGGGTGATGATCCTCGGCGGTGGGAACGAGTTCGGCCTCGCCGTACACCGAGGCAGACGACGCCATGATCAAGCGCCCCACACCACGCTCGGCCGCAGCCTCCACCAGGTTGAAGGTGCCGTTGACCAAAACGTCGACGGCTCGGCGCGGTTCCTGCGCGCACTGGGTGATGCGCAGTGCCGCCTCGTGGAACACGACGTCCACGCCGTCCATGACCTGACGCACCGTCAGGGGGTCGGCCACGTCGCCGTGTACCAGGCGAACCGACCCGAGCCGTTTCGCCTGGTCCAGGTTCTCGGCCCTGCCTCGCGAGAGATCGTCGAGCACGATCACCTCGGTGGCGCCGGCATTCAGTACCTGGTCCACCACGGTGGAACCGACGAAACCGGCGCCTCCCGTGACCAGGACACGGGCATGAGCGAGCGATGGTTCCGAGGACATCACGAACTCCTTCCTGCCACCGCTGCGGCGGCGTGATGGGCGAGAGGAACGGGAACCCCGCCGTGGCGGAGACTGCGCTGCGCCGCCTCGAGGACCTCGAGGACCCACAGTCCGGATCGGCCGTCGGTGAGCGGGGTCCGCCGCCGACCGATGGCGTCAGCGAACTCGCCCACCACTGCGGCCAAGGCTTCGCGTTCGGTCAGCGCCGGTGAGGTCATGTCGCCCACGCGGTAGGCGATACGTCGCTGGACCCCGTCCCCAGTGGTCGTCACCTGGTCCAGGTCCACACCCCTGTCGTAGAGGCGAACCCGTTGCGTGGGGTCGAGGTCGTCCCAGACGAACGTGCGCCGCGAACCGCCCACGACCATGGTTCGCACCTTGGTGGGACTCAACCAGTTCACATGTAGGTGCGCCAACGCCCCACCACCCAGACCGAGGGTGAGGTGTGCCAGGCAGGCCTGACCGGTGCCCAACGGGTCGGCGCCGTGGGCGGCCACGTCCAGCACCGGGCGATCGGGGGGCAGGATCAACTGCAGTATCGACAGGTCGTGTGGGGCCAGATCCCACAGCACGTCCACATCGGGTTGCACCAGGCCGAGGTTCACCCGCACCGAGTCGACGTAGTGGATGTCGCCCAACTCGCCCGAAGCCACAGCTGTCTGGAGTCGCCGTACTGCCGGGGTGTAGCAGTAGGTGTGGTCGCACATGAGCACGCGGTCGTGTCGCTCGGCGACCTCGACCAGGTCGCGGCCTTCGTCGACACTCGTGGCCAGGGGCTTTTCCACCAGTACATGGCGTCCTGATTCGAGACACTGTCGAGCGAGACGATGATGAGTCGCCGCCGGTGTGGCGATGGCGACGGCGTGCACCTCGGGGTCGTCGAGCGCATCGTCGATGCGGGTACTCCACCGCGCGTCGGGGATGCGAACTGCGAGAGCCCGCGCCCGCTCGGGGTCGAGATCGATGATCCAGCGAAGGCGGGTGCTGGGATGATGGGCGAGATTGCGGACCAGATGCGGGCCCCAATACCCGCCGCCGATCACGGCACACGACACGGGTGATGGCATGAACACCTCCGGGGTGGATTGCATGTCGCCCCTTCATGGGCGAGCATCGAATGGATGGGTGCGTGGACGCTTTTCCTGGATCGGGACGGGGTGCTGAACCGGCGTATCCCTGATGGGTATGTACGCCACGTCGACGAGTTGGAGTTGTTGGACGGCGTGGTGGAGGCCGTGGTGCGCCTGTCGGCGTTGGCCCAGAGGGTGGTCGTGGTGACCAACCAGGCGGGGGTGGGCAAGGGCCTCATGACGGCCGAGGCCCTGCGCGAGGTGCACCGCACCTTGGTGGAACGCCTCGTGCAGGCCGGTGGCAGGGTGGACGCCGTGCTGCACTGTCCGCACCGGGTCGAGGAGGCCTGCGCCTGTCGTAAGCCGGCACCCGGCATGGCGTGGGAAGCGGCGCGCCGATTTCCCGATATCGACCTGCAGCGATCTGTCATGGTGGGCGACAGCGTCAGTGACTGCCAGTTCGCCCTGGCAGCAGGGATGCGGGCCGTGTTCATCGGTGACCGTTCGACCCTGGCTGAGGTACGAGCGTGGGACGTGGCGCCGTCGTTGATGGCAGCGGTGCCGGCGCTCGAAGCACTGTTGACTGCTGGCCAGAACTGAGGCCGCCGAACAGGGTGGCCTCCACGATCTCGCACAGCGTGTGCCCCAGAAGAAGATGTACCTCTTGGATACGGGACGTGGCGGTGATGGAGGCCGGCGTGGTCAACACCACATCGGACAACGGTGCCAGACGGCCTCCGGTTGGGCCGGTGAGCGAGATGGTGTGCACCTCACGGCGCCGGGCAGTACGAGCTGCTTCCACCACATTGGCGGAGTTCCCCGAGGTCGACAGACACACCAACACGTCGCCAGGTGTTGCGACACCTTCGAGCAGGCGGGCGAAGGTGAACTCGTAGCCGAAATCGTTGGCCACCGCCGTGAGATACGACGTGTTGACGTGCAAGGCCTCGGCGGGCAGGGCCGGACGATCGACCAAGAATCGGCCAGACAGTTCTGCGGCGAGATGCTGGGCCTCGGCCGCACTGCCACCGTTGCCGCAGAACCAGATCCGCTGCCCCGACCTCAGCGACTCCACCATGATGCCCGCAGCACGGGCGCAGTCGTGGATGAGTCCCTGGTCGACAGCCACGGCGCCCAGTCCCGACAGGGCATCGGTGATGCTGATACTCACGGCGCCCAGGTAGGGATCCATGTCGTCACCCCCTCTCCGCTGAACCTCAGGCGGTGGACAGAACCGCCGAAGGGAGCCAGTGCCTCTTCCACGTCGTGACGGGCGGTACCGGGACAGGCGAGAACCATGAAGCCACCGCCTCCCGCCCCCGACACCTTGGCCCCGGTGGCACCGGCGGCGAGAGCGGCGTCGTGAACAGCGTCGATAAGGGGTGTGGCGATGCCCTGGGCGGTCGATCGCTTCCGCTGCCAGCCCTCCTCGAGCAGGTTTCCGACCCGGTGCAGTTGCCCGGTGAGGACGGCATCGGTCATGGCGTTGGCGGCGGCCCGTAGCTCGTGCATCGCCTCCAGCGATCGGCCACGGTCATGGCGGATCCCGTTCACCTGCCTGGCGATGATGTGCGCCGACGACCGAGACATGCCAGTGTCGTAGAGCAGCAGGGTGCTCTCCAGTTCGTGGACCACATCGGTCGACAGCCGCAGAGGATGCACCACCACCTGTCCATCGGGACGGAACACCAAGTGGTTCCACCCACCGAAGGCAGCCGCGTACTGGTCCTGGCGGCCACCAGCCAGACCGAGTTCATGACGCTCGACCTGAACGGCGGTCTCGGCCAGTCGGTAGGCGTCCAGACCCAGGCGGAGCCAACGATCGAACGCTGCGATGATGGCCACCACCAAGGTCGACGAGGAACCGAGGCCCGATCCGGGCGGCGCGTCCACCGACGTGGTGAGCTCGAACGACAGGGGAGTGCTGTCGGTATGGCGATCGACCATGTGCCGGTACACGCCCAACGCCAACTGGAACGCCCCGCGGTCATCGGCGTCCAGTCCCTCCATCGACACCTCGTCGTGGTGGTCGAACACGTGACGCCGTTGCCGATCGCGTGCATCGAGCACGATGCGACCGTCGTGGCGCGGTGTCAGCGTGACGTGTGCCGCCAGGTCGATGGTGGCATTCAGAACGGCGCCGCCGAAACGGTCTGCGTACACGTCGAGGTCGGTGCCGCCACCGGCGAGGCTGACTCGCAGAGGAGCGCGACTGCGGATGATCATCGACGACCCCCGAACGTTGCTCGCCAGACCAGGGGAAGGAAGGCGACGTCGTCGACCAGGTAGCGCCGGGCGAGACGACGAGGGTCGGTGGCGAGCCGATAGGTCCATTCCAGACCGTGGCCACGCATCCAGGCCGGTGCTCGGTGGGTGCGCCCGGTGAACAGATCGAACGAGCCGCCCAGCAGGGCGATGAGGGGCCACGGGCGGTCCAGTCGATCCAGCAGCGCGTGTGCCAGGCGTTGTTGGTGGGGAAAGCCGATGCCCGTCATGACCACTGCTGGACGTCGGTGGGAGATCCGATCGGCGACCTCGTCGGCGAAGGGAAGCGCCGAGGAGGCGTCGGCCACGTCGAGGCGCGGGGCGACCACGGTCACGAGGTCCGGATGTGTGGTCTGGAGTACGTCTGCCACACCCTGGTCTGGCGCGATCACCACGGTCGGCCGCCTGTCGGCGACGAGTTGCGCCCACCATCGAGGCAGAAGATCGGCTCCGGTGAGGCGAGCCGAGAGCGGAGTGCCCAACCAGCGACTGGCCCAGACGACGGGTTGGCCGTCGGGTAGGACGTAGCGAGCTCGCCGGGTCAGGTCGGCCAGGTCGGAATACTCCGGTCGCTGCAACTTCACGAGGTCGTCGACGTTGGGGGTGACGACCAGGGGCAGAGATGAGTCGTCGGGCTGGGGAGCCATCAAGGCCTCGACCACGTGGCTCATGTCGTCGGTGTCCACGAAGTCGAGGCCCAGCACCCGGCGACGGGGGAGTCTCGTCGTGCCCGTCGTGCCGGTCACGGTCATCGGCTGCTCCCGTCACGTTCCCACGCAGTGCTGCGGTGCCTCGCCGGTGTGAGGAGGCTGGCGCGTGCCCACGTGGCCACGGCGCCGTAGAGGACGGCGTCCATGGGGCCACGTCGTGCGCTGCGCATGAGCGCGCGAGCCGTACCGCCCGCCGTGGACGAAGCGGCGTCGCCGAGTTCTCGTCGACCTCTCTGGGAACGACGGGCTACGGCGAGCACTCCGTCGAGGGTGCGCGGCGCCCGCACCACGACTGGTTCGGTGGACACGATCTCGATCTCTTCCGGAGCGAACAGCGTGTGTACCCAGAGATCGTCGGCAGTCACATCGGGGTGAGCTCCCAGGCGCTGGTGCCCCTCGGCCGACAGCCCGTACGCCCCGGCACCCCACAGTCCCTCGTGCAGTACGTCGAGTCTCGACCGGGCGCGGGCGTAGCGACGGGCCAAGGCCGACGCACCGGTCGTATCGACGTGGGCCACCGGCCGAGCTGCCAGGACTCCGGGTCGAGCGAGCGCCTCGGCGAGGTCCAGCGCCGCACGGGTCGAGAGTTCCACATCGGCATCGAGGTACAGCCGAGGGAACGTGCCCAGTACGGCATCGGCCAGGCGTAGCGCAGCGGACTTGGATGCCGTGGGAATCTCCAGCACCCGGTGATGTCTGAGGCCGAGGGGTCCCAGATGGCGCCGCGCCACCGTCGCGGTGTCGTCGTGGCAACCGTTGCACACCACCGCCAGTTCGACATCGTGATGGGCCAGGCCGTGATCGTCGAGGCCGCCCAGGAGGGCGTCGAGGCAGCGGCCGATCACTGACGCCTCGTCGTGGGCAGGAATGACCACGGACAGGCGAGGTGTGGTGGCCACCGGAACCGGGCCGGGCGGCGTCGGCCTTATGGTCCCGGTGACCACGCTCGTGGACCGGTGCGCGGTCACGGCAGCACCGGTTCGGGGGAGGGCACCGCACGGGTGCGAAGTGACTTGACGCCCCGTCCCAGAACAGTGGGAACGGTGCGAGCGAGGATCGACAGGTCGAGCAGCAGCGACCAGTGCTCCACGTACAGCAGGTCGGCGCGGCGGTACGCCTCGAAGGAGGGGTCGTCGCGATGGCTCACCTGCCAGATGCCGGTGAGTCCCGGTCGCATGCGGTGGCGTGCCATGAGTCGGTCGTCGAACTGGCTGACCTCGTCGGGAAGCGCCGGCCGGGGACCGACCAGGCTCATGTCGCCGCGGATGACCCGCCACAGCTGCGGGATCTCGTCGATACTGGTCGCCCGCAGCACGCGTCCCACGCGGGTCACCCGAGGGTCGTGGCTGGCCTTGAACAGTGGTCCGTCGGTGCGCTCGTTGAGATGCGCCACCTCGTCGAGGCGTCCTTCGGCGTCGCGCACCATGGTGCGCAACTTCACGACGTCGAAGGGAACACCGTGACGGCCGATTCGTCGCTGGTGGAACAGCACCGGGCCTCGGTCGTCCAACAGAATGGCCACAGCCGCCACGGCGAGGACCGGCAGACTCAGGACCAGCATCACCGTGGCCACCATGATGTCCACGACCCGCTTGAGGAAACGCTGAACCATCGTGAGCCGGGGCGGCTCGAGGAGCAGCAGTGGCTCGTAGCCCAGTGCGCCCAGCGTGAGGTGCCGGGGATGCAGGTTGCGCAGGCCGGCGTCGAGATGAACTCGCAGACCTCGGTCGCGAAGTTGATGGAGTTGCGCCTGGATGTGCTCCCGGCGCAAGGCGCTTGCCGCCACCAAGACGGTGCTGGCCCCAGCGCGACGGGCACTCGTGATCAGCGGTTCGCTGTCGTCGCCGTCCACCCATCCAACGGCGTGCCATCCCGTGTCGGGGTGCGCCTCGATGAGATCGAGCAGATCGTGCGCGTCTCGGTGGTCGGCCACGATCATGACCCGCTCGACACGATCACCGCGGCGTCGCCGAGCACTTGCATATCGATGGTGGACCCAGCGCCACGACAGCACCGAGCCGGTGGCAACGACACCCCCGGCGGCCACCAATGATGGTGTCACGAGACCGTCGTCGCGAACGGTTGGGCCGACGAGGGCAAGTGCCAACATGAGCAGGGTGGTGACCACACCTGCCCGCAGAGCGCGTCGCCTGGTCACCGAGGCGAGAGCACCGGCGTAAGGAGCTCCGGTTCCCAAGGCCGCCCCGAGCGTCGCTTGCACACCGCCCACCAACGCAGCGGCGGCCATGACCAGAGGTGTGGCCGCCTTCGTTGCTCCCCAACTGTCGAGGACCACGAACCAGGCCGAGAAGGCGACGACCGCATCGACGGCACCCAGAGGGATCGGGTGGAGGTGATCACCCTTGCGTGCTGATCCCATGGTGGCCTCCTCTCGGGTCGTGTTCCGGTGTGGCGGTGAACGACGACGAGTGTGGGAGCCGGAGGTGAACGCCCGCTGCGGATCGACTGAGAGGTTCCTGCACGATGAGGACCCGTCCCAGGGGTGGACTTAGGTCATGGTCGGCGAGCGTCGCATCGCCCACGACCGTGAGCGGTTGCGCTCCTACCGTCAGCGGTCATGCGTCTCGACCGCCACCAGTCATCCCCGGCCCTCAACCCCAGCGACACAGCGTCCGCAGCACCACAGGGTGATGAGCCAGGGACGAGGGTGGTGGTGTTGGTGGGGACACCGTTGTTGCGCCGTCGACTGTGCAGTCGTCTCGCGGCAGCGGGCCACCTGGTGCTGGCCGACGACCCCACTGCCGAGGTGAACGAACTCCTCGACGACCTTCATCCGGAGGCGGTGATCACGGAGTTCACGGGCCGAACCGACCTGATGGCGGTGGGTGATGTGGACGCCGACGGACCGATGTGGGTGGCACTGGTGGGAGACGATCCCATGGTGAGCGCGTTGGCCTGGGCGGCGGGTTTCGACGAGGTGATCTCGCCTCCGCATGATCCGCAGGAACTGGCGGTGCGGGTGGAGGCCCTCCTGGCCAGGCGGGGCCGTCGAGGACGGCTGATCCTGGGTGATCTGGTGGTGGATCTCGACGGTCACGAGGTGAGCCGATCGTCGCAGCGCATCAGCCTCACCGCCACGGAATTCCGGTTGCTGTCGACGCTGGTGCGGCACCGCAACCAGGTGCTCTCCAAGCGCCAGTTACTCGAACTCGTGTGGGGTTTCGACGACTACGACACCAACGTCGTCGAGGTTCACATGTGCGCCCTGAGGCGCAAACTCGAATCGGTCGGACCGCGGCTGGTCCACACCGTTCGGGGGGTGGGCTACGTGGCGCGTCAGGGGGCGCCGAGCACCTCGACGGCCACGTCGTAGGCGCCCGACACCGCCTCACCCAGGCCCACGGGAGCGGAGTCGATTCCGAAGAGGTGGCGCAACCACGACGTCACCCCGTGACTGATGAGGGGGAACGTCGTGGTGACGGGGACCGCTGGCGGCACACAACCGTCCTCGCCCAGCGTGCGCAACTGCGGTTGGGCGTCCAGCAGCGGCCCCAGTCCCGAGGCCTCGGCGATGCCGATGATGCCGGTGCCGTTGCCGAAGGTACAGAAGTCGTCGAAGGCGTTGTGCCCGACTCCGTCGATGACCCACAGCAACGACGGCTCGGGTGCGGCTTCGAACGCCGGCCGGGTGCGTTCGGCCACGGTGACCACGGCGTCGAGGGTGCCGGCCATGAAGAACGACGGCTTGGCGGGGAGTTCGGTCTCGAACGCGCCCGACGCCAACGACACATAGCCATCGATGCGCGGGTCGGCGGCGGCGCCCAGGACGGTCCCGCCGCCCGCCGAATGACCTACCGCCGCCACGTTGTCGAGGTCGAGGCGACCGAAGAAGGGACTGGTCGGGTCGGCTTCGGCTGCGGTGAGAAGGTCGAGAGTGGTGACGAGGTCGTCCACGCTGTCGGCTCGGTCTCCCGAAGCCGTTCCGCCCAGCACATTGGCCAGGTCACGCGATGGGTGGTCGGGTGCGGCCACCACGAAGCCCCACGACGCCAGGTGCGCGGTGAGGAAACTCGACTGGACCCGCATGCCGGTGTAACCGTGGCTGAACAGCACGACCGGGAAGCCCGCGGCAGACTCGGCTGACACCGCCGCATCGCGTGCGCCCTCGATGGTGTACTCGGCCGGTGCGTCTCCGGTGAGCAGGGTGCGGATGGCCTCGGGAGTGAAGTCGCGTACGTCGTAGCTCACGGTGCCGGTGGTCCCCGACTCGGCGGGGTACCACACCTCGACCAACGGCCCCTTGGCCAATTGCAGGGTGGTGACACCCACGGGGAATGGTCCAGCTTGGGCGTACTGGTCCACCAGCAGTGCCGGATCGGGTGGTGCCTGGGTGGTGGTGGTCGTGACCTGGGTGGTGGTCGGCGCCGTCGTGGTGGTGAGCGGTGCTGCGGTGCTGGAGGCGACAGTCGTGGCCGGTGCCGCACTGTCGTCGTTGCCGCAGGCGGCCACGGTGACGATGGCGGCCGCAGCGAGGAGGGCGGGGAGGGTTCGAGGCATTCCGAGAAGTCTTCCTCGCCACGGACCGTGGTGCCCACCCGGGCGGACGCTAAGGTGACGGACCTGTCGTGGAACGTGGTTCCTCGCAGGGCGACTTGGCCGAGTGGCTTAGGCAAGGGCCTGCAAAGCCCTGTACCCGGGTTCGATTCCCGGAGTCGCCTCGATATCGCCCCTCGTCAGTCCCAGCGCACTGGCAGGGAGTCGAAGCCGTGGAGCACGGCTGGGCGTACCCGGGTGGGCTCTCCGTCGGGTCGAAGTTCGGGCATGCGATCCAACAGCACATCCAGGGTCACCGACGCCTCGATGCGTGACAACGGAGCACCTAGGCAGTAGTGGATGCCCACTCCGAAGGCTGTGTGACGCTGCCTGAGGTCCGTGAGGTCACGCGTCACGTCGAAGTGGTCTGGTTGGTCCCAGGCCTCGGGATCCCTGTTGGCCGAGCCGAACAGCATCAGCACCTTGGCGTCCTGCTCGATGTCGGTCCCGTGCAGGGACACCGGGCAGTTGGCGGTACGGAACAGTCCATGGACCGGACTGTCGAAGCGCAGGCTCTCCTCGACAGCATTGGGGATCAGTGAGCGCTCATGTGCGAGCAGGCGCCACTGCTCGGGGTGGTGCATGAGGCGGTGCGCCAGGTTGCCGATGAGCAGTGTGGTGGTGGCCGACCCGGCCACCAAGAGGAACTGGCAGAACCCCAACACCTGGGCGTCGGTGAGGCGTCGCCCGTCGCGTTCCACTGTCAAGAGGCGGGTGAGCAGGTCGGCTGGGACGTCGTCGCCGGATGCCACCGCGGCCGATCGCTTGGCTACGTGGTCTTCGAAATAGCGGTAGAACGCCCGGTAGGCGTCGGCGACGTGGGGATGGGCCCCTCGCCCACCCGCTAGTGCCACGCCTTCGGCCATGGGAAGCACCCACGACCGGAACCGGTCCACATCGTCGATGGGTAGGCCCAGCATCCAGCACATGACCACCAGGGGTACGGGCATGGCGACCTCGGCGATGAGGTCCCCACGTCCACGAGGGACCATGTCGTCGACGAGTTGCTCGACCAGTCGGCGAACCTCGGGCTCCATGGCCTCGAGGACCGAAGGCTTGAAGGCCCGGGCTATGGCCAGGCGTTCGACGGTGTGGACGGGAGGATCGCTCGACACCAGCACGCCCGTCCCGGGTTCGCCATAGGCGAGACCGGGACCGAACTTCGACGACCACGTGGTGTCGTCGCGCAGAGCGGTGACCACGTCGCTGTAGCGGGACAGGCTGAAGTGTGGTGCCGGCTCATCGGTGTGATGTACCGGGCAGCGATTGCGTAGGTGCTGGAACATCTCGACCGGAGACTGCTGGAATTGCTCCGACAGCAGGCTGAAAGCCACCTCATCCATGGTGCGTCACCCCCATGGGTGTGACGTTAGGACGGCGATGGTGCGTGTCACGTGGCGGCGGTCGGCCAGACTTCGAGCATGGCTCGCCGCACGAAGATCGTCGCCACACTCGGACCGGCCAGTGATGATCCCCGTGTGCTCGCCGGCATGTTCCGCGCCGGGGTGGATGTGGTCCGCCTGAACCTGTCGCATGGCGATCTCGACGATCACCGTCGTCGCCTTCAGGCGGTCCGGGCGGTCGCAGCCGCTGAGGGTCGGGTGGTGGCGGTGCTCGCCGATCTCCCGGGTCCCAAGATCCGTGCGCGTGGCTTTCCTCCCGGTGGGGTGGAATTCGTGCCCGGGTCCACGGTGCGCCTGGCCACCGACGCCGGTGGCAGCGACGCCGACGTGATTCGCCTCGACGATCCGGGCTTGCTGGCTGCTCTGCAACCCGGCGATCGAGTCGTGCTGGGCGATGGCGCCATTTCACTCACGATGACGCAGTGCGTCAACGGCTACATGGGCAGGGTGGACAACGGTGGACGGACCCAGGGATCGCCTGGAGTGCACCTGTCGTCTCGGAGGGTGCACCTGGCCACCCCGACGCCCGACGACCTGGTGATGGCCGAGGCAATGGCTGAGGCGGGGGCGGACTTCCTGGCGGTGTCGTTCGTTCGCACCGCTGCCGATCTGGAGCCGGTGCGGCAGGTGGCGGCGGGTCGTAGCCGGTTGGTGGCCAAGATCGAGACCAGTGCGGCACTCGACGATCTGTCGGCCCTGATCAGGACCGCCGACGCCATCATGGTGGCCCGCGGCGACCTCGGCATCGACTGCCGTATCGAGGATGTTCCGCACCTTCAGAAGCGCATCGTGCGGGAGTGTGTGGAGCAGGGCACACCGGTCATCGTGGCCACGCAGATGCTCGAGTCCATGGTCACCGCTCCGGCGCCCACCCGGGCCGAGGTGAGCGACGTGGCCAACGCCGTGTTCGACGGCACCGATGCCGTGATGCTGTCGGGCGAGACGGCCATCGGCCATGATCCGGTTGCCGTAGTGGCGACCATGGCCGTCATCGCTGAACGGGCGGAGCAGGAGGCCGACTACGCACAGTGGGCCGAGCGCTTGGGGAGCCGCAGGCGGACCGCAAGGGACGCGACGGGGGACCGAATCACCGACGCCATGTGCCATGCCGCCTCCCGGGCCGCACGAGACGTGGAGGCGTCGGCAGTGCTGTGCTGCACGCGCAGTGGCGCCACGGCCCGCGCCATGGCCCGGTTCCGACCCGAGGCCACGCTGGTCGGGTTGTCGCCGTCACCCGAAGTGGTTCGTGCGCTCGCACTGTCGTGGGGTGTGGTTCCCGTTGGCGTGGGTACGTGCGGATCCACCGACGAGTTGGTGTGGCATGCCGTCGAGACGGCGGTGGAGCGAGGCCTCGCCATGCGGGGCGACACCGTGGTGGTGCTGGCCGGAGCGCCTGATCGGCCGTCACCGGCCGCCACCGACGTGATGCGGATCGTCGACGTCGGGTGACGCGTCCCGACCGTCCGGCATGGTAACGATGGAGGCCGTGAGCGTTCCCCTGTCGATTCTCGACCTGGCCATCGTCGGTCGTGACGAGACCGAGCGTGAGGCCTTGGCCAACAGTGTCACCCTCGCCCAGGAGGCCGAGCGACTTGGCTACCGCCGGGTGTGGTACGCCGAACATCACAACATGTCGTCGGTGGCGTCCTCATCGCCAGCGGTGCTGATCGCTCACGTAGCGGCGCACACCCACCACATTCGCCTCGGGGCCGGTGGCGTGATGCTGCCCAACCATGCACCGCTGACCATCGCCGAGCAGTTCGGCATGCTGGCGACTCTGCACCCCGGACGCATCGACCTCGGCGTGGGGCGCGCCCCGGGCACCGATCAGGTGACGTTGCGAGCCTTGCGTCGCGACCACCGTGCCGCCGACACCTTTCCCCAGGACGTGTTGGAACTCCAGGGGTATCTGAACGGCACCAGCAGGGTGGCGGGGGTCAGCGCCGTTCCTGGTGCGGGTACTCGGGTGCCGCTGTACATCCTCGGGTCGTCATTGTTCGGGGCCCAGTTGGCCGCGGCGCTGGGCCTGCCCCTCGGGTTCGCCTCACACTTCGCTCCCGCACACTTGCTCGACGCTGTCGACATCTACCGTCGTGAGTTCCAACTCTCGGCACACCTCGACGCTCCGTACGTCATCGCTGCTCTGAACGTCATCGCAGCCGACACTGCCGACGAGGCGCGCCACGTGCAGGCGCAGGTGCAGCGGTGGCGGGTCGAGCGCTTCCTCGCCGGAGGTCGTGCACTCGAGGACGCCGAGTATGAGACGTACTTGGCGTCTCCGGCGGGCCGCCAGGTCCTGGCCATGATGCACTACTCGGCAGTGGGGTCTGGTGCCGAGGTGGCCCTGGCCATCGAAGCGTTTGCCGAACATGCCCGTGCCGATGAGGTGATCCTGGCTGCCTCGGCTCCCAGGCTGGAGCAGCGCCTCCACACACTGAGCCTCGTGGCCGCCCAGGTCATGGCTGGTTCGGCAGGTGCCTCCGCACGCTAGGGGGAGCGCCATGGGGTCCAATGGCCCTAGGCGCAGGTGACCTTCGGGTGCGGGCTACTCGCGGCGGCGTTGCCTACCGTGAACGACAGTGGGACCGGATGAGG
Source organism: uncultured Ilumatobacteraceae bacterium (assembly GCA_964393535.1). Lineage (GTDB taxonomy): Bacteria > Actinomycetota > Acidimicrobiia > Acidimicrobiales > Ilumatobacteraceae > CAYMUC01. The sequence goes on along the minus strand of CAYMUC010000011.1, from coordinate 26,489 downwards.
TACAACGTCGGCTCGAGCGGTTGATGACCCAGTGTGTGGACCTCTACGACTTCGCGCCCGCTGGCTACCTGATCGTGGACGACGAGGGCCGCCTGGTGAGCGTGAACCTGGTCGCGGCGGCCTTGCTGGGTCGAGACCGCCAGGGCCTGGTAGGACGAGGCGTCGTGGACCTGGTCGCACGCCACGACAAGCAACGATTCACCGATTTCTGGCAGCGCATCACCGAGGCCGGCGAGGACGTCTCCTGTGAGGTGGACCTACGTCATGTCGAAGGAGATTTCGTCACCGTGGCCTGTCATGTGAGGCGGTCAGACGACCTGGAGTCATGGATCGTGGCGCTCATCGATGTCACCGACCTCCATCTCGCCCGACGTGTGGCCGAGGACCGTGCCGACCTCGAGGCTCGTGCCGAGGTTGCTCAACGACTGTACGACTCGATCCGTCAACGCCTCTTCGGCATCACGGTCATGGTCGAGGCAGTGGGCCAGGCCCAGGGTGCCCCGACACGAGTGCGCACGGCCATGGACCGTGTGTATCGCGAACTCGCCGCCATCATCACCGACATTCGGGAGATCATCTTCGGTGAAGTCGATGGAGTCAGTGACGGTGGGCCTCGGCCGGGGGTTCGACCTTCTGGGGTCGACCCACCAGAAGCGGATCCAATACCCCGATCCGAGTGAGGTCTTTGTTGATGTAGGGAAGGCGGTGCAACACGTACCGCATGGCGTTCAGCCTGGCGCGCTTCTTGCAGTCGCTACGAATCACCGTCCAAGGAGCATCGGCGGTATCGGTTTGGCGGAACATCTGCTCCTTGGCGGAGGTGTACTCGTGCCACTTGTCCAACGACGCCAGGTCGATGGGGGACAGCTTCCACTGCTTGAGTGGGTGGCGTTGGCGCTCGGCGAACCGTCGTTGCTGCTCGGCCTGGCCGACCGAGAACCACAACTTCATGAGGTGGATGCCGCTGCGTACGAGATGCCGTTCGAACTCCGGCGCCTGAATCATGAACGCCTCGTACTCATCGTCGGTGCAGAATCCCATGACGCGCTCCACCCCGGCCCGGTTGTACCAGGACCGGTCGAACAAGACCATCTCACCCCTGGTCGGGAGGTGCTGCACATAGCGCTGGAAGTACCACTGGCCGGCCTCGGCCGGCGTGGGCGCCGACAGGGCCACCACCCGTGCACCGCGGGGGTTGAGGTGCTCCATGAAGCGCTTGATGGCACCACCCTTCCCGGCGGCATCGCGCCCCTCGAAAAGGATGACCACGCGCTCTCCGGTGGCCTTCACCCACGACTGCAGCTTCAACAACTCGACCTGGAGGTCGTACTTCTGGCGCTCGTAGGTCACCCGCCGCATTCGATTGCGGTAGGGGTACGCGGCGCTCGGCCAGTCGTCCACCAACTCGTCATCGGGACTCACTGGTGGCTCACCGAACACCAGGCTGTGTTCCACAGCCGCGTCCTCGAGTGCCTCTCGCTCGTCGGGTGCTATGCCGGCGAACACGATTCGTAACCAGTCGAGCACCTGTGACCGGTCGGCCTCGGTGGCGGTGCTCAACACGTCCATGACCGCAGCCATGGAGGCCTCGGTGGCTGCCAGACTCCTCTCGCGCACCTCGACGGCGGCGACCTCGTCGCCATTGCCCTGTGGTGTGGCCATCACGTCCCCTTACCCGCGAACTGCCACCAGTCTGGCCGAACCTAGATCACGGCGAGACCAGTGGCGGCCGAGGCCTCGGCGACACTTCCCAGATCGGTGAGGTTGGTGAAGCCGAGTGAACGCATGATGTCGATGGCCACCTGCGAACGGTTGCCGCTCCGGCAGTACACGAGATAGCGGCCGGCGGCCTCCAGGCTGCTGATCTTCGCTGCGAAGTCCGGGGCTTGGACGTCGATGTTCACAGCACCCTCGAGATGGCCCGAGTCGAACTCGCCGGGAGTTCGCACGTCGATCACCACCGCACCGGCGGGATCGACACGCGGGGCCACGCTCACAGCGGCTGCGCCCGTGCTGGACGAGCTCGACGAGCAGGCCGGCACCACCAACAGAGCACCCGCGGCGAGAAGGGGAAGAGTGAAGCGACGCATGACCACACTATACCCCATGGGGTATACGGATCATGCGTCGTTTCCCAGTTGGTGACGTCGATCAGCGACGTGCGACAGGACGACGCAGGATCAGTGCCCCGAGCGCCACCGCACCCAGTGCCACGATGGCGAGCACCGTGGTGGAGCCCGAAGTGGGCAGCAGTTCCTCGTCGTCATAGGCCTCGGCGGGGGCCAGGCGCCAGATGGCCAGTGTGCCCGACACCTCGTTCGACACCGCCAGCAGGGGGCTCCCGTCGGGTGAGTCGAACCCATTGATGAACACCATGCCCTCGGGCGACACGTCGGTCTCGGCAGGCGGCTGCAGGATGGTGGTGAACGCAGGGGCCGTCGGATCGGTCACGTTCCACACTGCGACGCCACTGGTGCGCTCCAGAGCGACGAACACGTACCTCTCGCCGCCGATCTCGCCAGCCACGATGCCCTCGGGCTCAGGGCCCTTGTTGTCGGAACGGCTGTCGTCCCAGGCCTGGGGGGTGAGTGCCAGCACCTGGCGCTCGAGTTCACTGCCCGAGTCCCACACCAGTGCTCCGTCGGCGCTCCACACGCTGATCCCTCGACTCCCGTAGGCGTACAGCACGTCCACATCGCCGTCGCCGTCGGTGTCGCTGTTCACGGTCGACACCGTGAGGCGACCCAAGGCCGTCTCGTCCTGGAGTTCCGCCGCGTTGGGGAACGTTTCCGGATCCAGCGTCATGTCGGCCACACGAGTCTCCTCGGAGAAGGCGTCGTAGTCGCGGGCGTCACCTTCGTTGGCCGAGATGATGTAGCCGTCCACCAGGGCGATCTGGTCGGGCAGGTACATGCCCAGCACCGGCCACGACTGCAGGTTGCCGTTGAGGTTGTCGCGGTCGGAAGCATCGAGTTCGTTACCGGCCACGCTGTGATCCTTGAAGCCGAGCGGCACGATGGCCGTCACTACCGGCACGGTGAGGTCGACCACGGCGACCGCATTGTTCTCCTGGAGCGTGACGTAGGCGGTGGTCGAGTCGTCGGTGATCGCCACGTACTCGGGTTCGAGGTTCGATGCGAGCGTCGCCTCGGGGCCGAAGATGCGCACACCGGCCTGCTCCAGCGTGGCCCGCTGCGCCTCGAAGGAGGTGAAGTCGACGGTGGTGACGTCGGCTGGAAGGCCGTCGACGATCCGGATCACGCTGACGCTTCCGTTGGGGTCGATGCTGAAGTCGCCATTGGGCTCGCCCTCGTTGGCCGTGACCACCAGGGTGCCGTCGGGGCTGAACTTCACGTCGTCAGGAAGGGGGCCGGTGGGGAAGGTCGCCACATGTGACAGGTCGTTGGCGTCGAAGAACACCACAGCGCCGTTGTCCTGCGTGGTGGCACCCGTGACACCCATGGCCACGAGTCCGTCCTTGACGGCCACCGAGGTGACTCCGCCGCCGTAGGGGGCGAGGGACACCGAGTCGACGATCGCCGGTGCCGACGGATCGCTCAGGTCGACGACGCCCATGGCCACCTCGGTGGCGTTCGACACGAACAGGCGTTGGCTGGCAGGGTCGTACGCCACCGTCTCGGCACCACCGAGATCCAGTGAGGCCAGCAGTTCGGGCTCCATCGCCCCCGCCACGGGAGCGGCCCCCAGGGCCAGTGTGGTCATGGACAGGGCTGCCGTGGCAGTGACCAGTCGACGTCGTCGCATGTTGCGCCTTTCATGAGAGAAACTGCGACGAACCGTGCACGGTCCACATGGACGAGAGGTGACGTGGGGCTGTCATGTGGGTGAGGAAGAGGCGACATCTGACGGAACCATGCAGCCACAGGGCCACCCGACGCTCCGATCATCGGCGCTGCCGGTCCACGACGTAGCGTCACGCCTATGACCGCTTACCAGCATCTCTACATCGACGGGGCCTGGGTGGCGCCCCACGGCACCGACCGCATGGACGTCATCGACTCGGTGACCGAACAGCCCATGGCCTCGATTCCACTGGGCGACGCCACCGACGTCGACCGGGCGGTGGCGGCAGCGGTCGCCGCGTTCGAGTCGTGGTCCACCACCCCCAAAGAGGAGCGTGCCAAGTTCCTGAGTCGTGTGGGCGATGGGCTCGCAGCCCGTATCGACGAACTAGCGGCGACCATCTCCCGTGAGACCGGAATGGCGGCGTGGCTGAGCAAGCCGGTGCAAGTGGGTCTGCCGGTGAACAGTTTCCAACAGGCCGCCCAGTTCGCCGAGCACTTCCAGTACGAGGAAGAGGTGGGCAACTCGCTGGTGGTGCGCGAACCCATCGGCGTGGTGGGCTGCATCACACCGTGGAACTACCCCCTGCACCAGATCGCCGCCAAGGTGGCCTTCGCCATGGCTGCGGGATGCACCGTGGTGCTCAAGCCATCGGAGATCGCCCCTGTCGATGCATTCATCTTGGCCGAGGTGATGCATGAAGTCGGTGTGCCCGCCGGTGTGTTCAACCTGGTCACGGGCCTGGGTCCTGTGGTGGGTGAGGCCATGGCGGCTCATCCGGGTATCGACATGATGTCGTTCACCGGTTCGGCGCGCGCCGGACGGCGCGTCGCGCAGGTGGGTGCCGAGACCATCAAAAAGGTGGCCCTGGAACTGGGTGGCAAGTCGGCGAACGTGATCCTCGACGATCTCGACGAGGCGACGTTCGCCAAGGCTGTCGCCGCCGGCGTGGGCAAGGCGTTCACCAACTCGGGGCAGACCTGCTCGGCGCTCACCCGCATGCTGGTGCCCGCCGACCGCATCGAAGCCGCCGAGCAGATCGCAGCGGCGACGGTGGCGAACATGAAGGTGGGGGACCCCTTCGCCGAGGGTGTGCACCTGGGCCCACTGGCGTCGGCCGCGCAGCGCGACCGGGTGCAGCACTACATCCGGGTGGGTATCGATGAGGGAGCCGTGGTGGTGGCCGGAGGTCTGGGTGCGCCCGAGGGTCTGGACACCGGGTACTTCGTGAAGCCGACGGTGTTCTCGCGGGTGACCGAGGACATGACCATTGCTCAGGAGGAGATCTTCGGGCCGGTGTTGGCCATCATGGCCTACCAGGACGAAGACGATGCCGTGCGCATCGCCAACGGCACCGTGTACGGATTGTCGGGCGGTGTGTGGGGCGGCGACGCTGCTCGCGCCGAGCGGGTGGCACGCCGCATGCGCACCGGCCAGGTGGAGATCAACGGCGGCAAGTTCAACCCGAACGCACCCTTCGGTGGGTACAAGCAGTCGGGTGTGGGCCGCGAGTACGGGCGCTACGGCTTCGAGGACTTCCTCGAGATCAAGTCGATGCAGCGCTGAGCAGGTTCAGCCAGTCAGCGATCTCGGCCGTCAGCAGTTGACGGTCGAGATCGCGGCAGGCCACGTGACCGCTGTTGGGCAGTCGCAGGCGGGTGACGGGACCGGCGAGACGCGCCACCAGATCGTCAGCCAGGAACGGGTCGACGGTGTGGTCGTGGTCGCTGGTGATCACCATGGTCGGACGGTCGATGCTCGGGGCGAGGTGCCACGCACGGTCGCCGAGGCGCACCATCTCGAGGAGTGCGTTGACCGGGAGTTCTTCGTACGACGGATCTGTCGCCTCGGGATCCCGGAGATCGGGGGGCCCACACGGCTGACGGCGCACCCCTCGCTGGAGCATCCACTCGAGGTGCTCCACGACATCGGGGTCGGCACTGGCGACCGGAGCGTTGATGAGGACGAGGCCGACCACGGTGGGGTGACGCGTTGCGGCGAGTACGCCCAAGACGCCCCCCAGGGACTGTCCGACGACCACGGCTTGGCCCGACGCGCCGACGACTCTATGAACCGCTTCGACCCAGTCCTCAGACGAGGCGTGCTCCAAGTCGTCGACGGACGTGCCGTGACCAGGTAGGAGCGGCGTGTGCACGGTCCAACCCCTTTCGCGAAGCGCATCAGGCACGTCGCCCAGACTTGTGGGGCTACCACCGAGGCCGTGCACCATGACCACCGCGGGACGCGTCATGGCCTGATCGCACCCAGCGCTTGATCGAGATCGACGAGCAGGTCTTCCACATCTTCGAGACCGACCGACATTCGTAGCGTTCCGGGGCCGATCCCGACAGCCAGGTGTTCCTCGTGACTCATGCTGGCGTGGGTGGAGGTGGCCGGGTGACAGACCAGGGTGTCGGGTCCTCCCAGCGAGGTGGCAAGTCGGCACCAACGCAAGGCAGAGGTGAACTGTTCTGCGGCCTTGGTACCACCCTTCAGGTCGAATGCCACCATGGTTCCGCCCCCGTGTAGTTGCCGCTGGGCGAGTCCGTACTGTGGGTGGGAGGGGAGGAGCGGATGGCGGGCCCAGCGAACTTCGGGTCGCTGTTCGAGCCAGGTGGCCAGTGCGAGTGCTGTGGCACTCTGGCGCTGGTACCGCACTCCGAGCGTTCGTACTCCCCGAAGCACGGCATGGGCGTCATGAGGTGAGGGTGTTGCGCCGTGCAGAACGGCGTAGCCCCAGAGCGCATCGATGAGATCGCGTTCGCCAGCCACGACACCCAAGGTGGCGTCGTTGTGGCCTCCCAGGCCTTTCGTCGCCGAGTGAAGCACCAGGTCCACGCCGTGGGCGAGGGTTCGTTGACCCAGTGGAGTGGCGAGGGTGGCGTCGACCACCGTGAAGGGACCACGGATCCCGCCGACCTCGTCGAGGTCCACCAGATCCAGACACGGATTGGATGGGGTCTCAACGAGCACCATCATGGTGGAGCCGGGACGAACTGCCTCAGCGACGGCGCCCGGGCGAGTGCCGTCTACCAAGGTGACCTCGATTCCCAGGCGAGCACACGGCCCCTGGAGGAACGCCAAGGTTCCGGCGTAGAGCTGCCGGGTGGCCACCACGTGGTCTCCGGCCGAACACAGCGCCAGGATGGTCGTGGCGATGGCACCCATGCCCGACGCCGTGGCGAGGGCTGCCTCGGCGCCTTCCAGTTCGGCCACGACACGCTCCAACTCGTTCACGGTCGGATTGGCGTAGCGGCTGTAGAAGTGGGTGGCACGCATACCGGTGGCGCGTCGAGCGGCATCATCCATGTCGGCGCTGGCCCATGTCGTGGCGGTGGAGAGAGCCGGTGACAGGGCCCGGTCTTCGGCGGTGCGCCCGGCCGTCACGGCCAGTGTGGAAGGGCGGCGACCGTGGGGATCGGGCGATTCGGGCACCGCCGGACGTTAGTGGCGAGGAAGCGACGTTGCACGCTGCGGTGCGCTCGGGGGCTCACGGCCCGCTACCGTGTGGCCGATGCCGCCATCCCGTGAGGTCCGGTGACCCCCCGATGACCACGTCGACACCGATCGTGGGCCTCGTGGTGCCCGGAGCGCATCTCATGGCAGCACTGCTTGGCACCCGAGACGAACACCTCCGCCGCATCGAGGCTGCGTTCCCCGATGTCGAGGTGCTGGTGCGCGGCAACGAGATCTCCCTCCAGGGAGCCGGCGCTTCCGATGCCGGGCGTCTGTTCGAGGAGTTGATCCTGTTGCTCCAGCGCGGTGAGCATCTCGATGCGGCCAGCCTCGGGCGTGCCATCGACATGGTGCGCCAGCACGAGCGTCCGAGCGTCGTGCTCACCGATGATGTGCTGAGGGGCTCTCGCGGCCGCAGCGTGAGGCCCAAGACCGCCGGGCAGAAGCGGTACGTCGACGCCATTCGCACCCACGTGATCACCTTCGGTATCGGACCAGCAGGTACGGGAAAGAGTTGGCTGGCCGTGGCGATGGCTGTTCAGGCCCTCCAGGCCAAACAGGTCCAGCGCATCATTCTCACCCGGCCTGCCGTGGAGGCCGGTGAACGCCTCGGCTTTCTTCCTGGCGATCTGATGGCCAAGATCGACCCGTATCTGCGGCCGCTGTACGACGCCTTGTACGACATGATGGAGCCCGAGGCCGTGCAGCGTCTGCTGGAACGTCAGGCCGTGGAGGTTGCGCCACTGGCATTCATGCGTGGCCGCACGCTGAACCAGTCGTTCATCATTCTCGACGAGGCACAGAACACCACGCCGGAGCAGATGAAGATGTTCCTCACCCGTATCGGTTTTGGATCCAAGGTCGTCGTCACCGGTGATACGACGCAGATCGACGTACCCGATGGCCGCAGTGGCCTGCAGGGTTTGGAGAAAGTGCTCGGCGGTGTCGACGGCTTGGCGTTCGTCCATCTCGGACAGGCTGACGTGGTACGCCATCAGATCGTGGCTGACATCGTGGCCGCGTACGAGCGGCACGGGGCGTCGGCCCCGGGAGCGACGGGAGGGAGTCGTGGCTGACGACGGTCGACCATCACTGGGCGTTCGCCCCCGGACAGGAGGCGACGACGAACCCGAAGTCTTCTGCGCCGACGAGCAGAGCGAGGTGGCCGTGGACCTATCTCGGTGGCAACGCCTGGCCGAGGACGTGCTGGCCGCCGAAGGTGTCCGGGGTGGGACCGAGTTGTCGTTGCTGTTCGTAGGTCGCGACGACATCGCAGTACTGAACGCGGAACATCTTGGGCATGATGGCCCCACCGATGTGTTGGCCTTTCCCATCGACGCCTCGGTCGTGCTGTCCACCGAACAGGGGCCCAGCCGAGGACCCGATCGGGCACCATCTGATCCGGGTGACCTGCCCATGTTGTTGGGCGATGTCGTGATCTGTCCCGGTGTCGCTGTCGATCAGGCCCCCGACCACGCTGGCACGGTCGACGACGAACTCGCCCTGCTCGTGGTGCACGGCATCCTGCATGTGCTGGGCCGTGACCACGACACCCCCGAGCACACGGCCGACATGCGTCGTCGTGAACTCGAACTGCTGGAAGCTCACCACTGGGGTGGCTCAGCACCTGCCGGTTTCCGGCAGGATCACGCATGAGCGCCGCTGCGCTGGCCGCCACGTACGGCGGCACCGAGGTGGCCCTGACTGTGGCCAT
>CAYMUC010000011.1:0-17458 GCA_964393535.1 uncultured Ilumatobacteraceae bacterium | reverse complement strand
CCGCATCTCCAGGGTGAAGGCACAGGCCATCGACGCCTCCTTGCAGACCAAGGCTTCCGCCGCACTGTCTCGCCTGGTGTCGGCTCCCGAACGATTCATCAACCCAGTGCTCGTGACGGTGACGTTCTGTCAGACCGGTCAGGCCTTCCTCACCTCGCTGCTTGCCGCCAACCTTTTCGGTGCCACCGGAGTGGCCATCGGCTTCGTGCTGAACGTGATCGTGTTCTTCGTCCTGTCCGAGGCCATGCCGAAGACCTGGGCGGTGCTTCGAGCCGAGCGAGCCGCTCTTGCCACGGCGCGTCTCACCGATGCGATCGTCTCCTTCCCGCCCCTGCGGGTCGTCTCCAGGGGCCTCATCGGCCTCACCAACGTGCTCATTCCCGGTAAAGGCCTGAAAGAGGGCCCGTTCGTGTCGGAGCAGGAGTTGCTGGGCATCGTCGGCGCTGCCGCCGAGGACGAGGTGATCGAGCACGAAGAACGCGAGTTGATCGAGTCGATCATCGAGTTCGGCGACACCGTGGCCCGAGAAATCATGGTGCCGCGACCCGACATGATCATCGTGTCGCATGATGTGACCATCACCGGGGCACTGGACCTTGCGATCGAACATGGTTTCAGCCGAGTCCCGATCATGGGCGCCGATGAGGGAGATGTGGTCGGACTGGCCTTCACCAAGGATCTCGTGAAGGCCGAACGTGCGGGTCTTGGCCATCAGCCCGTCACCTCCGTGCAGCGTCGGGTGCATTTCGTACCCGAGAACAAGCCTGTTGCCCGCCTCATGCGGGAGATGCAGGCCGAGAAGTTCCACCTCGCGCTGATCGTCGACGAGTACGGCGGTATAGCGGGGCTCGTGACCTTGGAGGACTGCCTCGAGGAACTGGTGGGGGAGATCGTCGACGAATACGACCAGGACGAGACGGCCGTCGTCACACTCGATGACGGCGGTTTCGATGTCGACGGCGGCTACGGCGTGTCGGATCTGAACGACCTTCTCGGGCTACAGGTACCCGACGAGGATTTCGACACCTTGGCCGGATTCGTGTTTGGGGCACTAGAACACATTCCCGAGCCCGGTGAGGTGATCCGGCACGACGGATGGACGTTCGAGGTGCTCGAGATGGAAGGTCGACGGATTCGCCGGGTTCGCATCCGGCCCGTCGAGGACGACAGTGACGCGAGCGCCGCTGAGTCGGACGAGTCCGTCGACACAGGGTCAGGAGGCTGAGATGCAGGTGTCGTTGACCGGCAAAGTGGTGTTGGTGACCGGTGCGTCGCGAGGAATTGGTCGTGCCATTGCAGCGCAGGCGAGTGCCTCGGGGGCGCAGGTGATGCTGACCTCGCGCAAGGCCGATCAACTCCAGGCAGCCGCCGACTCGATGCCGGGCGAGACGGCGATCTTCGCCGCCAACGCTGGCGATGTGGCTGCGGGCAGAGCCTGCGTGGAAGCGACACTCGAGCGATTCGGTCGTGTGGATGTGATCGTCAACAACGCCGCCACGAACCCGTACTTCGGACCCACCTTGGGCGTCGATGAGAGTCGCTTTGACAAGACGTTCCAGGTGAATCTGCGGGGGCCGTTGTTCTGGTGCCAGGCGGTGTGGGACCTCTGGATGAAAGATCACCCCGGTGTGATGGTGAACATTGCCTCGGTAGGCGGGATGCGCGCCGAGACCGGTCTGGGTGTGTACAACCTGACCAAGGCGGCCTTGGTGCACCTGACCCGGCAACTCGCCTCCGAGTTGGGGCCCACCCGGGTGGTCGGTATTGCACCCGGTCTGGTGAAGACCGATTTCGCGTCATACCTGGTGGACAACTTCGGGGACCGTCTGGCTGCGCAGTTGCCCACCAAGCGACTGGGCGAGCCTGCGGACATCGCAGCGTTGGCGGTCTTCCTCATGTCGGACGCCGCGAGTTGGATCACCGGTGAGACCATCGTGGTAGACGGTGGTGCCGGGGTGCGCCCGACGGCCTGAGCCCTCACATCCCGAGCCGTCGAAATGCTCCGGGAAGGTCGGGGTAGCGCTTGGTGACCGCCCCGCCATCGATGCCGTAGAGGCCGGCCGAGATGAAGGAGGCCTCATCGCTGGCCAGGTATGCGGCGAGCCCGGCGATCTCCTCGGGCCGGGCGTAGCGCCCGAGGGTGGTGTTGTCGACGAACTCTTGGACGACGCCAGGGACCTGGAAGAACGTCGAGGTGGCCTCGGTGTCGACCAGGCCAGGTGCGATGGCGTTCACACGGATACCTCGGTGGCCCAGTTCCATGGCGGCGACCTGGGTGAGCATGGCCACTCCAGCCTTGGCGGTGCAGTACGCCGACATGCCGGCCGATGGTTGCACGGCGTTCAACGAGGCGATGGTGAGAATGCACCCACCATCACGCAGGTGTCTGCCGGCATGCTTGATCGTGAGGAACACCCCCGTGACACACAGGTCCATGATGGACTGCCACTCGCTCAGGTCGTGCTCGGTGATGAGACCGTAGGTGCCACGGCCAGCGTTGGCCACGGCGATGTCGAGGCAGCCGAAGCGCTCGGTGGCCAGAGAGCAGGCCGCAGCGACGTCGTCCTCGTGGGTGACGTCGCAGCGCACGGCTACCGACCGGTCCCCGAGTTCCGAACTCAGAGCCTCAGCAGCCTCGGTTGCGACGTCGGCGAGGACCACAGATGCTCCCTCGGCCACGAATCGTCGGGCGATGGCGCGGCCGATTCCCGAGGCGGCTCCGGTGACGAGGGCGACTTTGTCATCGAGACGCGTCATGGCCAGACCCTAATCACCAACCATCAACTGTGAGCGCCGGATCTTGCCCAGTGCCGTTCGGGGGAGGCTCTCGACGAGTTGCAGGCGCCGTGGAGCGCAGAACGGTGGCAGATGCTGGCGGACGTGGTGGCGCAGTGCTTCGAGTGAGGGTGGCTCGCCACGGTTGGCGGGTACCACCCATGCGGTGACCACCCGCCCCCACTCGGGATCGGGGGTACCTGCCACGGCTACCTCGGCCACTGACGGATGCGTTGCCAGAACTGCCTCGACAGGGTCGGGCCACACGTTTTCGCCCCCGGTGATGATGAGGTCGCCACGACGTCCCTCCACTCGCAGTCGTCCGTCCGGTTCGAAACCGCCGACGTCGCCGGTGGCGAACCAACCCTCGGCATCGACCGGCCCAGAACCATCGCGGTAACAGCGCAACAGCATGGGACCCTTCACCTCGATGACACCGGAGGGGTCGATGCGCAACTGGACGCCGGGTAAGGGCCAACCGTCGTACACGATTCCAGAACCGGTTTCGGTGAGCCCATACGTGGCGATGACATGAGGTGGGCGGTCGGTGGGAGGACGACTGCCGCCGAGCAGTACCCGACGGAAGCGACGAGCGTCGAGGCGATGCAGCAGTGTGGGAACCAGCGACACGAGCGTGACCGGCGAAGGGCCGTGAGTTGTGGCCTCGATGGCGGCCGGATCAGCATGGGGAAGCACGGTGAGGCGAGTGCCGGCATGCAGTGCTCGTGTGATGACCGAGAGGCCTCCCACATGCGACAGCGGCAGGCAGGCCAGCCAGTGGTCGTCCTCGGTGACCTCGAGTGCGGTGTTCGAGGCGCGAGCGGACGCGGCCACAGCATCGTGGGTGAGCACCACGCCCCGAGGCGTGCCCGTGGAACCCGATGTGGCGATGACCAACGCGTCACCGGGTTCGACCTCGCGCCCACCTGGGAGGGATCGCTCGACGTCGTCAGGTCCCCAGACGTGGGTAGGGGCAAGGAAGGAGAGCAGTTCCGTGCGCGCTGGCGTTGGGAGGCGTTGGTCGAGAGGCAGGACGGCGTCGCCGCGATCCCAGATGGTGCCCAAGGCGGCGACGAAGGCGTCCCCACCGGGCAGATCGAGCGCGACGAGTCGACCGGTCACGATGCCGTGAGGACGGGATCGATGGGTGTGATGACCCCATGGTGCTGCTCGATGATCTCCGCGACGGCGAGGCAGGTGAGGTCATGGAAACGGTCGCCCACCACTTGGACCCCCACCGGCAGTCCGTCGGCGAACCCGGCAGGCACCACAGCCGCTGGCAAAGACAGGAGGTTGGCGGGCAGGACCGGCCGCATGAGTTCCAGCGTCGTCAGCGCGCCTTGGGGCGATGCCACGTCGGCTCGGGCGGCGAAGGGCGGTTGCGTCCACGTAGGGCAGAGCAAGACGTCGAAGCCGGCGAACCAGGCGGCCCATGCTCGGCCAAGACCCACCCGTTGGGTGAGGTGGTCGGCCCAGGTACCCAGATCCACCGCTGGCGTGGCGGCCTCGGTGGCGTCGAGAAACGCACGAGCGTCGTCGCCCATGACGAGATCCAGGAGTGGTCGTTGGAGTCGCAGATCGACCGACAGGATGTCGCGCCACATGGTGAGTGTCCGCTCGTAGTCGGGCGGTACGGCGTCCGTGACGATGTGTCCGGCGTCAGCGAGGCTGTCGGCTGTCTGGCGCACGACTGCTGCGATACCGGGATGCGTGGAACCCCCAGGCGGCTCGGCGAGGACCGCCACCCGCCAGGGACGGTCCACCCGTCCGTGGCGCGCAAGGTCGACAGGCACGCTGGCGGGGTCGCGCCGATGTTGTCCGGCTACGGCGAGCAACCCTGCACGCACGTCGGCAACGTGGCGGGCCATGACCCCTTCGACGGCCATGAGTTGGAACGACAGGGGCGGATTCTCGGGAGGGACGCTGGTGGCGGCGGGCACCACACCGCCGGTGGGCTTGATGGAGGCGATACCGCAACAGTGCGCCGGGTTGCGCAGTGACCCGCCGAGGTCGTTGCCCAAGCCCAAGGGACTGATGCCCGAGGCGATAGCGGCCCCCTCGCCGCCACTGGATCCGCCAGCGGTGCGCTCGGGATGCCACGGGTTGCGCGTGACACCGTGCAGGGAGGACTCGGTGGTCACTCGAAGACCGAGATCAGGAAGATTGGTTCGAGCAATGGGAATGGCGCCTGCCGCACGGAGGCGTTCCACCACCGGCGCGTCGGAAGCGGCGATGGCGACGGCCAGTATGGCGATGCCCGATGTGGTGGGCGTTCCGACGACGTCGATGTTCTCCTTGACCGTGAACGGCACGCCGTGCAGTGCACCCAGTGCCTCGCCGGTTCGGCGTCGATCGTCGGCGGCATCGGCGGCGAGACGAGCTTCCTCGGCCAGCACGCGCACCACGGCGTTCAAGTGTGGATTCACCTCGTCGAGGCGGGCCAGATGAGCCTCGACCACCTCACGAGACGACACCTCACCCGCCCGGACCAATGCGGCCAGTTCCAGTGCCCCTCGACGCCACAGTTCGCCACTCATGTTCCACCCCTTTGTGCTCGTGTTCCCATGATGCCCGATGGGTGTGGCACGACACGCCAGACTTGGCAGTCATGACCTCGCAACCTCCCACCGGCTTCCATCGATGGTGGCTGGGGGCACGTCCTCGGACCCTGCCCGCCGCCGTGGTACCCGTTGCAGTGGGAGCGGCCTGTGCGGTTGGTTCCACAGGCGTGGCGATGGGCCGTGCAGTGTTGGCGTTGGTCGTGAGCCTGGCGTTGCAGGTGGGCGTGAACTACGCCAACGATTACTCCGACGGAGTGCGAGGGACCGACGACGTGAGAGTTGGGCCCCTGCGGTTGGTGGCGTCAGGAGTGGCATCGCCGGGTGCAGTGAAGCGAGCAGCGTTGGCGGCCTTCGGTGTGGCTGCGCTTGCGGGCCTGGTGCTGGCCGCCATGACCACATGGTGGTTGCTGGTGGTGGGTGCGGCCGCTCTCGTTGCCGGTTGGACCTACACCGGTGGTCCCAAGCCCTATGGGTATCTGGGTCTGGGCGAAGTGTTCGTGTTCGTGTTCTTCGGCCTGGTCGCCACCGCCGGCACGACCTTCGTGGTACTGGACCGCTGGACCGGGTGGCCGCTCGTGGCCGCAGTACCGGTGGGGTGTTGGGCGTGCGCGCTGTTGGTGGTGAACAACTTGCGCGATCGGCCGACCGACGCTGAGGTGGGCAAGATGACTCTTGCCGTCCGGTTGGGTGACGGTGCAACCCGTTGGTTCTACGCCGTGTTGCTCGCAGGGGCCGTGGTCATCGCCGTGCTGGTGGCCCTGTGGTGGCGTTGGCCGGCCTTGCTGGTGTTGTTGGGGACTCCGCTGGCCTTGCGTGCTTGGCGACGCGTGCGTCGGGGAGCGATGGGCCGAGAGTTGATCCCGGTGCTCGAGTTGACCGGAAGGGTGCAGTTGATCGCCGGTGGGGCTTTTGCCGTTGGCCTGGCGTTGGGCGGTTGGCTCAACTGAAGCGTTGCAGCCAGTCGCCGATGACGGCGGCTGTGATGTCGGGTCGTTCCAGATGTGCAGCGTGACCAGCGTCGGGGATCTCTGCGAAGGAGGCCTCGCCACCCCACAGTTCGGCCAGTTCCCGGCCCGCCGCCACGAACTTCGTATCGAGAGCGCCGGCCAGGATCAACGCCGGCATGGTGAGTTCGCCCAGGCGCCAGCGAAGGTCGTCCTGCGTGCCCGTTCCGCAATGGCGGAGGCTGCTGGCGAGCCCGGCGGCTGTGTTGCGTCGACGCTCGGCGAGGTCGTCGCTGTGAACGGCAAGGCGGGCGAACAGTGGCTGTGCCAACCATTCGTCGAGGAAGGCGTCCACGCCGAGGGTGACGAGTCGCTCGGCCAGATGCTCGTCAGCACTGCGGCGCTCACGGCGTGCCGCCATGTCGGCCAGGCCCGCTGTCGCTCCGATGAGGATCACTCCGCACCACACTTCGGGGCGGGTGAGTGCGGCGTGCAGCGCAGTGCGGCCACCCAGCGAGTACCCCACCAACACGGCTTGCTGCACTCCCAGTCCGGTCACCGTATCGACCACCTCGGCCCCAGAGTTCCACAGGTCACCCATCGCTAGAGGCGATGCGCCGTGGCCGGGGAGGTCGACCCGCAGACGGCGCCCGGCTTCACGACGTAACCCCGCAGCAGTCAGCAGTGGAGCCCACGATCTGGACGTCTGGGTGAAGCCGTGCAGCCACACCGTGTCGAGACCGTCGACGCTCCCGGGGGGTGATTCGTCGACCTCGACGGCGAGCGTCATGAGCGACTGCTCAACCGTTCCAACACGCGCACGAATGTGTCGACATCCTGGGCCCCTGGCACCGACCACTGCCCGTTGAACACATAGGTGGGCACACCGGTGATGCCGTGCTCGTTCGCCTGGGCCAACTGCTCCGTCACCTCGGCTCGGCCGTCGTCACCATCGAGGCGACGCCGTACGTCGGCACTGTCGAGTCCGGCGGCACCGGCGAGCCGGGCCACGACATCGGGATCGCCGACGTTCTCCCCGTCCACGAAGTACGCGTTCAACAGCAGTTGCTTCAGGTGCGACTGATCGCCGTGAGGGTCGTTCTCGGCCATCCACAAGGCCCGATGAGCCAGCAAGGTGTTGGCGCGTTGGGCTTTGTCGAGGCGTAGGTCGAGTCCGTCCTCGCGCGCAACCGACGTGAGGTGATCCACGATGCGCTGCGCTGCTTCAGGGCCGCCGAACTTCCTGGCGTATCCCTCCATGGCCGACGTGGTGGAGCCCGCCGGTGCCTTGGGATCGAGTTGGTAGGCCCGATAGGCGATCGTGACCTCGGGGGCATCGGGGTTGGCTTCGCGGAACCTCGCCAACGCCGTTTCGAACCGGTGCTTGCCGATCAGACACCAGGGACACACCACATCGGACCAGACTTCGACCTGCATAGCCCTCACCGTAGACCCGTAGTGTGACCACCCGATGACGCAAGCCGTGCCGAGCCCCGCAGATGTGCAGGCGACGTTCTGCGCCGTGCTGGTGGATGCCTTCGTGACGTGCGGCGTTCGCCACGCCGTGATCGCTCCAGGCTCGCGGTCGACTCCCATGGCATTGGCGTTGGCGGAACGGCCCGAACTCCAGGTCCAAGTGGCGCACGACGAGCGCACGGCAGCCTTCATGGCGCTTGGTGTCGGGGTGGCCACGGGCCGTCCGGCGGTGGCGTTGTGCACCTCGGGGAGTGCTGCGACCCATTTCCATGCAGCCGTGGTCGAGGCTCACCTGTCAGCGGTGCCGCTGGTCGTCCTCACCGCAGATCGCCCCCCGGAACTCCATGACGTGGGCGCAGCGCAGACCATCGATCAGCAACGGTTGTACGGGACGGCGTTGCGCTGGTTCCACGACCCAGGGGTGCCCGACGTCGTCGCTGCGGGGTCGTGGCGCTCACTGGGCGAGCGGGTCATCGCTGCGGCCACCTCGGTGCACCCGGGGCCGGTTCAGGTGAATCTGCCGTTCCGGGAGCCTCTGGTCGGCGAGGTGCACCGAGGACTGTTCGAGCAGTCCGCATCGGCCACGCCGTTCACCATCGCTGGAGCCCCCCGACTCGGCGATGAACAACTCGCCGAAATCGCTTCGGTTCTGGCGTCCGAGGTGCGAGGGATCGTCGTAGCCGGACGAAGCGGGGCCCAACCGTCGTCTGTGGGGGCGGTGGCTGAAGCACTGGGATGGCCGGTCCTCGCCGATCCCCGGAGCGCATGTGGCGGGTTGACCACGGGAGTGCGCGCCTTTGACGCCCTCCTGCGCGACGGCGACTTCGCCACCGACCACGCACCCAAGGTGGTACTGCGGCTCGGCGAGCCGGTGGCGTCGAAGGTGACCAACCAGTGGCTGGCGGCCAGTGGAGCGGTCCAGGTCCACCTGTCAGCAGTACCTGCGGTGATCGACCCGGATCACCGGGTGTCACACCGTGTCATCGCAGACCTCGACGACACCTTGAGCCGCTTGGCTCAGGCTGTACAAGGGCGAGGGGCGTCGAACACGCCATGGTCGGCACGGTGGCTGCACGCCGAACGACATGCCCAGAGCGCCATGGATGCATGGTGCGCGTCTCAGTCGAGCCTCACCGAACCGGCCGTCGCCCGCCATCTTCTGTCGTCGCTTCCCGAGGGAACACACGTGGTCGTGGCGTCATCCATGCCGATCCGTGACGTCGAGTGGTTCGGGGGCGCCGGTGCGGGGGTAGCGGTGCACTCCAATCGTGGTGCCAACGGTATCGACGGGGTGGTCGCCACCGGTATCGGAGTGGCCTGGGCGACCGGCGCGCCCACGGTGATCCTGCTGGGCGATGTGGCGTTGCTGCACGATGCGTCGTCGCTGACCGCGTTGGCGTCTCGCCGACTCGATGTGCGCATCGTCGTCATCGACAACGACGGAGGTGGCATCTTCTCGTTCCTGCCACAGGCGTCGACGCTGGCTACCGATCGCTTCGAGCAGTTGTTCGGCACACCTCATGGCACGGACCTGGTCCGGTTGGCCGAGGCCCATCACCTCCGTGCTGAGACTGTGACCACCGTCGACCAGTTGAAGTCAGCGCTGAGCACGGAAGGTCCCGTGCTCATTCGTGTCCCCAGTGACCGCGCCGCCAACGTTGCGTCACACGCCGCGCTGAACGCCGCTGCCCGCCCCCGCTGAGTCAGGGCCGCACCAACGCCGACAGCATCGCCTGGAACTTGGCCTGGGTCTCGGCGAGTTCTGCGAGTGGTTCGCTGTCGGCGACGATGCCGCCACCGGCGAACAAGCGGGCACGACGCCGGTCCTGGCTGAACTCGGCACAACGAATCGCCACCGCCCACGTGCCGTTGCCGCGAGCATCGACCCAGCCCACGGCACCGCCGTAACGGCCCCGATCGAAGCCCTCGACCCTGTCGATGAGGGCGAGGGCCGCGTCTCGAGGATGTCCGCCCAGGGCGGGAGTTGGCGACAGTGCCTGGACCAGTTCCAAGACGTGTGGCCACGGCTTGGACAACGGGCCCTCCACCCGGGTGCCCAGGTGCTGCACATTGGCGACCGCGACGACTTGAGGTTCGGGTTCCCAGTCGAGATAGGAACACCAGCGCAACAAGGTGTCGTTCACCACGTCGATGACGACTCGGTGTTCCAGTTGGTTCTTGGTGCTGGCGACGAGTTCGGCTGCCAGTCGCTCGTCGGTGGTGGGGTCACCGGTGCGGGGGGCGGTGCCAGCGAGCGGGTGGCTACGAACGATGCCGTCGCGAATCTCCACCAGAAGTTCGGGGGAGGCACCCACGAATCCGTCGATGCTGTAGCGGTAGGACGACCCGAACGCGGCCCGCAATCGCAGCAGTACGGCATGCACGTCGAAGGGATGGTCGCTGTCGACGATGACGTCGCGTGCGATGACCGCCTTGACGAGGTCGCCCCTGCGGGCGGCGTCGCGAGCTTCGGTGACCGCTGCCAGGTAGGTCTGCACGTCCACACCCGGCCCGACGGTGAACGACGCGGCCGTGGGTGTGGGGCGAGTGGCGAGTGCGAGGTCCGTGGGTGCGTCGTCGATGACGGTGATCCACCGTTGTCCCTCGGGCCCCTTTCCGACCACGACGGCGGGGATGATCAACTCGGTGGGGGAGTCAGGTCGAAACGGCACCGAGCCCAAGGCCACGGGTCCTGAACCGGTGACGCCCACGCTGTCGTCGTGATCGATGGCCGACAACACCCGCGGCACGTGGTCCAGTGGCACTCTGGCGGCGATCCCTCGGCCTGCCAGTCCGACTCCGTCCCTGACGAAGAGCAGACCGTCGCCTCGGGCGATGTCGTTCAGGTCGACGTCGGCTTCGAGTGGACGGGTGACGGCTCGCATGACTGGGAGGGTGGTTGCTCAGGCCCGGGTGGCGGTGAGCAACTGGGTGATGCCCCCCGACAACTGCTGATGACGGACCTCGCGGAAACCGGCCGCTTCCAGGTCGGCGACCATCTGGGCGGGGGACGGGAGGTAGGCGACGCTGCGGGGAAGGTAGCGGTAGGCGGCGGGATCGCTGAGCCATCCACCGATGCGGGGCACGATGCGACCGAAGTAGATGCTGTTCCCCCAGCGGATGACCGGGTTGCGAGGCACGCCCACATCGAGCAGAGCGATGCGACCGCCGGATCGAACCACTCGCCCCAATTCGGTGAAGAACTGCGGCAGGTCGACCAGGTTCCGCAGCGCGAAACCGCAGGTGACGCCGTCGATGGACCGATCGGCGACCGGCAGATTCAAGATGTCGGCTTGCACTCGGGGGGCGCCCGAACGGTCGGCCTGGAGCATGCCGAGAGACAGATCCACCGACACCGGCTTCAGTCCGGCTCGGGCAAGATCCACACAGAGATCCCCGGTCCCGGCCGCCAGGTCCAGCACCCGACTCCCGGCCCCCAGACCCAGTCGACGAACCGCCAAGCGCCGCCAGCGCGTATCCAGTCGGAACGTCATGATGCGGTTCACGAGGTCGTACCGGGGGGCGATGGCATCGAACATGGCCTGCACGGCACGGCGCTTGTCGTCACCTTCGGGCAACGAGTCCTGATCCCATGCGGCGCGTTCCACGCCCGCAGGTTACGACCAGGGGGACTGGAACACCCCGACCGGACCCCGCCAGAATGAGCGACGGCGCAGTGCGCGGGGGGGAGGATGCAGTGCCATGATCGATTTCACGTTCCCGACCGAGGTCGACGAGATTCGGCTGAAGGTGCGCGAGTTCATGGAGACGGTCGTGGCGCCCGCCTGGGAAACCACCGATCAGGGGGACCGCTCACAGGTGGTCAAGACCATCGTGGCCTTGCGCCAGCAGGCCAGGGAAGACTGGGGTCTGTGGCTACCCCACATGCCGCCGGAGTGGGGTGGCATGGGTCTGGGACCCACCGCCATGGCGGCGGTGTCGGCCGAGGCTGCCAAGGTGTCCATCGGGCCGTTCGTGCTGAACGCCCAGGCCCCCGACGAGGGGAACCAACACACCCTGCTGCACTGGGGTACGCCCGAGCAGAAGGAGAAGTACCTCCGGCCCCTGTGTGAGGGCACGGCGAGGTCGTGTTTCGCCATGACCGAACCCGAGGTGGCTGGCAGTGACCCGACCCTGATTCGTACGCACGCCTACCGCGACGGTGACGAATGGGTGATCAACGGGCACAAGTGGTTCATCTCGGGGGCCCGAGGTGCCAAGTTCGCCCTGCTGATCGCCCGGACCGAGGACGATCCCGACCTGCCCCAGGCCGCCAACAGTTGCTTTCTCGTGGACCTGCCCAGTGAGGGCTGGAACATCGTGCGCGACGTGCACACCATGTCGGGTGGCCACAACCACTGTGAGATCCTCATCGAGGACCTCAGGGTGCCGGCCGAGAACATGCTGGGTGGTCGCGGTCAGGGGCACCTACTGGGGCAGTACCGGCTGGGGCCAGCACGCCTGGCGCACTGCATGCGTTGGATCGGACAGGCCGAGATTGCGCTCGACATGATGGTGTCGCGTTCGTTGGAGCGCTACAGCCACGGCAGCGTGCTTGCCGAGAAGCAAGGCATCCAGTGGCTCATCGCCGACTCGGCCATGGAGTTGTACCAGTGCAAGCTCATGGTGTTGCACGCGGCCTACAAGATCGAACACGGAATGGACTTCATCGCCGAGGTGTCCATGGCCAAACACTTCGTGGCCAACAGTCTGTGGCGCATCATCGACCGGGCCATCCAGGTGCACGGCGCACTCGGCTACTCCACCGACACACCCTTGGCCCACATGTTGCAGCAGGCTCGGTGGAGTCGTTTCGCCGATGGGGCCGACGAGATCCATCAGATGCGGATCGCCCAGCGCACCATCGCCGCCTACAAGGATCACGGCAGCACCAAGAAGGCCACCGGCGACCTTCCCTTGTGAGTGGCGCTGATCAGGCGTCGGCAGCCATGCGGGCTGCCCAGCGGTAGTCGGCCTTACCGGCTGGGGAGCGGGTGATCTCGTCGACCCGCACGATCGCCTTGGGCAGTTTGTAGCGAGCGATGTGTCGGGACGCCTCGGCCAGCAACGCTTCGTCGCTGGCGTCCATACCTGGTCTGATACGCACCACTGCCACCACTTCGGCTCCCCAACGCTCGCTGGGGCGACCTGCCACCACGCAGTCGTACACCGCCGAGTGGGCCTTGATCGCCGCTTCCACCTCCTCGGCGAAGATCTTCTCGCCACCCGAGTTGATGGTCACCGAATCGCGACCATGCAGTTCGACGATGTCGCCCTCCAGCAAGCGGGCGCGGTCCCCGGGGACGGCATAGCGAACACCTTCCACCACGGGATACGTGCGCTGGGTCTTGGCAGGGTCGCCCAGGTACCCCAGCGCCAGGTTGCCGCTCTTGGCCAGCCACCCCAGGTCGGCGTCGCCGGGCGTGAGTACCCGAGTGAGGTCGCCCGACAGCACGTGGTTGAACGGGGCCAACGGGAATGTTCCGGTGGTGGCGGTGCCTGCCGTCACCAGTGACAGTTGACCACCGGCCTCGCTGGACCCCAGACCGTCCACGATCATGGTGGTGGGGAGTTTGGCGGTGAACTCGGCCTTGAGTCGTGCTGACAGAGCAGCGCCACCCGACAACACCACGCTGAGACTGGACAAGTCGTAGTGATGTCGGTCGAGTTCGTCGAGCAGTGGACGAGCGAAGGCATCTCCCACGATGAGGAGGAAACTCGCCCGTTCTCGCTCGATGGTGGCCCACACATCAGCGGGGTCGAGGCGGTCGGGATGCGATTGCACGAACACGCAGCCACCGTCGGTCCAGGTGCGCAAGGCGATCCAGTGACCGGCACCGTGCATGAACGGAGGTGCGGGTAGCGACCGCAGGGTGCCCGTTGCCGCGTCGGCGAGGGTGGAGAGGTCGGTGACATCACGGGGAGCGCCGAAGCATTCGGTGAGCGCATCACCGTTGCGCCACAGCACA
The DNA here is from genome assembly GCA_964393535.1 of uncultured Ilumatobacteraceae bacterium. Lineage (GTDB taxonomy): Bacteria > Actinomycetota > Acidimicrobiia > Acidimicrobiales > Ilumatobacteraceae > CAYMUC01. The sequence continues at coordinate 3,733 of CAYMUC010000011.1, read as the reverse complement.
CCCTTGGGCATGCCGGTGGTGCCACCGGTGTAGAGGATGTACAGGTCGTCGGGGGACCACGTGACGGCTGGCTTCTGTGGTGATGCTTGGGCGAGGGCGTCCTCGTACCACACGGCGCCTGGGAGGAGAGGGTGACCGCTGGCGTCGGGCACTTGCAGCACCAGCCGAACGGTGGGGACGTCGTTCAGCACCTCCGCCAGTGTGGGGGCAAAGGCCGACTGAACCACGATCGCTCGAGCACCGGCGTCGCGCAGCAGGTAGCGCAGTTCGTCGGCCACGTAGCGGTAGTTCACGTTGAAGGGAGCGACTCGTGCCTTGAAGGCGCCGAGCATGCACTCGAGGTACTCGTTGCCGTTGTGGAGATAGATGGCGAGGTGATCCTGACCTGACTCCCAGTTCGCCAGTTCAGAGCGTTCGGTGTGGCATCCCAGGCCGCCATCGATGAGGGCGTTGGCGAGACGTCGGGTTCGTTCGGTCACCTCTCCCCAGGTGAGGCGACGGTCGCGGAACACAAGACACTCCTGATCCACGCGTCGGGCCGCGATCGCCTCATGGAGTTCTGCAACACCGATCTGCATGACCGCAACGTAAACCCGGTGTGGCAGGGGTCACGAATCGCGTAGGGTCGATGGTGATGGTGACCAAGCACGACGTGATGTTCGGGGCGTTCATGCCCCAGGGTTGGAAGATGGAGTTGAGCGCTCTGCCCGATGCCGAGGCCAAATGGCAGCGGGCCGTGGAGATCGCCGTGCTTGCCGAGCAACTCGGCTACGACTCGATCTGGGTGTACGACCACTTCCACAACGTTCCCCGCCCCGCCCAGGAGGCGGTGTTCGAATGCTGGACCGCCTTGGCCGCCATCAGCCAGCGGACCACGCGGGTACGACTGGGTCAGATGGTGGGCTGCAACAGTTACCGCAATCCGGCCCTGTTGGCCAAGATCACCTCGACGCTCGACGTCATCTCGGGCGGTCGTGTGGACTGGGGGATCGGTGCCGGCTGGTACGAGAACGAGTACCGGGGCTACGGCTATGAGTACCCCAAGCCTTCGGACCGTATCGCCATGCTGCGCGAGGCCGTGGAGATCGTGCAGTCCATGTGGACACAACCCGAGACGACCTTCGACGGCAAGCACTATCGGACGCACCGCGCCAACTGCGACCCGAAGCCGCTACAGAAGCCACATCCGCCCATCTGGATCGGCGGTGGTGGCGAACAACTCACGCTGCGAGTGGTCGCTCGCTTCGCCGATTGCTCGAACTTCGGCGGCAACCTCGACGAGTGGGCCCACAAACGTGACGTACTGCAGGAGCACTGCCGTGCCGTGGGACGCGATCCCGACGACATCCGTATGACGTGGTCGCCCGAGGTGTTCATCCGTGACTCGGAGGCCGAACTGCGTGCAGCAGGCAACCTCAGCCAGCGTCACGAACCGCATGAGTCATGGGTGGCGGGCAACCTCGTTGGCACCCCCGAGCAGGTGATGGAACGCGTGGAGCAGTACCTGGCGCTCGGGTGTCGAGGAATCGTGCCCTGGTGCGCCGATTACCCCGACACCGAGAGCCTGACCCGATTCGCTCAGGTCATGCACGCGGTGCGGGGCACCGGTCCGGATCAGATGTAGCTACGGAAGATGATCTCCGCCACACACGACGGCTTGGAGGCGCCTTCGACCTCGAAGGTGAATTCCATCGTGGTCTGCACACCGCCGGGGATCTCCTCCACCTCCACCAACTTCACGCCCAGGCGGAGGTTGGCCCCCACCGGTACCGGTGAGGGGAAGCGCACTTTGTTGGCGCCGTAGTTCACGCCCATGGAGAAGCCGTGGATCTGCACGACCTGCGGGTACAGCACCGGACCCAGCGACAGGGTGAGGTAGCCGTGGGCAATGGGGCCACCGAAGGGGCCACTCTTGGAGCGCTCCACGTCGACGTGGATCCACTGGAAGTCGCCGGTGGCCTCGGCGAACTGGTTCACCCGTTCCTGGGTGATCTCCATGTAAGGGCTGTAGCCCAAGTGCTGGCCGACGTTGGCCTTGAGTTCTTCGACACCGTTGATGATCCGCACAGACATGGGGTGGATCCTTGCACGCTGGGACTCAGCGATACCACACCCGTTGGTGCTCACGGCTCTGGGGATGCAGCAGCAGCGCACACAGAGCGACCTCGAACATGAAGCTGATCAGCCGCCCACCGGTCAGCTTGTCCCACGGTGTGGCGAACGTGTCCCGGAGCACCCAGAACCGCAACAGGAACGGCGAGAAGGCCGCCACGACGGCGATACGCCACCCCAGTCGACGGTCATTGGCCATCAGGAAGCCGCCGGCCACGTACGCGAGCACGATGGCCAACCCCATGAGTGACCCGAGTGCGCCATCTCGGTACCGGGCGAAGCCGATCCACGAGCCAGTGTCGTTGCCCAACCAGTCGACCAAGGCGAAGAAGGCGTTGAGGTACAACAACCAGGTGGCGATCTGCAGAGTCTGCGGTTGCAGACGATCGAACCACTTCTTCATGTCGAGGCCGGAGGCAGAACCCATGAGCGCAGTCTCGCAGCAACCGAGGTGCGGGCGATGAACTCTCCCGTGCGGAATGTGCGTCGATGGTGGGCGGCGGGACGAGCCGTCGGCGGCTACGCGCGTGATGTCGTGACGTTGGTCACACGCGCGAGGATGCAGGGCGTGCCCGATGTGCTCACCGTCCATGCCCAACTCCAACCCGGCAAAGTGGCCGTGGTGGACGATCGTCGTGGTGAACCCGTGCGGAGCGTCACCTTCGCCGAGTTGGAGACGGCCTCGTGCCGACTGGCTGCCGTGCTGCTGGGCCATGGTGCCCGGCCCGGTGATGGCACCATGGTGTGGTGCGGCCCCAACTCCCTTGGGGTCGTGGTGGCGGTGAACGCGGCCCGAAAACTGGGTCTTACGGCCGTGCCGCTCAACTACCGCCTCAGCGACGATGAGGCGGCCTATGTGACCGATCATTGCGATGCCAGTCTCGTGGTGGTGGACGCTGAGTACGCGTCGATGTTCGAGCGGATTCGTGCGGCTGTGCCCCAAGTACGACAGGTGTTGGTGTACGACGTTGGTCCAGATCGGCCTGTGCCGTCGGGCATGGTGGATCTCGACGCTGCCATGGCCGCCGCCGATCCGAACACTCCCGAGGTCTCTGGTGGGGTGACCCCAGGTGCCACGATGATCTACACCTCGGGCACCACCGGGAAGCCAAAGGGAGCCTTGCGGCCGGCCACGAGCCAGTCTTCGCAGTCCCAGGCGATGATCGCTCATATCGGATACACCTCCGACGACGTGTATCTCACCACCGGGCCCCTGTACCACTCGGGTCCAGGCGGGTTCATGGGGATCGCTCAGGCGTTGGGCCAGACCGTCGTGGTGCAACGCAAGTTCGACCCCGAGGACTGGCTGCGACTGGTGGACACCTACGGGGTCACCTCCACCTTCAGTGCTCCCACACCCATCCGCATGATCACCCGACTCCCCGCCGACGTGAAGCGCCGTTACGACGTGTCGACCATGAAGCGCATGATCGCCAATGCGGCGCCGTGGAGTTTCGCTCTCAAGCAGGCGTATCTGACCGACTTCCCCCATGACTCCCTTTGGGAGGTGTACGGCTCGACGGAACTGGGCGTGAACTGCATCCTGCGACCCGAGGACCAGGTGCGAAAGCCCGGATCCTGTGGGCGGCCGGCACCCATGGTCGAGGTGGCGTTGTTCGAC
>CAYMUC010000010.1:0-47419 GCA_964393535.1 uncultured Ilumatobacteraceae bacterium | reverse complement strand
AGCCACACGAAGGTCGTCGACGATCACGGCCCGCGCTGCGAATGCCGCCAGTTCGCACCCACTTCCCATGCACGCGCCGTGAAGCCGCACCTCCACCTTGGGGGCCAGTGCGTGCAGCACACGACCCAGCGACGCCCACAGGCGCACCAGATGGGCGGAGGCCACGTCGTCGAAAGTGCCGAACTCGTCGAGGTCGCCACCTGAGCAGAACGAGGGACCGCTTCCGGACCACTGCACCACCTCGATGCTGTCGTCGAGAGCGGCCAGCGTGAACGCCTCCAACAGTTGGTCTCGCATAGCGGTGTCGAGGGCGTTGTGCACCTGGGGGCGCTGTAAGGACACATCCAGCGTGGCGCCTTCACGGGAGACATGGACGGGGGGGCCGTCGTCGGCGCGGCGAGGTCGTGGGGGGTTGGTGCGACGCCATGCGGCGAATTCGGGACCACCCAGGAGCGTCGAATACACCGCCGACTCGAGCGCGAGTCCATCGTGCACGTCACGAGCCTCGGACCTCCGCAGCACCTGTACGAATGCGGTCGAGGCCACTGGTTGCGAGTGCACCTGGGTGATGATGGCGTCGAGTTGTGAGTCGTCGCCGGCCACGACGTCCACGGGAAACCGTGCATCGACACGATCGATCGGATCACCATCGGCGAGGGCCACCACGACGGCGGCCAGGTGCGGCTGCAGTACATCGTGGTGTGCGTGTTGGGTATGCCAGGCGCAGAGTTCGTCGTAGGGGACCACCACGACCGACAGGCGATCCGGTCGGGACCACTCGGGCGCAGCCGCCAAGCGCGCTTGTGCAGCGAACTCCGCTGCGCCTCGCTCGTACACCGCCATACCCCATGAGCCTCCGACCAACGCACAGTACTGTTGGGCTGTGGGTGGCGACGATCGGCTCGACGAGGCGCGTCGGTGGACCGAGAGTGGCTGTCGCTCGCTCAACGGCAGTCCCGACCGTCCCGGAGCGGGGCCACCCAAGGGTTTCCTGAAGGCACTGGATGCCCTCGGTGATCGACTGGCGGTGGCTTCGGGGCGCGTGGGGACGCCGGTGACGCTGGATCTGTTGACCGAGCTCGCCGCCCGTGGTCGCCTGAGCGGGCTGCGACGCCAGGGTGCCAACAGTTGTGGTGGAGCCACTCGTCTGCTGCACAGCAGCGACGGTGTGGTCGCCATGACGTTGTCGCGTCCGACCGATGTGGACCTGGTGCCAGCCATGGTAGAGCGGCGAGTCGCTGGGGGAGAGGACCCCTGGGAGGTCGTGGCTCAGTGGGTGAGCGAGCGCCCGAGTCGTGATGTCGTGGACAGGACACGCCTGTTGTCCATGGCCGCCAGCGTGGTGGGTGACCCCTGCGACCGAGCACCGGCCGCCGAGACCCCGCTCGAGGTGGGCCGCTCGACCCGACCTGCCGGACCGGCCTTCGTACACGGTCGTCGCCCTCGAGTGCTGGACCTGTCGTCGCTGTGGGCGGGACCGCTGTGCACGCGACTGCTGGGACTCGCCGGTGCCGATGTGGTGAAGGTGGAGAGTCGGACGCGTCCCGATGGGGCCCGTCGGGGCTCACCGGCCCTGTGGCACCATCTTCACGCAGGGCAGCGCAGCGTCGCCCTCGACCTCGCCACGGCCAGCGACCGTGCTCGACTCGCCCAGTTGATGGCCGCTGCCGACGTGGTCGTGGAGGCGTCTCGGGCGCGAGCTCTTGCCGCCTGGGGACTCGAACCGAGCAGCGTGGCGGGTCCTTCCGTCTGGGTGTCCATCACCGGCTACGGCTACGCCGGTGACGAGGCCGATCGCGTGGGCTTCGGCGATGACGTCGCAGCGGGCGCTGGTCTGGTGGTCCACCACGCCGATGGTCCGTGGTTCTGCATGGACGCCGTGGCCGATCCGCTGGCGGGGTCGGTGGCCGCCACCTTGGCGCTCGAGTCGCTGAGCGATGGTGATCGAGTGCATCTCGACGTGTCGATGCATCAGGTGGCGCGGCAGTTCGCCGGTCGGTGCGATGACGACGGTCCTGGCGACGACGACCGACGGGGCGACGACCTGCCCTTCTCGGAACCGACGGCGACGCCCCTCGAGGTGTTGCCCCGTCTGGGGGCTCATACGGCCGAGGTCCTCGACGACTGGTGTCGGTGATGGCCGCAGACCTCGTGTTCCTCGACGTCGATCTGCAGGGCCGCCGGACCGATGTGGTGGTACGCCACGGCGTCGTGTCGGCCGTGGGGCCCGGGGTCGGCCACGACGTGACAGCGGTCAGCGTGGTGCGGGGCGAGGGAAGGGCGCTGCTCCCCGGCCTGCACGACCATCATGTGCATCTGCTCGCGCTCGAGGCCTCGCGACGGTCACTCGATCTGCAGCAGTCGTCGGTGCCCGATGCAGCGACGTTGGCGCGGTTGGCCCGTACTGCTGCCTCGGCGTTGGGGGCTCGCGAGCCACTTCGTGTGGTCGGCTATCACGAGTCCATGGCGGGGAACCTCACCGCTCACGATCTCGACGCCTGGGGTCTGGGGCGTCCGGTACGTGTGCAGCATCGCAGTGGAGCCATGTGGATCGTGGACTCGCTCACCCTGGCGTCGTTGCCAAACACGTTGCCCGACGGAGCCGAGATCGCTGCCGACGGTCGGCCGAACGGTCGGTTCCACCGTTGCGACCAGTGGCTGGGTCAGTTCTGGCGACCCTCTGGCGTCGATCTGCTCGACATGAGCCGCATGCTGGCGGGCCACGGCATCACCGGCGTCACTGACATGACGCCGTACTCGGAACTGGACCAGTACCACCTCCTGGCGTCACAGGCACTCGATGGCCGACTGGCGCAGCGTGTGGTCGTCACCGGTGGCCCGTCACTGGCCCGAGCCACCTTTCCGGCACCGTTGGGCACGGGTCCGGTGAAGATCCTGGTCGACGAGGCGCGGGTCCCCTCGCTGGAGGACCTCGTCACCATGATCGCCACGGCCCACGACGCCGGTCGCCCCGTGGCCATCCACTGCATCGGGCGTGTGGTGTTGGCCTTCTGCGTGGCCGCCTTCGAGGAGGCCGGACGCCTGGAAGGGGACCGGCTGGAACATGCCTCGGTGGTGCCACCCGAACTGGTGCCGCCGGTGGCTCGACTGGGCTGCACGGTGGTGACCCAACCGGGTTTCGTCCACGCGCGAGGTGACCGCTATCTCGACGACGTGGAAGACGACGATCAACCACATCTCTGGCCGTGTGCCTCGCTGCGGGCGGCAGGGATCCCGGTGGCCTTCGGTACCGATGCCCCCTACGGCCCGGTGAATCCGTGGCTCGCCATGGCCACCGCCTGTAATCGTCGGACCGCCGGAGGCGCCACGATGAGTCTTGGCGAGGCGGTGTCGCCACAGGCCGCACTCGACATGTTCCTCACACCCTTGGACCATCCCGGTGGTGTCCCTCGACGGGTGGAGGTTGGACTCCTCGCCGACCTGTGTCTGCTGGACCGACCCCATCTCGAGGCGTTGGAGCACCTCGCCACCGTGCGCGTCACGGGGACATGGATCGCCGGAAACTCGGTGGGCGATCAGCCCTGATGAGCCCCTGCGAGCTCGTCGCGCAGCACTCGACGCAGCACTTTGCCCGTGTCGTTGAGGGGAAGCCCTGCCCGCAGTTCCACGATGGCAGGACGACGTGTGGAGCGGAGGCGGGCGACCACATGGTCGCTCAACTCCTGCTGTGTCACAACGGCATCGTCATGGGGCACCACGACAGCCGCCACGACCTCGCCCCACTCGGTATCGGGAATGCCCACCACAGCAGCCTCACGCACGGCCGGATGCTCGAGCAACACGTCCTCGATCTCGCCCGGTGACAGGTTCTCGCCGCCTCGCACGATCACGTCGTCGAGGCGACCGTCCACGTACAGGAAGCCGTCCTCGTCGAACCAGCCCCCGTCCTTGGTGGGGAACCAACCTTCGGAGGCGCCACCGCCGTGGTGCAGATACTCCCCCGAGACCTGTTCGCCACGGACCCAGATCTCACCGCGCGTCCCCGGTGGTACCTCTCGCCCCTCGTCGTCGCGCACCGTGATCTCCACCGTCGGTAGTGGCTTGCCCACCGAACCGAGCCGGCCACGGATGCGCGGGTCGTCGCTGCTCAGAGCCACTCGATGGTCCTCGGGTCCCAACAGGGCAATGGATGAGCTGGTCTCGGTGAGTCCGTAGGCGTTCACGAAATCGACGCCTGGCAGCAGGGCCAAGGCTCGTTCGATCACGGGGACCGGCATGCGACCACCCCCATACGACAGCAGTCGCACCGTAGGCAACCCGAGGCCGTCACCGTGGGTGGCCGGATCCAACACGTCGAGAATGCGCGCCAGCATGGTGGGTACGGTCATGGCGTGTGTGATGGCCTCGGCACGGGCGAGGTCCACCCACCGATGTGGCTCGAACGATGGCAGCTGGACGAGTCGTCGGCCTCCGTAGACGGCGGTCAGGATTCCCGAGATGGCGGCTATGTGATACGGCGGGACGCTGGCCAGCGTCGCCTCGTACTCGTCGGCGCCGAGGAAGTCCACCGATCCCGTCACGTAGCTCGTGAGGTGACGATGTCGCAGGACAGCGGCCTTGGGGGTGCCCGTGGTGCCACTGGTGTGGAGGAGTACCGCAACGGCCTCGGGATCGGGATCCCAGAAGTCCTGCGCTTCTGCGAGCTCGCAGTGCTCCAGGAACGTCGGCACGGTGAGCACGGTGACGCCTTCGAGGCCGTCGAAGCGGTGCTCCGTTCCAGGGTCGGCGATGAGCACGCAGGGGGCGTGTCGCTCCACGAGGGCGCGCAGACGGTCGTCGGCCAAGCGGTAGTTGAGGGGAACGAACGGGACCCCCGCCCAGGCCGAGCCGAACAATGCCACGGGCAGTGCCGGCGACGACTCGGCGGTGTGGAGCAGATGCGTGGCCCCGTGCTGCGCCACCAACGAGCCGGCACGGGAGGCCAGGTCGTAGAGGTGTCGGTACGTGAGACCCTCGCCACGGCGACCGAGCGCCAGTCGGTCACCGTGACCCTCGCACGCCATCTCCAGCAGCAGTGCGATGTTCATCGAAGGCTTCCCCTAATCATTATGAGAATTATACGCGCGTGCGACCAGCGTGTCGCGCAGCGTGCGCTTGAGGATCTTGCCGTTGCCCGTCCGTGGAAGTTCCTCGACCACATGGACCGACTTCGGACACTTGAAGTGGGCGAGGCGCTGGCGACAGAACTCGATGAGCTCGGGCTCGCTCACCGTGTGGCCGGGCAGTGCTGTGACGACCACAGCCACCACCTCACCCCATCGCTCGTGGGGCACGCCCACGGCGGCCACCTCGTCGATACTCGGGTGCATTGCCACGATGTGTTCGACCTCGGCCGAGTACACGTTTTCGCCACCCGAGATGATCATGTCCTTCAGGCGGTCCTTGAGGACCAGGTCCTCACCTTCGAACTGACCGATGTCGCCGGTGCGTAGCCATCCGGTCTCGGCGTACAGGGCTGCTGACTCGTCCGGTCGCTGCCAGTAGCCCGACACGTTGCCGGGGCTGCGCACCCAGATCTCGCCCGGTTGGCCGGGATCCACATCGAGCAACGTGTGGGGATCCACCACTCGCAGGTCGATGCCATGTGGAGGCCGGCCCACCAGACCGGGTCGGTGGCTCACCGGGTCGCCGTGGCGCAGAGGCGGTACGTAGGCCACACCACCGGTGCACTCGGTGAGTCCGTAACCGTGGACGAAGGTGCACTGCGGGACCAGTGCCATCATGTCCTCGACCACGGTGCCAGCACTGGGTGCTGCGCCGTACATCACCACCTGCAGTGACTGCAGGTCGGCGGCCACGGTGTCGGGGTGCTTCGTCAGCATGCCCATGAGCGAGGGCACGAGATTCACATGCGTCACCTGATGACGCACGAGGTCGCGGAGGACGGCGTCCACACTGGTACCACTGGGCAGCACCACGCACCCTCCGGCCAGCGCCACGCCGATGGCGGTTCCGGCGCCGCTGATGTGGAACATGGGGAGCAGGCCGAGGTAGCGGGTCGAGTCGTCGACCATGAAGGTATGAGGCAGCTGCCGGGCCATGGCGGCCAGGTTTCGCTCGGCCAGCAGGGCGCCCTTGGGCAGGCCGGTCGTGCCCGTGGTGTACATCTGGATCACCACATCGTCGGGTGAGGCCACATGGTGGACGGCTGTGGAAGGAGCGTCTCGCCACTCGAGGTACTGGGCGGTGTAGTGCTGCTCGTGCACGGTGACCGCCTCGGGCAGGTCGTGGGCGTCGGTGAGCAGATGAGCCAGGTCGTCCTCCACGAAGACCAACCGTGGCTGTGCATCGTCCAGGATGAAACCGACCTCTCGTGGCGACAGTCGGTGGTTGATGGTCACGATGACGGTCCCCGAGAGCGACGCGGCGAAGAACAGTTCGAGGATGGTGACGCTGTTGCGGGACACGATGGCGAAGCGCTGGCCTGCCTGGACGCCGCTTCTCCTCAGCGCCGCAGCCGCTGCGGTGACCGCCGAGGCGAACCGGCCGTGCGTCTGAGCGTCGGGGCCCTCGATGGCCGACGCCTTGCTGCGCGTCGTTGCCAGTGACACCAGTCGGGACCCCAGGCCCTCGAAGTCAGCAGAAGCGGTCGAAGGCGAGAACATCATGAGAAATGATGGCCAATCGACTGCCCTTTGGCAAGGTGCCAGGAGCTCCGCTACGACGACTCGTCGGGATCGCGGCCGAGGGGAGGGTCAGAGCCACTCGCAGGCATGGCGGTAGGAGCCGTCCCGAAGGTGATCACCGTTGGGGCGGTGCAGATGTCGGCGAAGGTCGCGTCACCGGTGCGGGTGGCGATGACGGTGCAGGTGCCGGCACTGCCGAGGCTCAACTGATCACCGGCGAGGGAGCACCCTGCGTTGTCGTTGCCGACAAGGGCGAACGATACGGTTCCGGTACCAGAACCCCCGCTGGTGCCCAGCGTGAGGGGAGCGCTCGTGTCGCCTGCTGTGGTGGTGATGCTCAGAGCGGCTTGGACCTGGAGGCCGTGAAGGATGATGCGCGACATCTCCATGTAGTCACCAGCGAGCCGCACCTCTGGGAACTGAATGACCACGTAGCGCATCGCCTGCGTGGGGGTGATTGCGTGCACGCCGCAGGCGGCGCCGCGCACATTGGGGCAGTCGGTGAGTCCTGATGCCACCAGTCGCCCCGTCCCAAGTGATGCGCTGTTGCCGTTGGCGGCGTAGATCTGGAACCGCATGGGATCACGCCGAGCGGTATTGGCCGTCCAGATCTGGAACTGGGTGACGTGATAGGGGGCGCCGAGGTCCACCCACACCTGGTTGGTGGTCTCGGCGAAATTGAGGTACTTGTTGACGTTGGTTCGGCCAGGCACCAGCAGGGCTTGGCTGCACTGCTCGCCACTGGGGCTCGTGCCCACGACGAGGGCGCAGGCGGTGGGGATGATCTCGGTGGCGGTGGGCGTGGCACCGCTCACGGTCACGGTGGCGGTTGCCGCAGTGCCGGTACCACGGGCGTTCACGCCGGCGACCTCGATGTCATAGGCGAAGCCGGCCACCACGCTGGACAGGCGTGCCGAGGTGCTCGTGGGGGCGATTTCGTCCAACTCGAGCCAGTCGGTGGTCGCGCCACTACGTCGGTACCGAACACGGTGGGTGTCGAGGGGCACGTCCACCGAGATGGCAGCAGTCCACGTGAGATCCAGGTTGTCGCCCGTGAGTTGCGTCTGCAGGTCGGTGACCGCGGTGGGGAAGTTGACCACGACGAACGAGATGGGTGTGGCCGCCGACGAGGTGGCGAGGAACTCGGGGTTGGTGGCCTTGGTGGCCACCACGGTGCAGGTTCCGGCGCTGGTGCGGGTGATCTGGCTTCCGCTGATGGTGCAACCCGTGTTGCCGCTGCCGCTGAGGGCGTAGGTGACGTTGCCGGTACCCGACCCGCCGGTGGTGGACAGCGTCAGCGGCACATCGACGATGCCCGATGCGCTCACCAGGTACAAGGGTGCCTGCGACTTCTTCAGCACGGTCAGTGCGCTGGTGCGGGTGACGGCGCTGTAGGTGCCGGTCGCCGGCTGGCTGACCGTGATCGTGGTGGAGCCAGCAGCGACGATGGTGATCTCGGCACTGGTGGCGCTGGTCGAGACGATGGTGGCCACACCGCGGTTGCTGCTGGTGAAGGTCATGGCGGCGGGACTGTTGGAGTTCACCACGAGCGCTCGTGGGCTGTCGCCGAGCGTGTTGGTCAGCGTCGCCGGAAGGTCGAGGGTGGGAGTGACCAGGGCGATGAAGGTGAACGCCGTCGCCGTGGACGACTGGGGCAGGTAGGTGGCATCGCCCGCCTTGGTGGCCATCACGGTGCAGGTGCCGACGCTGCTGCGTGACAGCTGGCTGCCGCTGATGGTGCAGCCTGTGTTACCGGTGCCGCTGAGGGCGTAGGTGATCGCCCCGGTCCCTGATCCACCGGTAGTGGACATCGAGACGGGTGTGCCGACGGTTCCCGATGTGGTGACCACGGCCAGGCTGGCCTGGGTGCGCCTGCTGACTGTGAGCGTGAAGTCGCCAGTGACGGCCGAGAAGCCGGTGGTGGCCGACTGGCTGACCGTGATCGTGGTGGAGCCTTCTGCCACGACGGTGATGAGGGCGCTGTTGGTGGTGGACGTGGTGATGGTCGCCACAGCAAGGTTGCCACTCGAGAACGACAGAGGTTCTGGGCTGTCGGATAGGACCGTGAGGGTGTAGGGCGAATCACCCACGGTGAGGGAAAGCGACATGGGTAGGTCGAGGGTGGGGGTCGTGACGGCGATGGCGAAGGGGATGATCACCTGGGCCGACGACCTGGGGAGGTACTCGACGTCGCCAGCCTTGGTGGCCATGAGGGTGCAGTCGCCGGCACTGGTGCGTGTCAACTGGTCACCGTCGAGTGAGCAACCAGCGTTGTCGGCACCGGTGAGGGCGTAGCTCACCGCTCCCGTGCCCGAACCCCCCGTGGTCGCCAGGGTGAGCGGCGTGCCGACGGTGCCTGAGGTACTGACGACAGACAGGGCCGCCTGAGCGCGCCGGTACACCGTGAGCGACAGGCTGCGGGAGACGGCCTGGAACCCCGTCGTGGCCGCCTGGTCGACCGTGATGGTGGTGGAGCCGGCGCTCACCACGGTGATGCGAGCGCTGATGTTGGTGAGCGGCGTAATGGTCGCCACAGCGGTATCGCTGCTGGAGAACTCCATGAGGGCGGGGCTGTCGGAGATGACGACCAAGGTCATGGGGCCGTCACCCACGGTGGCGTCGAGCGACGTCGGGAGGTTCAACGACGGTGCCACCACCGGAATCGTGGTGGTTGTGGTGGTGGGCGCCGCGATGGTTGGCGGTGCCGCCGTGGTCGGCGGGACGGTCGTGGTGGTGGTGGTCGTCGTCGTGGTCCGTGGCACCGTGGTCGTGGTGCGCGGGACCGTAGTGGTCGTCGTGGTGCGCGGCACCGTGGTCGTGGTCGGTGTGACGGTGGTGGTCGTGGTGGTCGTCGTGGTGCGCGGCACCGTGGTGGTCGTTGGTGGAGCCGTCGTGGTGGTCGTCGTGGTGGTAGGTGGCACCGTGGTCGTCGTGCTGGTGGCCACGGTCGTGGTCGTCGTCGGTGCTGACGTCGTCGTGGTGGCGGGGGCCTCGGTGGTGGACGGCACGGTGGTGGTGGGCGGCACGGTCTCGCTGGCGGGAACGGCGTCAGCCGGGGGTGCGTAAGGGGTGTCGACGGCGTAGTCGGGGTTGTTGACGTTGCGGGCGTCGGGCGGGGGCAACATGGGCAACGGGGCGCTCTCCAGCCCCGGGGGAGGCTCCCAACTCGTGGCGTTCAGGTTCAGCGGTGTGGTCTCGATGGTCACGGTCTCGGTGCCATCGGCAGCGATGTCACGCTTCTCCACGACGCCGTCGGCGGCCTGTGCCAGCACCTGGACCCCACCCTGCTCCGGGTCGGCGACGATCTTGGCTGCTGGTGCCTCGGGGGTGACGGCGACCTCGACGGTCTGCCCGTCTTCGGTGGTGACGGCTGCCTTGAGGCCCTCGTCGGTGATCTCCAGGCTGGCGGTGGGTCCCGAGGCCGTGGCCACCAGATTGCCCGAGGCCAACGACAACGACACCGAGGCATCGTTGGCGACGAAGCTGTCGTCGCCCACCTCCACGGGGATGGTGGGGTTACCAGGGGTGGAGACCTGAGCGATACCCACGGCGGTCATGGCGAACACACTGGTGGTGGTGGGCATGATGATGCGGGTCCGCTTCGCCCTCGCCTTACCCTTCCGCTTCGAGGGGACCTTGATCATGTAGTCGTAGCTGGCGCGCTTGCTCTTGCTGCTCAGCTTCGACTGGCCCTTGACCGGAGCGATGGTCACGCCCTCAGGGTCGCTTCCAGGGTTCTCCGGCGACAGCACCTCACCGTCCTCGGTCTCGACCGACCAGTCGAGGTCGGTGGAGCGCACCAGCAAAACGTTCTTGGTGACACCGACCTCGGTGGTGCAGAAAGGGCACGACCCTTCGCGGCTGTCGATGGAGGTGAGGTCCATGCGGTCCGCCCCGCCGCTCCACAGGTCGGGGTCGTTGTCGGGGTCGTCACCCGAAAATGAAAACGTCCAGGTCTCGGTTTCGAGGTCGACGTCCACCCAGCGGTTACGACCCGGCCAGTTCGAGTCGTAGATCATGATGCGGGGCTTGGTGGGGGTGAGGTACTCGATGGCGTACGGCAGGATGGCATGGCCACCGTCCTCGATGTACACGCCGAGTGAGTACGTGAGTTTCCCTTCGGCCAGCGAGGTCTCGAGCGCCTTGATCTTGTCGGCCAGCGACGACCCCAACCAGGTGGTGATCTCGTCGCGGACTTCGGGGATGAACTGGGTGGCGAAGGCCCGCATGATGGCCTTGATGGTCTCGGAGTCGTCGGCGAGGTTGGCGGTGGGCGGGTCGGATTGTTCGTTGAAGCGAGCCTGGGCCACGGCGACGAGGCCTTCGCAGTGGCCTGACGCGCGGCTCTGGTTGACCATGCGGGCGAAGGCGGCTGCTTCGGCGGTGAGTTCGCAGGGTTCGGCGATGCCGTCGACGCACACGGAGGGGTCGCTGCCGAACATGGCGACGAGGTCGTCGGCGACGAATTCGTCTTCGTACCAGGAGGCGGGGAAGTTGGCGAACGCGAAGCCGTTCTCGAGCGGCTGCATGTCGGTGAGCACCACCGCTGGCGCATCACTGGCTGCGGACTGCTCACCCGAGGTCGCCGAGGTGTTGGACGCCGAACTGCCTCCACCGCCGCAACCCGCCACCAATGTCGCGCCAACCAGCCAGGCGAGCACCGATCGGCGTGAGTTCGTGTGCGTCAGGTTCACGGCAATCTCATCGGGGCAGGGTGGGCCGAGTGCGGGACGACCCTCGGTCGCTTCGGAACTCGCGCAGGGTCAGGTTGCGGTCGGCGATGGACGGCAACATGGCGAGTGGGGCGCTTTCGAGTCCCTCGGGTGCCTGCCAGGTCGTGGTGTGAAGATTCAGCGCCTTGTCGTGGAGTGCCGTGACCACCGAGCCGTCACGGCCGATGTCGCGGCGTTGTACCCGACCATCGGCGCCTTTGGCCAGCACCCGGGCACCACCTTCGCGGTGGGCGATGAGTTCCGCCACCGGACTGCCGCTGTTCACCAGGCTCTCCACGCGTTCGCCCACCGCCGTGGTGACGTGAGCCCGGATGGCGTCGCCGTCGATACCCAGTCGAGCGGTGTGGCCAGCGGCCCTGGCCACGAGATTGCCCACGGCTAGCGACAGCGACACGGCCGGGTCGCGTGACTCCACGTGGGCGGCGCTCACGTCGATATGCAGGTCGGAGTGTCCGGGGGTGGAGATCTCTGCGATACCCGAGGGCATGAGGACGTGGACGCTTGCCGTACCGGGAAGGTTCAACCTGGCCGGCGATCCGTCGGCGGCGTGGGGAATCTGCACCAGAAAGTCGAAATGGGTGCGGTCGCCCGAGGCCTGCGTCTTGACGGGTGTCACCACCACGCCGTCCAGGCTCGAGGCGCCGTCTGGGGTCACGGTGCCCAGGTGCGTCTCCACCGACCAGTCGAGATCGGTGGTCCGCACGAGCAGTGTGTTCTTGGCGACGCCGACCCCGTCGTCGCAGAAGGGGCACGTTCCGGCACGGGTGTCGATGGAGGTGAGGTCCATGCGCTCGGCACTGCCGGTCCACAGGTCGGGATCGTTGGTGGGGTCGTCACCCGAGAACGAAAACGTCCAGGTCTCGGTGGTGAGGTCCACGTCCACCCAGCGATCGCGACCGGGCCAGTTCGAGTCGTAGGCCCTGATTCGCGGTGTGGTGGGGGTGAGGTACTCGACCGCGTACGGGAGTACGGCATGACCACCGTCGTCGGTGTACACGCCTAGTGAGTAGACGAGTTCGCCACCTGCAAGTGACGACTCCAACTCGGCGATCTTCTCTGCCAGCGAGGCGGCCATCCAGCGCTCCACTTCGGCGCGGACCTCGGGCATGAATTGCGTGGCGAAGGCCCGCATGATGGCGTCGATGGTGTCGCCGTCGTCGGGAAGTTCGCCCGTGGTGGGGCTGAGCGCCCCGTTGAAGCGGGCCTGGGCGACAGCGACGAGGCCTTCGCAGTGGCCCGAGGCGCGGCTCTGGTTGACCATGCGGGCGAAGGCGGCTGCTTCGGCGGTGAGTTCGCAGGGTTCGGCGATGCCGTCGAGGCACACCGAGGGATCGGGACCGAACATGGCCACCAGATCGTCGGCGTCGAACTCTTCGGGATACCAGGAAGCGGGGAAGTTGGCGAACGCGAAGCCGTTGGTCGCCGGCTCCATGGGGGCCGCCACCCCGGGTGCCGAGGCTTCGGATGAAGGCTCGGACGCGGAGCCGCCCCCGCCGCCACACGCCGAAACGGCGAGGGCGACGAGGGCGAGCCACGTTGCGCGAGAGCGACGACGAGCCCGACGAACGTCGTGCGGCGTTGATCGCTCGCGCATGGGAGTGCCGAGAGGCCTTACTTGTTCAAGCGCTCGTCGAGGCGCTTGGTGGAGGTGGTGTAGCCGAAGGCCGAGAACTCGACGTCCCACGACTTGTCACAACCACCCTCGAAACTGAACGACGGGGTCTGGCTCCACGAGGTGCCGAAGGTGACGCAGCCCATGGCCACCGTGGCCGTCGCGATACCGAACAGACCCACCTGCAGACCGAACTCCATCTGGCCGTCGCTGGTCCAGCGCTCGTCGAACAGGGCGACGGGCGACAGGTCGGGTGTCAGCGAGAAGCTGATGCCCTGCAACTGCGGGATGGTGAAGGCCAGCGCAGCGTCCTTGGCCATGTTGCCGAAGGCCTGCGCCATCACCGAGTCACCCTCTTCTTCGTCGGGGGTGCCCTCCTTCTTGTCGGTGTCCTTCTTCGGGTTGCCGGCACCGGGATCCTCAGAGGCCTTGCTGGACGGGAAGCCCAGGGTGCAGCACCAGCCGAGGAACTCGTTGATGGGCAGATCGAGCAGCAACGGTGGGATGTTCCGCGGGTTGTTGGCGTCCTTGGCGACGCTGGTCATGATGCCCGTGATCTGGTTGCTGAGGCTCTGCAACTGCTGACCGGCCTTGTTGGCGATGCGCTTGGCCGAGTCCTGCACCATGTTCACACTGGCCATGAGATTCCACGGGTTGTGGCAGCCACCGTTGAATGTGAACGTCGGATCGGCGGTCCAGCCATTGGGGAAGCCCAAGCAGCCGAACTGCAACTGGTACGCCCGCACACCCATGAAGCTGATGTTCAGCAGCATGTTCATGGCGTTGGCGTCGGCCCACTGGCTGGGCTGGATCTTCACGGCGATGGGGGTCATGACCGGGGCGAACTCGAGGTTCACACCACCACCGAGGGGCACCTTGGGTGACTTCACGGGGAAGTTGCCCAGCATCGAGTTCACGGCCACTTCGGCGTCGCCTGCAGACATGTTCTTGAGCTGCTTGCCGAGCGACTTCAGCTGGTTCATGGCGCTGTTCAGCTGCTTCTCGGCCTCTTGAGCGATCAGCTTCATGGCGTCGGGGCCCAGTTCGTTGGGCCACGTGGTGGGCAGCTGGCTGACGATGTTGCCCAGACCGTCGACCACCTGACCCGAGGCGTTGCGGTACTCCTTCGACACGGCAGCCAGCGCCTGGTCGTTGGCACTGGTCACGGCGGCAGCAACGGTGTTCACCACGTTGTTCGCAGCGTTGCCCACGTCGTTGACTGTCTTCGAGGCGCCCTTGGAGACCTTCTTCCACGCCCGCTTCAGCGACTTGTTTTTGGCCCCCTCCACCGTGGCGGCCTCTTCCTGCTCGGGCAGTGCCTCGATGGCACCCTCGACAGCAGCCTCGTTGGCGGCGTCGACGGTCAGCAGAGCGCCCTGCCAGGTGTACGCGACGCCACTGGCGTCGAGCGCTTCACCGACGGCCTTGCGGTCGGCGGGCGAGAACTGCACCAGGTCGTACTCGGTGACCTGGACGGTCTCTTCGGCTTCGGCCTCTGCGGCAGCACGCGACGCGTCGTCGCTCGACGACGAGTCGTCACCCCCTCCGCATGCCGTGACGAGGAGTGCGCCAGCCACCAGGGCTGCGACTACTCGTCGCTGACGACGGTAAATGTTCACGGATCCTCCAGATGAGTCGTGGTGCTGTGACGCACCTGGCAGATAAGGCACAGCCTCTGCCAGAATCCATCTTATGGCAGAGAGAGTGGCAATAGGTCAAGTGAGAGATAAGAATTTCTCAGACCTGCCCGTGAGCGGTAGGCGACTGCGTCAGCGACGGCGGGCCGGCGCCGGGCGACGGCTGCCATGACGCTCCAGCACGGCGCGCCGCTGCGGCGTCAGGCGTGAACGCAGGGCCTCGATGCGGGCGATCGCACGTGGCGCCGCGGCGGCATGGTCCACCACCGGTGGCGGATAGTCGGCCGGGCGCGCGTCGAAGCGCCACGGCTCGTGCAGGCGTTCGGTGTCGAGGTGAGCCAACTCGGGCACCCACCGTCGGGTGAACTCACCCGTGGGGTCGTGATCCCTGCCTTGTTTGACCGGGTTGTACACACGAATGGTGTTGATACCCGAGGTCGCCGATTGCATCTGCACCTGGGGCCAGTGGATGCCGGGTTCATAGTCGGTGAACCAACGGGCCAACTGCGGCCCGAAGCTCTGCCACGGGAGCCACAGATCGTGGGCAGCGAAGGTGACCAGCATGGCCCGCATGCGGAAGTTGAGCCATCCGGTGGAGGCCAGTGAGCGCACACAGGCGTCCAGAAACGGATACCCGGTGGTGCCGGTCCGCCACGCCTCGAGCGCCCGCTCGTCCACGTGGTCGCGTAGGGCGTCGAACTCGGGAAGGTAACTGCGCTGCTCCAGTTCGGGCTCGGTCTCCAGCTTCTGGATGAAGTGGTCGTGCCAGGCCAACCGTTCACCGAAGGCGGTCAGCGAAGCCCGGAGTTCACGTGGGGCGCGCCCCATGGCAGCTTCGGTGCGCCGCACGACCTCGCGCATGCTGAGGGTGCCGTAGGCGAGATGCGGCGACAGTCGTGAACACCCGTCCCATGCCGTGAGCGGGCTCGACAAGACGTGCTCGTACCCGCGGACGCCCTTCGCCAGGAACTCCATGAGGCGTCGTCTGCCCAGCGACTCGCCGCCCTCTTGACGCCAGGTCCAAGCCTCCGACGACGGGGCGGGGGGCAACTCGCCAGGGTCCACCGCCACGCCCTCGAGGTGGTCCGGTGGCGGCACAACCGGTTCGGCCAGGCGCGCCTGGCGCAGCGACCACCAGTCATCCCGGTCGCTCAGCCTCCGGATCACCCCGACCTGGGGTGTTTCGTGGAATGCCACGCGGTGCTGTCGCGCCCAGCGCGCCACGGCACGGTCCCGGGCATAGGTCGCGAGGTTGCCCGTCTCCTCGTGCGCATGGACGGCCGCCACCCCGAACTCGTTCCGTAGGTGCTCGAGGACGCCAACGACGTCGCCCGTACGCACCACCAGTGGTGCACCCAGGTGCCGAAGAGAGGCATCGAGATCGACCAGGCACTCCCGGGCGAAGGCCCACTGTCGTGGGTCGTGGTCGGCGTTGCGCCACACCAGATCGGGTTCCACGATGTACAGCGGGATCACCGGTCCCGCGGCGGCCGCCGCCCGCAGCGGTCGGTGGTCATGAATGCGAAGGTCTCGCTTGAACCACACCACCTGCACATCGGCGCGACCCATGGCGGTCAGTCTGGCAGTGCGTTTGGCATACCACATATGTGGGTGGAAGCATGTTTCCCGTGGCAGATGAGAAAACGGAGAACGCCCCGCCGGCACCGCAGTGGACGTTTTTCACCAACCATGCCCACGTGTTGATCTGTATTGCGCGCACCCCTGACATCAGGCTCAGTGAGGTGGCCGATGTCGTGGGGATCGGCGAGCGGGCCGTGCACCGCATCGTGCACGAACTCGAGGCGGCCGGGTTCCTCACCGTGACCAAAGAGGGTCGGCGCAACGTGTACGACATCCATCTCGATCGCCCACTGCGCCACCCTCTCGAGTCGCACCGTCATGTGCGGGCCGTGGTGGCACCGCTGGTCGACGGTGTCGAGGCCTGACCTGTGATCGCCTCAGCGCTTGTCGACAACCTGCTCACGGCACCCGTCGTGGCCTTTGTGGTGGCCTTGCTGGCCACCCTCGCTCGGTTCGAGATCCGTCTCCCCGAGGCCCTGTACCCCATCCTGTCGACGTTCTTGTTGTTGGCCATCGGCCTCAAGGGCGGGACGGCGTTGGCGAAGACCTCGTTGGCGGACATCTGGCAGCCGATCATCGCCACGCTGGTACTGGGAGTGGTGACGCCTCTGGTGGCGTTCGCACTGCTGCGCGTGGCAGGTCGTCTGGACCTCGTGAATGCTGCCGCCCTGGCTGCGCACTACGGCTCCGTCTCGGCGGTCACCTTCACGGTGGTGCTGGCGTCGCTCGACACTCGTGGCCTCTCCTACGAGGGGTACGTGGCGGGTCTGCTGGCGGTCCTCGAGGTCATCGGCATCGTGGTGGCGTTGTACCTCGCCAAGCGCGGCCAAGGCGGGGGCGGTGATGAGGAAGGTTGGCGCCACGCTCTCAGCGATGTGGTGCGGGGGCGATCCATCACGCTGCTCTTGGCCGGTCTGGTGGTGGGAGCGGTGGTGGGTGAGGAACGTCTTGCACCCACCGACCCCCTGTTCCGTGGACTCTTCGCCGGCGCACTGGTGCTGTTCCTGGTGGAGATGGGTGCTGTGGCCGCCGAACGACTGCGCGACATCGGTCAGGCCGGTCTCCGCATCGTGGTGCTGGGTGTGGTGATTCCCCTGGTGAACGGCTCGCTGGGTGCTGTGGGCGCCACGCTGGCCGGTATGTCCACAGGCGGGGTGGCCGTCATGGCCACACTGGCCGCCAGCGCGTCGTACATCGCTGCTCCGGCCGCGGTGCGCATCGCCCTGCCCCAGGCCAGCCCCGGGCTGTACGTCACTGCGTCGTTGGGGATCACCTTCCCGTTCAACATCGCGTTGGGTATTCCGCTCTACATTGCAATCGCCGAAGCGCTCACCTGATCGCGCAGCCGACGACCTCGAAACGGAGTTCCCATGCAGACCGTGCCTCGCCACTTGGTCACGATCGTCGCCGAACCCGTGGTCGAGCATCGCCTGGTCGACGACATCAAGGCGTGCGGTGCCAAGGGGT
The DNA here is from genome assembly GCA_964393535.1 of uncultured Ilumatobacteraceae bacterium. GTDB lineage: Bacteria > Actinomycetota > Acidimicrobiia > Acidimicrobiales > Ilumatobacteraceae > CAYMUC01. The sequence goes on along the minus strand of CAYMUC010000010.1, from coordinate 29,742 downwards.
ACTCGCTCGATCACGTCCGAGGCGAGGGTGTCACAGGTAATCGTTCGCTCGACCTCACCGGTCCCAGCATTCGCCTCGAGACCGTGGTCACCGAGGCGGTGGCCGACGCCATCATGACGATGCTGGCCGAGAAGTACTTCGAGCGATATGCCGTGGTGGCGTGGATGGCGCCGGTGCAGGTGATGCGGCCCGGTCGCTTCTGACCGGGCGACCGCGCTCACCACACGCTGTCGCCGCGCATCGCCACGTCGCTACCACCGTCCACGTAGATGATCTGCCCGCACAGGTGGCTGTTGTGGGGGCTGACCAGCCAGGCCAGCAACTGCGCCACCACCTCGGGTTCGGCGAAACCGTTGAGTGGCATGGGCACGGCTCGTTGGAGCGACTCGACCCCCGCTGGTGTTGCCAGCATGCCGGCCACCATGGGGGTGCGAATGACCCCGGGTGACACGACGTTCAGGGGAATGCCTGCTCCCGCCCATGCCTCGGTGGCGGCCACCCGTCGAACCCAACGCGACAGGGCCCGCTTGGTGGTGGCGTAGATGCGGTCCTCACCGGGAGGTCGGGTGTCCGCGAGTTTCTCTGCACGAAGCAACGATGCTGCTTCGTCGTGTGAGGCGAGGAGTCGTTCGAGGTCGTCGTCCACGTCCATGAGCGCCGCCATGGACGACACCGTCACCGCTCGCGGTGCCGCTGACGACAGCAGCAGTGGGCGCAGCCCCTCCAGTGTTGCCAGGGTGCCGAAGTAGTTGACGCCCACGGTGGCCGGTGACGGTGAGGCCAAGCCGGCTATGGCGAGGACACCGTCGATCGCTCCGCCCGAGAGTCGGGTGACATCGTCGATCAACCTGCGGCGTCCATCAGGATCTGCGAGATTCACCGTGATGTCGGCGTCGTGGAGGTCGACGCCGATGACTCGGTCGCCTTGGGCCTCGAGCAACGCCTTGGTGGCGGCACCGATACCCGACGCTGCACCGGTGACCACATGAACACGCGACATCACACACCTCCGTTGGGATGGGTTCGTCGGACGCACGGTAGTCGGACCTCGGAACCGGGGTACCGGGGCGCGAGACTGCGCCCATGAGCGACACACGACCCGGTTCCATCCTGGGCACACGGGTACAGCGGGTGGAGGATCCCGACCTGCTGACCGGACGGGCGACCTTCCTCGCCGACCTCGACCTGGGCGATGCACTGCACGCCGTGTTCGTGCGTTCGGACGTGGCCCACGGACGACTGTTGACCGTGGAGACCGACGAGGCGTCCTGCGTGCCCGGGGTGGTCGCCGTGTGGACAGCGTCCGATCTCGCGCTCGCCGCTCATCATGGTCTGGCCAAGGTGCACGACGAGTTCGCCCGGCCGCCCCTGGCCACCGATCGGGTTCGATTCGTGGGGGAAGCGGTGGCAGTGGTGTTGGCCACGACACGAGCGGCGGCCACCGATGCAGCGGCCCTTGTGGCAGTGCAGGTCGAACCCCTCGACGAGGTGATCGACGCCGAGGCCGCACTCGAGTCCATGGCGCCCGCGGTCTTCCCGACACTGGGTCATAACCGGGCGGTCGTGGTGCTGGACGATGCCGAACTGGATCTCGAGGCGCAGTCCGACGTGGTGGTGCGCGGTCGGTACGTGAATCAGCGCATGGCGGTGGTGGCCATGGAACCCGATGCGTGCGCGGCGCGACCCGAATCGGACGGTCGACTGACGGTGTGGGTGTCGAATCAGATGCCCCATGCCGTGCACCGTCAACTGGCCGAGGTCCTGGGGATGGAACGCCAGGCGATCCACCTCGTGACCCCCCAGGTGGGTGGGGGCTTCGGTGGGAAGGCCGGTCTGCACCCCGAGTACACCGTGGTGGCCGAAGCAGCCCGACGCCTGGGGCGTGCCGTGCGATGGACACCCACTCGCAGCGATGATCTGGTGTCGCTTCCCCACAGTCGGGGTCAAGTTCAGTACGTGGAGCTGGGGTGCCAAAGCGACGGTACCTTCACCGGGCTGCGGGTGCACCTGGTGGGTGATGCGGGTGCGTATCCCGGGCTTGGCGCCATGCTGCCAGGGGGAACGCGCCGCATGGGTCAGGGTCCCTACATCATTCCTGCAGCGCAGATCGATGTGGTGGGAGCGGTGACCAACACCACCCCCATGGGTGCCTATCGCGGCGCCGGGCGGCCTGAGGCCACGGCCATGGTGGAACGCGTGGTGGACCAGGCGGCCCACGAGTTGGGCATGGACCCCGTCGAGTTGCGTCTGAAGAACTTCATTCCAGCGTCGTCCTTTCCATTCCGAACCTTGTTCGGCCACCGGTACGACTCGGGCGACTACGCCATGACCCTGCGGAGAGCGTGCACCGAAGCCGGGTACGACCGGTGGCGGGCCGAACAGCGCCGTCGACGCGAAGGCGGGGATCGCCATCTGCTGGGCATCGGTGTGTCGTGCTACGTGGAGGTGACCGCCGGAGGGTCGGGCAGCGAATTCGCCTCGGTGGAAGTGCATCTCGACGGCTCGGCCACGGTGTACGCCGGAACGGCGGCTCACGGCCAGGGCCACCGCACGTCCTATGCCATGGTCGTCTCCGACCTCACAGGCATCCCGATGCAGCGCATAGCACTCGTCGATGGCGATACCGACCGAGTGCCCACCGGGTCGGGTACCGGAGGCTCCCGGTCGCTGCAGCTGGGTGGTTCCGCAGTGAAGGGGGCCACCGAGGTCCTCGTGGATCAGGCGCGCCGTCTGGCGGCACGGCACCTCGAGGCCGACGTGGACGACATCGTGGTGGATGTCGCTGCGGCCACCGTCGGGGTGGCCGGAGTGCCGTCGCGAGCGCTCACGTGGGCCGAACTCGCCGACGTGGCGACACGGGAACAGCAAGCGTTGTGGGGGGAGTTCACCTTCGAGCAGGCCGGTGCCACGTTCCCCTTCGGCGCTCACGTGTCGGTGGTGGAGGTGGACCGTGAGACCGGCTTCGTACGACTGCTCCACCACGTCGCGGTGGATGACTGCGGCACTGTGCTGAACCCGTTGATCGTGGAGGGTCAGCAGCACGGCGGTATCGCGGCGGGGGTGGGCCAGGCACTGTTCGAAGAGGTGCGCTACGGCGAGGCAGGAACACCGGTCACGTCCACCCTGGTCGACTACACCATTCCCACCGCCCCCGACTTCCCACCGTTCCATGTGGTCAGCACCCAGACGCCCACACCGCTGAACCCACTGGGCGCCAAGGGCATCGGCGAGGCCGCCACCATCGGTGCCACTCCCGCCGTGCAGAACGCCGTCATCGATGCGGTGGCGCACCTCGGCGTGCGGCATCTCGACATGCCGTGCACACCGGAACGTGTGTGGCAGGCCATCGAGGCGGCTGTGCGCGGCACGCCACACGAGCCGTGGAAAACGCCTCCGGCGACGTTCGCCGAACTCAGGCGCGATCAGGCGAGGTAGCCCACCAAGGTGGCGGCGATGAGGATCAGGTATCCGGCGAACCCGTAGGTGAGGGTGCGGCGGTCGAAGCGCACCGCCTCGACCGACTCGGGGTCACGCTTGGACCACGCCGTGGAGATGGAGATGCCCAGCGTGTACAGCACGAACAGGAACGACAGGGCGTAGATGACCTCGATCATGGTGAGGTAGCCCACGGCGGGAAGTGCCCCCATGACGGTGAACTGCAACGCCACTAGTGTCAGCAGTGCGGTGATGGCGGTGCCGACCTTGGACTCGACCATGGTCGGCTTGAGGAAGAACGTCAGCACGCCGGTCAGCAAGACGAGACCCAACGGGAAGAACATCTTCACCGCCGACGACACCACCGGCCGGTGAACCGGCAGTTCGATGGACACCCGCGAGTACACCTCGCCAGCGCGGGCGTCGGTGTTACCCCATGTGCTGGCGTAGGGATAGTCGGTCACGGTGATGCGTGCGTGCTCGGCCTGCCAGCCGGGAATGACGAGTTCCGGATTCGCCACGGTGGGAGACAACGGGTCGGGGACGTAGACCAGGTCGGCTGCAGTGCTGTCGGCATCTTCCAAGGTGATCGTCAGCACCTGTTGGTCGAAGGGATAGTCGTGCAAGGCCAACTTGCCCGAGAAGTTCCCCAGGTAGCGAATGACGTTGTACAACGAGCCGTCGCCCAGCGTGATGGGTTCGTCGTAGAACGGCTCCACCGACAGCCACGCATCCATGGGGTTCAGGGCCTGGATGCTTTGCGACGGATCGATGTCCGGGTCGTTCCATCGCAGCCACAGGTACATGTCGATGGAGTAACTGTTCGAGGCGAGGTCGACGTCCTTCACATCGTTGATGTAAGCGCCGATGAACACTTCGGTGGGTCCATCCGACGACTGCGCACCAGCCGCAGCCGGGGCCAGCAGCGTCACGGCAATGGCGACCAAGAACAGGATGACTCGCTTCATCATCGTCGCACGCTAGTAGGGCGATGCCGGTTCAGGCCTCCCAAGCGGCATCGATGATGGGCTGCCATTGCCGTCGGATGGTGCGCGGCAGCACCAACTCGTCCCACAGTTCGGCGAGGAACAGGCCGTCGACCCATGTGGCCAACTCGTCGGGCGAGCCGTCCACCAAGAGGATCTCGTAGCACTGACTGCGCTGTTGGCGGTCTCGCAGGTCGAAGCGAAGCGACGACCGCGCCGAACCCGAGGCGACCCCCGGATTGGTCACGGTGGCGAGTGCCCGACTGGGCGGAATACGCCAGAGCTGGTCGGCCACGTAGAAGGGTCGTCCCAGTGCGCTCTCGTGACGAGTGAAGCGGGGCGGTTTCACCGACACCAGGGGCACCGAAGCCATGGGGCCAGGGTAGACGACAAGGGGTGCTCGCCAACTCAGTCGCGCCAGGGCCGCACGTAGTCGGCGAAGCGGTCGAGCAGTCGCCGTTTGCGGCGCAGCAGTGCGCGCGCCGTGGCGACCTGGCGCAGCAAGGCCGTCGCCGCCGTGGTCGTGTGGGGCGCATAGGACGCTCGTTCCACCTGGCCCACCACGGGTTCCAGCAGGCGACTCACATCGGGGTGGTACCGGGCCGTCACCCGCACCACCTCGCGTGGTGTCATGGCCTCGTGGACGGGGACCTTCACCGACCGCAGTGCGGTGCACAAACGGGGCCACACCACATCCACCAAGGCCTTGGCGGTCAACCGTCGTCGGCGTCGGTCGCGCAGTCTGCGCACCACAACCGGACCCGAGGCCAGCAAGGCGATCAGCCCCAGACCGGCTGCACGCAGTGTGGGCACCGGAGAATCTGCTGCGGCGGGTGTTGCGGTGTCGATCTCTTCCACCGGAACGTCGGGGAGTTCCTCGGGAAACGCGATCAAGTCGTCGAGTGCCGTGGGTTCGTCGTTCGTGGACGGTGCCAGGTCCACGGTTCCGTCGGGTCCCGGCCCCACCAGTCCGGGGCCGACGTCCTGCGCTGCTGACACGCCGGTGTACGCCTCGGCCCCGGGCGCGCCACGTCCTGGTGTGGGTTCGAACCCCACCCATCCCACATCGGCGAACCACACCTCGGGCCAGGCGTGGGCGTGGCGACCCTGCACCGACCACGTCACGGCGTCGATGCGTTGGCCGGGGGTGAAGCCCACGGCCACCCGGGCAGGGATGCCCAAGGTTCGGGCCATGGCGGCGAAGGCGATGGCGAACTGTTCGCAGTAGCCCCGACGTTGGGCGAGGAAGTCGGCGATGGCGGTGGCGTCCCGGGTGAAGGTGACGTCGACGTCATAGGTGAACTCACGTCGGAACCAGTCCTGCAGGGCCAACGCTGCCACGTACGGGCGTTGCACGGCCGTGGCTGGGTCCAGTCCCCAGGAGACGAGAACCTCACGGGCGGTCGCTGCCACCATCGGGGAGAGGTCGGCGGGAAGCGATGTGTAGACGGCGTCGGGTGCCGTGGTGGCCGACGTGGTGGCGGGACCGGCGAGACGACTGGCGTCGAGGTCGGGAGGCGATGACACGATCACGAACTTCTGCGGTCGGTTCAACGCACGCGCAGCGATCAGCGAGGCACTGCCCTCATGCCATCGAACATCTCGTCGCTCGGTGAGCACAGGCTCGGGTGCGGCGGGTACCAGGCGCCCTGGCAGCGCGGTGATCGTGATCTCGTGGCGCAACGTCGCCGAGGCCGTACTGATGGTGTCCAGTCGCCTCATCTCTCGACGTGGCACCTCGAAGGTGACACCGTCGAACTCGGCCAGCGAAGCCAGGCGCCAGTACGACGGCTGGTCGCTGGTCACGGTGAACATCTCCACCGTCGACTGGTCCACCAGTCGTCCCCGGATGTCGACCAAGGGGTGATCGAGCAGCAGGCCGCCACCACCGCGACCGCGCACCGCCACCCATGGCTCGGCCCCCGACGACGGGATCAACGGGCCGAGCCCGACGCCAATCACGGTCACCAAGGCGACGGTGGTCGATGCCCCTGCGGTGACCCGGCCTCGCCTTTGCGAGAGGCCCACCACAGGTGCGGCTCCTGCCGAGCGATGTGCCATGACGGCCAGCGAGGTGAGGGTCGTCGCCACGAACACCACGGTGAGGGTCGTGGCACCACCGCCCCGACCGAACACCAACAAGGTGGTGAACATGACGCCACTGGGCACCAGCGACCACCGTGGTGAGCGCACCAGGTGGGCGACCACTTCGGTCGTGAGCACGGTCACTGCGACCGCGGCACCGAACAAAGCGGCCCACTCGGCTGCGTAGTCCACCGGTGGGCGTGCTGTGGGCAGGAACTCGTCGGCGAAACGCCACACCTGTCGCCACGCCCGCAGGGTGTCGACGGTGGGCAGACCCCAACGGGTCGTGTCGCCGGTGAAACGTACGACCAGTACCAGTGCCAGGCCCAGGACCATCGGGGGCGCCCATGCCCACCACTGCAGTCGCCACCATCGCACCAACGCCGGCACCCCATGCCCCACGGCGATGATCACCGCTACGTCCAGCACGAATCGCCGGTCGGGAAAGAGACGGGTGGCGGTCATCGCCGTCGCCAGCGTCATGAGGGCCGACACTGCCGACACCGGCCACGACGGTCGCCTCATGAGAGGCCTCCCAGGTCGGTGCGGGCTGTGGCCAGTCGGTTCCAAGCCTGTGCGAACCCCTCGAGGGACGAGCCGTCGATGACGTTGGTGCCGGGTTCGCCCCGAAGACTCACGGCCAGTGTGACCATGGCTGGGTCGGCGAACTGATCCCGGCGGAGCCACGGTTCGCTGTCGATGGTGGGCGTGATGCAGATGAGCACGCCCACGCCGTCGGCGGGATCGCGCTGCGGCAGCAGCACCGTAGAACTCGGTACCAGGGCCGCCAAGGCCTGTCGTCTGCCGACCAGGGACGCGGTCGGCGACAGGTCCATGCCTCCTGTGGTGGCGAGTCGCATCGACAAGTCCGTGTCGCAAGCCGCCTCCACCAGGCTGGCGGCGATGCTGACAGCGGTTTCGAACTCGTCTTCGGTGCTGGCAGTCGACGTGTCGACCACCACCGTGCAGCGCCGTACACCTTCCAGCGAGAACTGCTTCACCAGCAGTTCTGTACTGCGAGCAGAGGCCTTCCAGTGGACCAGGCGAAGGTCGTCACCTTCCACGTAATGACGGAGACCTTCGAACTCGCCCACCCCGAAGTGCTGCGCTCGCTGCGTCAACTGACTTCCGAGGGCCCCGACGCCCATCTGCGCCATCACCAGGGGAGCGGTACGAGGTGCTACCACCACGTCGACTGCACTGCTGGCGACCCTGCTGCGGCGAATCAGTCCGAGTGGGTCTGCACGGTGCACCTCCATTGGTGGAAGTGACACCATGCCTCGCCGTGCCGTGGACAGAGTCCACGAGAACCGATGTGTGGTGCCTGGAGGCAGGGGCGGTAGTCGCCACGTCGTGGTGCCACTGGTCAACACCACGGGCGGCGAGGGGCGGCTGGAGGTGACCTCGAGGTCCACCACCACGCGGGCGTCGATGCCCACCCGGAGATCGTCGGGTTCCACCGTGCGTGTGAGCACGAGCGAGTCGTTGCGGCGGGCCACCGTGATCGTGGCCGCCACGACAGCCACCAGCAGACTGGCCCCGATCATCCACGTCTGGCGCACCTGAACGGTCCGGGCCACCACGAGGGTGGCAGCGCCGATCGCCAGCAGCGACACTCCGCTGCGGGTCAGCCGCATCTCAGGTTCCGACAGGAACCGGGACGGTGGCCAGCACCTCGGCGACGATCGCGGACGCCGAGGTCTGCCGCTGGCGATCGTTGGCCAGCAGCAACCTGTGCGCCAGGCACGCCTCGGCCACGGCCTTCACGTCGTCGGGCAGTACGAACTCGCGACCCTGCGCTGCGGCGTGCGCCCGAGAGGCACTGGCCCATTGCAGGGTGGCACGAGGCGACAACCCAAGACTCACCGCCGAGTGGGTGCGTGTGGCCGTCACCAGGCGCACCAGGTACTCCTTCAGCGAATCGGCCAGATGCACCGTGCCCACGTGAGCGATCATGGCGAGCACCATGTCGCGTTCGACCGCCTGGTGCAGGTCGGCCAGGGTCCGTGTGGAGCCGGTGTCGTGCAGCATGCGCACCTCGGCAGAGGGGTCGGGGTACCCCAGCGACAGTCGCGCCATGAAGCGGTCGATCTGCGACTCCGGCAGGCGGTAGGTGCCCTCTTGCTCGATGGGGTTCTGGGTGGCGATGACCATGAACGGATCAGGGAGTTCGTGGCGTGCACCATCCACGGTGACCGTTCGCTCCTCCATCGCCTCCAGCAACGCCGACTGCGTCTTGGGCGACGCACGATTGATCTCGTCGGCCACCATGAGATTGGTGAACACCGGTCCGGGTGTGAAGTGGAACGCTTCGTCGCTACGCCGGTACACCGTGACCCCGATGAGGTCGCTGGGCAGCAGATCAGGGGTGAACTGCACCCGCTTCCAGTCGCAACCCACCGCTGTCGCCAAGGCCTTGGCCAGGGAGGTCTTGCCCACCCCGGGAACGTCTTCGATGAGCAGGTGACCGCCGGCGAGCAGGGCGATCACCGCAAGGTCGATTTCGGCTTCTTTCCCATGCACCACCCGCTGTACCGCCGAGGTGACGGCGCTGAACGCGGTCTGGAACTGGGTGGGGGAGAGCGAGGGGACACCCACCACCCCGACGGTACAGCCGCCGGGGTGGTGACGTCACGGTGGAACCGGGGCTCGCTCATGGATCGGTAGGCTCGAGGGGTGATCGAACGTTCACTCCAGGTGGTGTCCTCGTTCGCTGAAGCTGATCGTCAGGATCGGGAGTTCTGGTGGTCGAAAAGCCCTGACGAGTGCCTGAACCACATGCTTCGACTGCGCAGGATGAACTATGGCGACGATCGAGTTTCCGCCCGACTTCAGCGAGTTCTTGAGGTTGTTGACCGCTCACGACGTTGAGTTCATGGTGGTGGGAGGCCGGCCCAAGGACCTCGACGACCTCGAACACCTTCCCTGACCGAGCGTCCGAGTCACACGGCGCGAGGGCAACGGTGATGACTACTGTGCGGATGTGACGACTGGGACCCTCGAACATGATGGTGGACCGGTGGGGCGAGGGCGCACTCTCGGCCGTCTCGTGGTCTTGATCGTGCTGGTGGTCACCCTGGTAGTGACCGTCGTGGCGGCCATCGTGGCCTACTACTTCGACGACACCCCCGACGATCCCAAGGAACTCCATCTGCATCTGCTGTTCGTGCGGTTCGAGGTGCTCGAGTCCAGTCCGCCCACGCACCTTGCGGCCTTGGGCGCCCTGGGAATCGCCACCGTGATCGCGGCGGCGGCGTTGCTGGAGATCCTCACCCAGTGGCGCTCGCTGTTCCCACCGCGAGGTGAGTTGGCTCTTCCACAGATCGGCCGCGCGCGAGTGACATGCCTGATTCCCGCTCACAACGAGGAGTCGAGTCTTCCCGGCACGTTGGCGGCATTGGGACGCCAGAGCCGTCCGCCCGATCGCATCGTGGTGGTCGCCGACAATTGTGCCGATGACACCGTGGGGGTGGCGCGTCGGCACGGCGCCGAGGTGATCGTGACCGAGGGAAACACGTTCCGCAAGGCCGGCGCGCTGAACCAGGCTCTCGCTGCATTGGGCGCTGTCTTGGACGAGGGTGACGCCGTGTTGGTGATGGACGCCGACACACGCCTGAGCCATCGGTTCATCGAGGTCGCGGCCCACACCCTCGAGGCAGACCCGGGTCTGCACGCAGTGGGTGGTCTGTTCTACGGAGAACCCGGCCACGGCCTCGTAGGTCAACTACAACGCAACGAGTACTACCGCTATCAGTTGCAGATTCGCCAGCGGCGCGGGCGTGTGTTCGTGCTCACGGGTACGGCATCGATGTTCCGGTTCCCGGTGCTGGCCGATGTGGCCGCCGCCCGGGGACGAGAGTTACCGGGGCTACCCGGCGATGTGTACGACACCGCCGCCATCACCGAGGACAACGAGTTGACCATGGCGCTCAAGTCTCTGGGGCGTCGCATGGTGTCACCGTACGACTGCGTGGTGGAGACCGAGTTGATGCCCGACTGGCGCGCTCTGTGGGTGCAGCGGAAGCGTTGGCAACGGGGGGCCCTGGAAAACCTGGCCTCGTATCGGCTCACCACGGCGACCGCTCGGTCGTGGGCTCAGCAGTTCGGTATCGCCTATGGCGCCGTGGCCCTGACCTCGGCATACATCATGTGGACCGTCATGGCGCTGTCTCTCGACCACTGGGTGTGGTTCCCGTTCTGGACGGCGCTCACGCTGGTCTTCATGGTCGAGCGCGTGGCCACGGTGTGGCACGGAGGTTGGAAGGCCCGCCTGATCGCCGCCCCGCTGGTCATCGAGGTGGGCTATGCCTTCTTTCTCCAAGCGAACTTCTTCGCGTCGCTGTGGGACATCGCACGGGCTCGTGGCCATCGCTGGGGCCACGTGCAGCGAGCCGGATTGGTGGATCGGAGTTGATGGAGATGACCGAGGTGATCGTGGCCGGTGTCTTGTTCCCCGAGTCGATCTTGCGGGGCCGTTGGTTCTTCCTCCTGTCGGCCCTCGTGGGCTTCAACACCATCGTGTACGTCGGCCTGTCATTCGGCAAGATCGTGGCGTGGCCGCGCCAGTTGTCCACCAAATCCATCGAGAACCTCCGCACGACGTTCGCCCAGGATCGGGAGCCGCACTCATGACTCGTCAAACCGCCTTCGCTGCCGTGTTGGTCACGGCCAGCCTGATCACCGCCTGCAGTTCGTCGGGCGACTCGTCAGGCACGGGTGAGCCTCGAGAGGTGGATGGTGCCGTGGAGGTGACGGTGCCAGCACTGTGGGCCGACACCGGCCGCGGCCTCAGCGGTATCGAGAAGGCCAAGGTGCGTGTGGATGCATCGGGCGGTGGCGACTTCGCCATCGAACTGGCCGATATCGAAGCTCAAGGTGCTGGCGATGCGTGGCGAGCGGCGTCGGCCAGCGCGGCGGTGGTCGGCACCATGGTGAGCGGCGTGAGCCCGGTCGGGGTCGATGTCGACTTCGCCGTCACTGGTCCCATCGACGGTCCCTCGGCCGGCGCCATTCTCACCGTGGGCATCATGTCGGCACTTCTGGAGCGCCCACTGCGACCCGACGTGACCATGACGGGCACCATCACCGCCGACGGCACCATCGGCAAGATCGGCGGCGTGGAACTCAAACTGAAGGCCGCTGCCGAGGCGGGATACACCACCGTGCTGCTGTCGCCCGCCAACGCCACGGTTCGCCGGGCCGCCACGGGAGCGCAGGTGCCGGCCACTGAAGTGGGGGCCGAACTGGGCGTCGAGGTGCAGATCGTCGCCGACATCCAACAGGCGTTCGCCATCTTCAGCGGCAGCGATTTCGCCTATCCCGACCTGCCCGCCTATGAACTTCCAGCATCGGTAGTGGAGGCGGCCCGTGTCAACACCGAGCGGCAGATCGCCCTGATCGAAGCCGATCTGGCCGATGCCCCGGCTTCTGTCGCCACCGACGCCAACCTCACCGTCTCCTTGGCCGATGTGAACGGCGCCCTGGCTCGGGACGATCTGCCCACGGCCTACGGCTTGGGGGTGGACACCTTGCTGACCGTGCGTCGGCGCTTGGCCGATGTGGAACTCGAGCAAACCCTCGCCGCCAATGGTCCTGTGGGCACGGCACGGGTGTTGCGTGACGAGGCCGAGTCGTTGGTGGACCGCACTCGCGCCTCTGTCGAGTCTGTCCTCGACGAGGCCGCCACCATGGGATACGAGCAGATGCTGTCGGTGATTCCCGCCCTGGGTTGGCCCGTGTACTCCTTGGGGGCGCTGTTGGCCCTGGACGACGAGTTGGCGGTCAGTTCCGGGTCACCAGATCTGAACGCCGCTGCTCGACTGATCTCGGACATGGGCACGAACCTGGATGTGCAGTTCGCCGATGCCATGAGCGTGGTCCGGGCCATGCCGTCGCGCAATGCCGGTGATCCGGCCGCCCTCGCCGAGTACCTCTCCATCTATTCGGACTTCCTCATGCGTGCGGCGGAAGCCAACGAGGTGTACGTGAGTGATGTGCTGCTGGGGGTGAGCGACCTGCGTGAAGCCGCCGACCAACGCCAGGTGTTCTCGCTGCTGCCCATCGTGGTGAAGATGGGCGACATGGCGGCGGCCGCCGAGCGAGCCGGCGTGGGCACGTTACGTGAGGAGTTGGAGGAGACGGCCTACGCCTTCACGTATTACCTCGGCGTGGTGTCGCTGCTGGCGGCACTTCAGGCCTTTGGCATCGACGACTTCCGCTTTGCCAACGAGGCCGTGTACGTGGCGACGCCCGAGGCTCTGGATGCCTCGGTGCAGTTGGCCAAGTTCGCCGTGGACGAGGTTGCCAAGTTCCTCGCCAGCCAGGGCTTCGACTCGGGCTACACCGTCTGGACAGCCCAGTGGGGCTATGCGGCCTACCAGGCGTTGTCGGCCGGTGGACGCGGCGGCGTGGGAGCCGTGCTGGCTCTCGAGGAACTGTGGTTCGATGCCTTGACGGTGTTCATGATGCGAACCGGTCCGGTGGTGGCTACCTCGTGAGGCGTGTGTCGGTGAGGGGCAGCACGATGCGCCGCCAGTCCGACCACCAGTCACCCTCCTGACGGCGGGGACGAACTTGCGGTGCGGGGGCGGCAGCTCGCACGCCGGCCGTACTCGTGCCGGTCACCTCTATCCCCGACGAGGTCTCCACTCGAGCGCCCATCACGGTCACCGGGGCCGGTGTGGTGCGAGCCGGGCTGTGATGCAGCATGGTCTCGATCCAAGCGTGGTTGGCGACGGGAAACTTCACCGCCGCTGCGGTCTTGGTGTAGCCGGTGTAGCCGCCCCATCCACCGAAGGCGAAGGACAACCCCACCTGCTCGGCGGCTTGGGCGAAGGTGAAGGGGCTGTCGTGGCCCACGGCTCGGGCGATCAGGTAGTCACCCAGTTTGATGCCGGTGGTCACGAGGGCCCCCACCACGGCGCCGGTGAGGAACGACGTGGCCGGTGGGATGAACGCCATGGAGGCCAACGTGGCCGACAGCACGAAGGCGGTGGGGAGCCAGTCGAGGAACGACTCGCCGGTGGGGTCGTTGATGTGGACCGGGTTCTGGTTGGCGTAGTCGTAACCGTTGGCCGAGCCGCCTGCCACCGGATCCAGTTGCAGGAACCGGCCCAGCGTGGGGGCGTAGACGCGAGCCCCCATGATGATGAGCGGCGTGGACGACGTGACCTCCATGACGCCGTGTGAACTCTGCCAACCGGTGGACGTCGAGGTGCCGATGGGTTCGCCGAAGGGTGTGAACAGCACGACGTCGCCGATGCGGCGCCCGTCGCTGTCGGTGGTGAAGTACGTGTCGCCGTCGAGGTGAGTGTGGGTCCAGGTGTCGTCGGCGTCGTTGGTCAACGACCGGTGAAGTACTGCCCCTCCCGGTAGTTCCAGTCGTTGGGCAACGGCGCGCCCGTCACCGTCGAGCACCATGCCGCCGAGACCACGACTCATCGTGGTCGAGCCGGTGGCGGTCTGTGTGGTGGTGGTGAGGATGGTGCCATGGACGTCTCGTCGCCAGGTAGTGGTGACGTCGTCGTCGCTCACCTCCACCACGTGATCCGAGCCGTCGTACCGCAGGCTCACAGTGCCCCACTGGGTCACATTGCCGCGCGCGTCGTAGGTCAGGTCGGCTCCGACGAGCCGATCGGCACGGTCGTAGATGGAGTTGGTCGTGGAGCCGTTCACCGTGGCCGACACTCGGTTCGAGTTGTCGTCGTAGCGGTAGCTCCACTGACCCGCCTCGCTGGCGACACCGGCATCGATGGTCATCTCGGCCAAACGGCCGGCGACATCGTGTACGTAGCGGGCTGTCGAGCGTTGCGATCCAACCCGGTACGTGCTGGAGGTGATCAATCCCGCCAGCGTCACCTGCTCCTCGTAACCCAGTCGCTCGCCATCGCTGGTGGTCCAGTCCATGGCGGTCAATCGCACGAGATCGTTGTAGGTGGCGACCATCTCCACCCCATTGGCGTAGCGGATGCGGGTGACCGTGTCAGCGTCGTTGGTGATGGTGGCCAGCACGATGCCGTCGACGCTGATGGCGGTCGGTCGACCGAGCGAGTCGTACGTCTGGGTGGTGACGATGGGGGCAGTACCCGGTGCCGTGGTGGTGATGGTGGCCACATTGCCGGTGCGTTCGTCGTAGGCGAGGTCCAGCCGCACACCGAACTCGTCGACGAGCGCGACGGGACGTCCCAACAGGTCCACGACCTCACGGCGGGTGAGGACCTCGCTGCCCAGCGTCTGAAGTCGGTCGGTGACGCGAGGATCGCCGTCCACGTGGTAGTTCACCACCTCGCGGGCCACCATCTCCCCACCCAGCACCTCGGTGGTGCTCAGGCGACCGGCGAGGTCGTAGAAGAGGCACCTGATGGCACCGTCGCCCAGGCGGTGGGCCACCTCACGACCCGCCGCGTCCACCCAGGTGGTGGACGCGGGGCCGTCGCCACCATCGGGTCCTGGTGTGATCACCGAACGACGCGCCCCGCCCTGTGGCGTGGGCTGTGCGCCGGGACACGGAGATGTGGCCATCTCGGTGTCACCCCAGTAGGTGAAGCGCACGCGGTTGCCTCCGGGTTGAGTGGTGGCCACTTGGCGGCCCCACCCTGACTCGTCAGCCTCGTACTCGACCGTGGTGCGCAGGCCAGCCTGATTGACTCTGGCAGTGAGCCGTGAGCGGGTGGGGTCGGCGAATTCCGACACCGAGCGTGCTTGGGTCGTGTCTGGGGGCGCCGAAGGATCCAGCACGGTGGTGCTGGTGACCCGGCCATAGGCCGGCCGCAGGCGATCCGTGGGAACCGCCTGTTCTGCACCGCCGGTGTCGGGTCCCGACCACACCACGTCCATACTCGCTGCGTCGTCCCGGGCCGTCACATCCAGTCGCAGTGGGTGCCGCCCAGCACCCAGCACCAGGGCGTCGCACCGCTCGTCGTCACACAGCACGTTGCCCACGCGCAGGGTGGCATTGGCCGTGTTCGACCGGAAGCGATAGATGCCCGCCGTGTCGATGACGATCTCGCCGCTCAGGACCGCCGACCACGGACCCTCGACACCGCTGGGCGACGTGGGCCAGTTCACCGTGAGCGCGGGTGTCACGATGCCGTCCAGGGTCGGTCCCAGTTCACTGACCGGGAACCTGCTGAGCAGATCGGTCCAGGACCAGGCCACCATGTGCAACCCGCGCAGCGGTTCCATGGTCCCATTGGCGCCACGCTGTTCGTCGTGGCGATGGGTGATGACCGGCGCCTGTGACAGCGAACCCCGCGTGGGCCCCGTGGTGGTGGAGGCATCGGTTTCGTAGCCGTAGGTGGTGGTGGTGCCGTCGGCCTCGACCTTGATGAGGGGTTGCAGGGTCTGCTCGTCCCACTCGTAACGGCGAGAGCGGCCGTCGCTGCCGGTGATCGCCGACGAAGTGAGGGTGGCGGCGTCGAACTCCACCTCGGTCACCACCGCTCCCAGGCACGAATCGAAGGCCGAGGTGACCACGGAACTGAGGTAGTCGTATCGACGTTGGCATCGCACGGCTCCCGGAGACGCGGCCGGTTCCGTCACCGTGGCTGCGCGACCGTTGTCGTCGTAGATGATCTGCGTGGTGAACTGGGGATCGTCGTCGATGATCCCGTTGGCGACGGCCGCAGCCACCAACGGCGACCGCGTCGCCGCCAGACGGCCGGCGGCGTCGTAGGCCATGTCGGTCACCTCGGCACCCGAAGCCCCTGCTTCGGGGCGATCGACCAGACGCGACAAACGGACTTCTCCCGTGGCGTCGGTGGTGTAGTGCAGGGCGGTGGACGAGCCGTCCCAGAAGCGCACCGCACACAACAGGCCGGGTGGCGCCGAGATGAAGCCGACGGGCGGTGCGGGGCAGTCCTCGCCGGCGTACACGAAGTCGAGTGTGCGCTGCGACACGGGGTCCACCACCGACCGCAGGCGTCCCCCCTCCCACCAGGGTCGCAGCATGGGCTCGTCTGGTGCTCCCGCACCGACGGGGAAGGCGGTCGGCGCTCCTGTCGGCCGCTCGAACACCGTGGTGAGGTCACGGGTGGTAGCCACGAACCACTGTCCGTCGGGGGTGCTGGCCACGACGGGGGCGGTGCCCGCACTGGAGAACGGTCCACCACCGTGTTCGAAGGGGACGTAGCGGCCGTCGCCCTCGTTGCGGTAGTGCACCACCAAACCGTTCACCCCGTGCAGGGTGAGTGTTCCGTCGGCGTGGGTGTCGATGCGATCGAACGGTGAACTGCTGGCGGCGGTCACACGCCAACCGGTGGGGAGCCCGTTCTGTGGTGGCGTCGAGGCAGCGAACCGGAGGCTGAAGCCCACCTGACCGGCCACGGCATGCACGGCGTGCGAGTTCCACAGCAGGGTCACCTCACCTGTGGCCATACCCACGTCCACCCCACCGACACGGTCGAGGTGCTGCACATCGAACAGTTGGGTGTCGACGGTGAACGAGCCCAGGATGTCGGGCATGCCGTCCTGGCGGGCGGTCCAGGTGTACAGCCGTCCAGGCTGCAGGCCGGCACTCGCCGGGATGCGGGTACTGGGACCGCTCTCCTCGTACACCAAGGGTGCGAAGTCGCTGTCGGCACCGGCGGCGTCATCGATGGTGAAGGTCCACGGTCCGCTGGCACCGGGAATGATCAGCGTGGGCGTCACCGTGGACGACAGGTGCGACAGCGGGGTCAATTCGGCTGTGCGAGGCAGTGGTGACGAGGGTCCGTCGGCGTCTGATGAGCTGAGAGGAGGCAGCGTCGCCGGGTCGACGGACCGAGGTGCTGTGGTGGCGTCTGTGGATGCTGGTGCCGGCGCGCCGAGCCTTATCGGCGCCGTGGAGGTGGACCCGCAGGCGCCGATGACGATGCTGGCAGCAAGCAGGACGGCGGAAAGAGGGTGCACATGCCGTTTCGTCACAGCGCGCTACGGTACAACGCTGTTGACATGCAGGGTGGTCGGGCCATAGGGCTGCCGACTCGACGACAGGTGGAGCGACTGTGAGCGATCGTGGGGCCGGCAAGGGCATCGTGGGTGCCTCGTGGCGGCAGTTACGCAAGGACCGTGAACTGATCTGGTTACCGGTCTTGGGCGGCTTCGTCGCCGCCCTAGCCGCGGCCCCCGTGGGTGTGGTGGCGTTCTTCACCGCCAGCGACGGCGAACCGTGGGGTTATGTGCTCGCGGCCGTGGGGTTGCTGGTCACCACCTTCATCGTGACGCTGTTCGCCGTGGCCTTCGCCGCAGGTGCCGACGAACGCATGAGCGGAGGCGATCCGACCTTGCGTTCGTGCATGGCGGCGGCGTGGTCGCGCAAGTGGGCCGTGCTGCAGTGGGCGTTGTTGTCGGTGGTCGTGGGTCTGGTTTTGCGGGCCCTGCGCGAAAAGGCTGGCCTGTTGGGCAAGGTCCTCGCCGGTCTGGGTGGTCTGGCCTGGGGTGTGGGGACCTACTTCGTCATTCCCATCCTCGCCGGCACGCGCACGTCGGCATGGTCGGCCACTCGCACCTCGGCCCAGTTGATCCGCCAGAAGTGGGGTAACGCGCTTCGGGTGCAGATCCGCCTGTGGCTCTATGTGTTCGTGTGGTTGGTGGCAGCGGTGGGTGCCGGCTTCGGGGTCTTCGCCCTGTCGCAGTCGTCCACCACACTGGCAGCCGTGGTGGGCGTCGTCGCCGTCGTGGTGCTGGTGTACGCGGCACTGGTGTTGTCGGTGTTGGGGGCATATGCCCGGGTGGCGCTGTGGCGCTATGCGACGGGTCGCCCCGTGCCGGGCTTCGACGTGGCCCGCCTCGACGCCGCCGTGCGCACCCGCCCGGCGCAACCCTGAGAACGAGATGTGATGGGAACCAGAAGAGAGACGTTCGGCGTCCAAATGCCAACGCCGATGACATGAGTGAGGACGACATGATCACGAGAACCGCAACCCGACGTTGGTGGGGTGCCGCCGTGGCGCTGACCCTGGTGGCAGCCGCCTGTGGCGATGACGATGGAGGGGCCACGGAGACCACCGTGGCCGAGCGGGCTGCCGCGGGTGCCGAGGAGGACACCTCCCTGGGCACGGTGGTGAGCCTGGGTGACTCGTACATCGCTGGTACGGCAGGGCGCTGGAAGGGCAATAGCAACGGCTACACCAACGTCCCCAAGAACGACGCTGCGTTCCAGCGCAGCGACAGCGGCGCCGACGCCTACGACAACTACGGGGTGATGGTCCCGGGTGACGAGTGCTTCCGCTCGCGCTCGGCCTTGATCCACATCGGCGGCGGCTGGACCAGCCAGAACGTGGCATGTTCGGCCGCTCGCACCTTCGACCAGAAGCCCGATGAGGATGGGAACTACAAGCCCGGCATCACCCCCGAGGGGCAGTTGGGGTTCCTCTCTGAGGTTGCCCGTACCGAGAACGTGAAGATGGTGGTGCTGTCCATCGGGGGCAACGACTTCGGGTTTGGCCCCATCGTGACCGCCTGCGTGACGGGATTCCTCACCAGTTCCAGCCTCAAGCCCGATCTGTGCAGCAAGAACGCCGAGGTGGCGGCCAGGCTGACACCCGAGGCGGCGGGCAAGGTTCAGGCCTCGGTTGCCGGGGCTCTGGCCGGCATCGTGGAGACCATGCGGGCGGCCGGGTATGCCGATGACGCCTGGACGCTGATGTCGCAGAACTACCCGAACCCTCTGCCGCCGTCGTCGGCCATTCGCTACGGCCAGTTCGGCTACGACCGTCAGGTGAAGGGAGGGTGTTCGTTCTACGACGCCGACCTCGACTGGTTCGGCGGGGTGCTCGCGACGGTGAACGGCACGGTGGCCAAGGCTGTTCTCGATGCCGAGGCGGCCACCGGCAAAGACATCCAGACCATCGACCTCTCCCGCATCTTCGAAGGCCGGCGCCTGTGTGAGACGGGCACCAAGCTGGTCGAGGAGACCGCCAACGAGGCTGAACAGATCCAGTTCGCCGAGCGCATCGAGATGATCCGCCTGAGCACCAAGATCTACGACACCCCGTACAACGTCAACGAGGCCGTGCACCCGAACTACTACGGGCAGTTAGCCCTGCGTTCGTGCCTGCGCCAGGCATTCAACGACGGCGATGCCCGTTCGGGTGCCTGTCTGCCGCCCGCCGACTGGGGTGTGGTGGATGCCAACGGTGAGCCGACCGTGACCTTCGTGGCCGCATCATGAGGTGGAGGGCATTGGCAGCTGGTGCCCTGGTGATGGGTTTGGTCGCATGTGGCAACGACGATGGTGGCGACCAAGGTGGTCACGGTGATCACACCTATGAGGAGGTGACCACCATCAACGGTGCCGTGCCACCGGGCCGCGTCACAAAGACCATGGAGTCGACCCCCATGGTCACCACCACCGACGGTCAGGGCAACGAGATCCACGTGGTCCGATCGGTGCGCGCCTTCGGCACCCGTTCGCCCATCCACATGCATGAACACGGGGGCATCACCTGTGTGGTGGAGGGGGAGATGACCCTGTACCTCGAGGGTGCCGAACCTCTGCGGGCACCGGCAGGGGAGTGCTACTTCATGCCGCCGGGCAAGCCCATGTCGGGCGTGAACACCGGGCGCACCGACGCCGTGATGAACGACATCTTCAAGATCCCCGAAGGTGCGGAGATCTGGAAGGTGGTCGAAGCCGGCCAGGGCGACGCCCAGGACGAGTTCGACGAGACCAAGGCTGGTCTGGACGCTCCCTGAGGAGGCGAGTTGTTGCCATCAGCTCACCTGTAGTCGTTGGAGCGGCTGACCTGTGTGTTCGGCGATGAGTTCGAAATCCTTGTCGAGGTGCAGCACGGTGAGGTCAGCGAGTTCGGCTGTTGCGGCGATGAGCAGGTCGGGAATGGACGGAGCGCGGTGCTGGCCGCGTTCGGCGAGCGAACGCTGCAGTTCGATCGCTCGGTTCTCGATTCTCGGCGTCAGGTACTCGACCGGCATGGACGAGATCGGTGGTAGGTCGAGCAGTGTGCGATGGTCAGTTCCTCGCCGGGCCGAGTAGCCCACTTCGAGTCTCGTGACGGTGGAAATCCGCACCAACCCTCGGTCGATTCGGTTCACCCATTCGTCGGCATCGGTGGCACTACTGAGGCGAACGAGCGCCGACTTGTCGATGAGCCAACTGGTCACGACCAGGCGTCGGCCATCACATCGGGGCTTTCGAGGTCGCTGGCCAGCGAGGCGACTCGCTGGAGGTCCTCGAGCACGACCGGGCCAGTGCTACCGGCGCGCTCACGTTCCAGTGTCCTGCGCACGTATTCGGTTCGTGAGAGGCCGACCCGTCTGGCGTGGGCGTCGATCGCAGCGATCACCTCATCGGGGATGTCTCGGATGAGCAGGTCGGCCACATGGTCTCCTTGGAGCAGATATCACACGATATCGCGGCGTGGGCGTTGTCCGTTCCGACACCGCCGTCCGTGAGCGGCATGCCGCCACCCCTACGTGTTCAGTGGTTCTCGCGGAAGTAGTCCCAGGCGTCCTTGACGGTGCCGTCGGGCAGGGTGCAGGTGCCGTCGTCGAGGTTGTGCGTGCCGCCCTGCTCGGCGCAGTACACGGCAGCGGGGTTGGCGATCTGGGTACTCTCCTCGGTCTCTCCGCGGAAGAACTCCCACGAGTCCACCACTCGGCCGTCGGCCAGGGCGCAGGTCTCGTCGCCAGCGTTGTAGGTGCCGCCTTGCACGCCGCAGTACACGGCAGCCGGGTTGGCGGTGCCGCCGCCCATACCGCCCATACCGCCGGGCGTGGTGGTGGTCGGCGCCGCTGTGGTGGGTGCGGTGGTGGGCGCCGGCGAGTCGTCGTTGCCGCAGGCGGCTACGAGCGCCAGGGCACTCAGGGCCAGGAGACTGCTACGAAGGGTTCGGTTCTTCATGGGTGTTCCTCTCGGGGGTGGTGAAGAGATCATGAGGCGGCGAACTCGCAGGTCACCGGGACCGGTTCCACGAACAGCTGACGCACCAGGGTTGGTCCCACGCTTGCCAGCTGATCCCAGAACGGCTTGGTGAAGTCCCAGGTGACAGCGATGCCCAACGGGTGTTCGCCGATGTTGCCGGCCACCCGCAAGGTGGTCCGGTTCGAGGTACTGCTCAACGACAATCGGAAATCGGCGCAACTGATGGCGGCAGGGACGTCGATGGTGGCGACCCAGTTCTCGAGATCGGCGATGAGGGTCTGCACCGTGTACCCCGAGGGGGCGCCCAGTCGCTGCATGGCCTGGTCCATGGCCGGTTCCACGATGCGTTCGAGGAACTCGGTGAACGATCCGGGGGCGCTGGGGATGAAGTCCTTGATGCCCGGGATGCGGGTGATACCCAGGATGGGTGGGTTCACCGGCGTGCCAGCGAAGATCTGTCCGAACGTGGGTCGGGGGAGGCGGTTCTTGGTGACGAAGTCGTCGATGGCTCCGGCCGCCACGGTGAGGTCCATGGTGAGTGGCCGAGGGTTGTACACCCACAGTGGCACCCGCACGCCCTGGTCGTACAGGGTCTTGGGGACGGTGCGCAGCGTGCGCAGCACGTCACCGTCATTCGCCTTCAGGTCCTGGTAGACGCCGTCCAGCAGCAGCAGGGTGTCGGTGAAATCCCGTACGGCGTCGCCCACGATGGTGCGCACCAGGGCACCGAAGTCGCTCTGCAGCAGCACATGGAGTTCCAGGCTGGCCTTGCTGGTGTCGCCGGTGCGCAGCATGGCGAGCACATCGGCGTTCACCACAGCGCTCACACTGGCCCGAAGCGCCGGTAGCCGGGTGGGGCCCCCTACCTGGGTCGTGAGTTCCAGGCTGCCCTGCAGCGTGCTGCTCGTGGGTTGGATGTCCACCACCACACCGCCGCGTCCCAACCCTTGGACCGCTGCCTGTCCCGACACCTTTACCGTGGGGGCAGTGGCGTTGAGGTCCACGAACATCTCGGCGTCGGTCACTTCGAGACGACCCAACGCAAAGCGACCGATGCCCCCTGCCAGGGTGACGCCGTTACTGCCCACTCGCAGGCCCACCACGGCGTCGCAGGGGCGAGCAGCTCGTCGGCAGTCGAGGGAACTCGACGCGGGTTGAGGCGTACACGACCGAGGAGTCTCGACCGCCGTGGCTGCTCGTGCCGGCGATTGGCCCAGGTACAACTCGGCCGAGAAGCGCAGCCCGGTGGCGATGCACAGGTCGGGGTAGTCGGCGGTGCCCACCATGAACTCGGCGTTGCGCAGAGAGGCGGCGGGCAGGTCGGCGGGTGGTTCGCCGAGGCCTGCTGCCTGTGAGGGGGCGGTGCCCGCCAGCAGCATGAGGTCGGCGAGGTCGAAGCCCGAGCGACTGCTCACCCGCAGGCCACCGAAGTTGGGGATGACATACGGCGGTGTGGCCACCACGCGCAGGCCCACCACCATGGACCCGGCGAGGTCCCTGTCACCGCGTTCGGTGATGATCTTGCCGCTCACGTAGAACCCCAACTGAAAGCTCGGTCCGGCGGCGTCCACGGCCACGTCGAGTTTCACTGCCACTGCACCGAACTCCAGGAACTCGATGCCCAAGGGTTGGCGCCAACCCTTGTCGCTCACGATGGATCCGGCGAGGGTGAAGCGACTGGTGGCACCGAGTTGCAGCGAGGTGGCCACGGCGAAATCGAGTTCGTCGTAACAACCCCCACCACCGGGGCGCCCGTCGGCCACCCAGGTCTTCGCGCTGCAGTCAGCGGCCGTGGTGCGGGTCTCGTCCAGCATGCGAATGCCCAGGTCGCCTGCGAGCTCGAAGGACAGTCCGGTGCCGGCCAACTTCAACGCCACTGCCAGATCCGCCGAACGGAACCAGTCGGCCTGCCGGGTGACGTCTGGACGGATGTTCAATCTGATGGCCGCTTCGAAGCCTGCCGAGATGAGGGGTTGACCCGCTGGCGGCAAGGTGAGCGACAGGTTGAACTGGGCGGTGGGTGAGTCCTCGGCCCAGAACGCTCGGTACACGTCGTCGAACAGGACCTTGGTGGTCGAGCCAGGCTGGCGGGGCATCTGGAACGGCGACAGGAGGTGTACCCCAGGTTCGAGGCGCACCGTATAGGCGCAGCGAGGCTGACCGGTGCAGCCATACAACGGGTCGAAGAAGGCCCGTTGGGCGGTGCTGAGTGTGGTCGACGTATGGTCGATGGCCTCGCTGGTGATCACGATGCCTGTGCTGGGCAACGTCACTGCGCCCAGGTTGGTGGTGGCCAACGAGCGGCCGAGATCGCTGCTGATGGCCCCAGCGACCGTGGCGATGGTGGTGGCATCGAGGCGCGCGCCGGTGAAGGCGCTCACGGTGCCGTCGGCGTCGAAGCCCAGCGACAGCACCATGTCTGCTCCGAAGGTGGAGGGCCCGATGGTGAGGTCACTGCGAGCGTCGAAACCCAGGCTGCCCGTCACGGTGCCGTCGGAGGCGATGTCGAGACGGCCACCGAATCGTGCAGGACGAGTGGGGTCACCACCGACGCTCACATCGAACTCTTTCGACACATCCAGTCCCCACTGGCGGGCCACGGCTGCCAGTGACAACCGACCGCTGATGGCGGCGTCCAGCGTGAGCGAGGTGCGCTCGGAGCCACTGCTCACGCCGAGGTTCACCCGGGTGGGGATGCCGCCAAGGTTCATCACGCCGAACGAGGTCACCTGCGCACTGGTGGTGGTCACCTCCACCGTGGTGCCGGCGTCGACGAGGTCGAACCAGTCGAGACCGAAGGCATTCGGCCATGCAGGGGATGCCGCCGTACCCCGGGTGAGACCTTCGAGGCGCAGTGTGACGTCGCTTCCGGTGTCGGACACGGCGAGACGGCCGTCGAGCGTGGGCGTGAGCGTCACGACACCCGTGGGTTGTGACGGGTCGGGGAGAGTGAGGCGGGCACCGGCGCTCAGTGACACGTCGACACCGGTCGTGGGCGTCCAACGCATGCCCACCCGGGTCTCGGCGAGACCCAGCCAGTCGGGCATCACCGAACTGGCGGCACCATCGGTGGCCGGTAGCGACACCTCCAGTGCCACTCGGGTCACGTCCACCAGGGTGCCCGACGGCTTCAGCAGGTCGCCGATGCGCAGGCCCAGTTCGCCTGACACCCGGGCTCGGGCGTCATCGCTGTAGCCGAACACGTCTTGGAGTTGCCGACCCAGGCTGGCCAGGCGCACGGTACCCGTGCCCCGCAGGGTGGCGTCGAAGGTGGCGTTCTCGTCGAGGGCACCGGCGGAGTCGGTGAAGAAGTCGCGTGCCACCAGGCGATCAGCGGCGAAGGAGTTCAGCGTCACACTGCGGTCGCTGGGTGTCACGTAGCCGAGGCGCAACTCGGGAAACTGCATACCGCCCAGCCACGACAGGTCCTGTGTTCTCAGAAGTGTTTCCAGGTCGGCGGTGCGACCTTGACTCGGGTCGAGATGCACACCCCACAGCACCGTCGGTTCGGTGGTGCTGTTCACGTCGCCGCTTGCCGACACCAGCAGGTTCACCCCCAGGGCGTCCTGTTGGTTGGTCCTGAGTCGGGTCCCCACCGACAGGTCCAGCCACGCCGGCCCGATGCGGGGCCAACGACCGTCCACACGCAGTTGCCGTACATCGAGGTCGAGGGGCAGGTCTGATGCCGTGAGGTCGGCGCCGATCATCTGCGCCGCCGGTACCACCAGGTCCGACAGGCTCACCAGGCCGACATCGGCAGAGCCGGTGATGCTGCCCACCAGTCGCACTTCGGGGACCAGGGTGGAGGTGTCGGGCCAACTGAGCGTGAGGTCGGCCGATAGCACGATGGTCCCGGTGCGCAGCGTGCCGGTGAGGCGGATGAGGCTGTCGTCGTTGCAGCGAAGGGTGGCGGTGACGTTCTCGAAGGTGGCGTCGAGGTCGAGGCCAGGGATCTTGGTGGTGAGGATCCCCTGACCGGCGCCGGGCTGAGTGGCTGCATCGGCGGCGATGGCGAGAGCGGCTCGGGCCAGTGTGCAGCCACTGACGTCGAGGCCGGCGGTGTCGGTGGGCACGGTCATCACGGCGAACGAGGTGGTGGGCGCCGTGGAGGTGGGCAGGGTCGTGGTGGTGGTCGTCGGCTCGCTGGTGTCGGGGGTGACGCTGGTGTCGGTGGTGTCGGGCGCAGCCGTCGACGGTGGGGCGATCGTGGTCTCGGGCGCGGTGGTCTCGGGGACGGTGGTCTCGGGGATGACTGGAACCGTTGCTGTCGGCTGTTCCACCAGCGTGCCGTTCACCAGATCCAACACGGCGGTGCCGTCGGCGTGTCGCACGATCTGGAGGCGTCCGACGTTGATCACCTCGAGAGCGCCGTCGATGGCACTGGCTTGCCGCGACACAGTGGGCTCGTCGTCGCCTCGGGTCAGCAGTATCAGTGCCAGCACGGCACCGAGTGCCACGGCAAGGGTGCCGATGATGAGTGGCCGTCGCTGCCGCGATGAGGCGTTCGACTCCACATCACCGTTGTTGACATCTTCGATCACGGGGGCGAACACTAACGAATCGGACCTGGCCTTGGCGTCGCGGGCCAGGTTGTGGCGGGTGGCTCGCAGGGTCGAGTTCTGCCGAGCCGGGTTGCCCCGACGGCGTACTACCTCGTCGTGAGGGTCACGACCCGGCTGGCGGTGGCTGCTGTCGAGTCGGTCACCGTCACGGTGACGGTGGTGGGCGCCAGCGTGATGACGCCGCCCAACACGACCGGGTTGCTGGCCTCGGTACCCGAGGCCAACACGCGCACGGGGTTCAGGCGAGTGGTTCCGTCGGTGCCATCCCCGAGCATCCCGTAGAAGTTGTAACCCCAACAGCGGGCACCGCCATCGGCCAACGCGGCGCAGGTGTGCCACTCGCCTCCTGCGATGTCGACGACACCCGTCTGGACCACAGGAGTGCCGGCTTCAGTACCCGAGGCCAGCACTCGGACGGGATTACTGCCGGCCCATGTCGACAGGCCAGTACCGAGCTTGCCGTTGGAGTTGTCGCCCCAGCACCGGGCCGTGGTGTCGGCGAGCACGGCGCAGGTGTGTGCGTAGGCGACGGCGACCCGGGTGATGCCACTGAGGGTCACCGGACTGGCTGACTGATCACCCGAGGCCAGAACCGCCACCGGGTTCGGCCGTTGTGTCGTGGTGCCGTCGCCCAGATTGCCGTAGCCCCCGAGGCCCCAACAGCGGGCCGTGGTGTCCACCATCCGGGCGCAGGCGTAGAGGTAACCCACGGAGATCTGGGTGACGCCACTGAGGGTGACCGGGCTCGAGGCCTGCGTTCCTGATGCCAGTACCGCCCCGGGGTTCAGCCGTCGTGTCGAGGTGGTGCCGTCACCCAATTGTCCGTTGTCGTTACGGCCCCAGCAGCGCACGGTGGTGTCGGCCATCACGGCACAGGTGTGCTCGCGGTTTTCGGTGGAGTAGACCGAGCCGGTCTCGATCTGCGTGATGCCGCTGAGGGTGACGGGGCTGGAGGCCTGGGTGCCCGAGGCGAGCACGGCGACGGGGTTCAGCCTTCGTGTCTGGGTGCCGTCGCCCAGTTGACCCTGACCGTTGGCACCCCAGCACCGGGCAGTTGCATCAGCCAGGAGTGCACACGTCTGGTAAGTGCCGACCGTGATCTGCGTGATGCCGCTGAGGGTGACTGGGTTGCTGGCCTGGGTGCCCGAGGCGAGGACGGCGACCGGGTTGTAGCGACTGGTCGTGGTGCCGTCCCCGAGTGCGCCGTTGAAGTTCCACCCGAAGCAGCGTGCGGTGGTGTCGACGAGGACCAGACAGGTGTGGGCCAAGCCGGCGGAGATCTGTGTGACGCCGCTGAGGGTGACGGGGTTGGCGGCTTGCGTGCCTGAGGCGAGCACGGCTGCAGGGTAGGGCTCGATGCCGCCCGTACCGTCGCCTCGCTGACCGTCGCCGCCGTTGCCCCAGCAGCGTGCCGTGGTGTCGGTGAGGATGCCGCACGAGTAGTGGCGTCCGACGGAGACGGTGACGAAGCCCAGGTTCCAGGTGCTGGGGCCGGTGAAGGTGCCGGTGGAGGTGTCGAAGCTGACGCCGGCGGGGAGTGAGCCGTTCGTGATGGCGTAGGTGAAGGGCCCGGTGCCACCGGTGACCGTCGGGGTGAGGGTCTGTGAGGTGCTGCTGGTAAGGAACTCGGTGGAGGCGTAGTTGAGGGAGAAGCCGCCGCCGGCTCCGCCCCCGCTGCCGCCGGTGGTCGGTGCAGTGATGGTCGTGTCGAGGGCGCCGGCGGCCACCCGGGGCGAGACGCTGGTCTCGGGCCCGATGATGGTGATGCGGGTGATGGTGGGGTGTCGGCTGAGCCAGTCGCGTGTGGTGGTGGGGAGTTGATCGGTGCGGGTGGAGAGCAGCGCAGCGTTGCTGCGACTCAGCGGTGCCGCCGTGAGGGGAAGTGGTCGGGCGTCGCTGTTGGTCAGTAGTGCCGTCACGGGTGCACCGTGGTCGTCGGCGAGTCGGGTGGCGATGAGTGCGGCGGTGTGGTGCCGGTCGGTGCCGGCGATGCGTTCCACAGCGCAACCGCCGGCACCCGTGGTGGCGAGAGCGTCGGAGAGCGTGCTCGACACCTCGGCCGACAGTGCGTCGAGGCCGCCGATCACCAGAGCACAGTTCGCGCCGAGAGTGTCCAGGGTCTCTGTCAGCACGTCGGAGGCTGCGGCACCGGGCGACAGCAGGAGCAGGTGACCACCCCGGTAGGCCAGGGTGCTGGCGGCCAGAGCATCGGCGGGGCGCTCGCCATTGGCCACGATGATCGTGCGGTACGACGCGGGGAGTGGCAGACCACCGGTCTGTCGGGCGCGACCGGTGATGTGGGTCGCGATGGCGGCGGCGGTGTCGTAGCGGGTGGTGCCAGCGACGCGCGTCACGGGGTTGGTGCCACGGCCGTCCCAACCGGCGGCAGCCGCGATCTGACGGTGCACGTTGTCGGTGACCGCTTCGACGCCGCCGATGAGGGTGATGCGATCTGGCGGTACGCCAGTGGTGGTGATGGCCTGGGTGGTGATTTCGGAGAGTGAGTCGCTGGCGGTGAGCAGGGTGGCGGTGCGGTTGCAGCGTTGGCCGCCGTCGCCGGGGCAGGTGTCGAGGTAGCCGGCCAGACCGGCCGACACGATCGCGTCGAAGGGTGCCTCGGTGGTGGTGATGATCAGGTCGGTGAGGTTGGTGAGGTCGCCACCGGCGATCCGGCGGGCGATGTCGACGGCCAGGGTGGGGGCGTCGGTGGCGGCCATCCGTTCGTAGTCCGCCGTCGACGCGTCCACCCGCCCGCCGTCGGGCAGGGTCAGGGGCGCTGCCATGGCCGCCAGGGCCGTCATCATCACCACTGCACGGCGAACACGTGTCACGGCCGCACGGTACGAACATTCCTTCGAACCTGGCCTCGGACGCGTCGGGTCGGGGTGCCAGCACCCCAACGTGCAGTCCGAACCCTGGGGAGAGCAATGTGCACCATATGGCTCTATCCATGAAGACTCGGTGTCTGCCGCTGACTTTGCAAGGATAATGTGAGCCCATGATGTCGTTCCTCGAGCGTCCACGTCATGTGGCAGTGGTGCGGGAACTCTTGGCGACGGTTCCTTGTGTGGCACTGCTCGGTGCTCGCCAGGTAGGAAAGACCACCCTGGCTGCCTGCATCGCCGACACATGGAATGGTCCGGTGCACCGCTTCGACCTGGAGCTCCCGAGTGATGTGGCCCGGCTGGCCGAGCCAGAGTTGGCGTTGGCTCCACTGGACGGATTAGTGGTACTCGACGAGATCCAACGTCGTCCAGACCTATTCCCTGTGCTGCGCGCCGTGATCGACCGATTCCCCGAGCGTCGCTATCTGGTGCTGGGTAGTGCAGCGCCGGAGTTGCTGCGACAGAGTTCCGAGACCCTGGCTGGGCGCATTGCGCACCACGACCTCACACCGCTGACCATCGACGAGATCGAGCCAGGTCATCTCGAGCAGTTGTGGCGGCGCGGTGGCTTTCCCCGGTCGTTCCTGGCTGCCGATGAGGCCACCAGTTTTCGGTGGCGACTCGACTTCATACGGACCTTTCTCGAGCGAGATGTGTTGGGTATGGCCGGTCAGATTCCCCCGGCGACCACGGGACGCTTCTGGCGGATGTTGGCCCATGTGCACGGACAGGTGTGGAATGCCTCGAGATTCGCGTCTTCGTTCGGCGTGGCTGACACCACGGTACGCCGGTATCTGGATCTGCTCACCTCGGCACGCGTGGTGGAGCAGTTGCAGCCGTGGCATGCCAACGTGTCCAAGCGCCAAGTGAAGGCGCCCAAGGTGTTCGTGGCCGACAGTGGGTTGCTTCATGCGCTGCTCGACCTCCCC
>CAYMUC010000009.1:34837-47695 GCA_964393535.1 uncultured Ilumatobacteraceae bacterium | reverse complement strand
TTCTTGGTGCGGCGGGAGAGGATCTGCATGACCCGCTCGAGCTCACGGGCCCGACCGATGACCGGGTCGAGTTTCTTCTCGCGGGCCTGCTGGGTGAGGTTGCGGCCGAACTGGTCCAGGATCTGGCTGCCACCCTTGTCGCCAGCTTCTTCCTTGCCAGCCGTGGGCGCACCAGTCGCCGCCGGCTCACCCTTGGCCTGAGGACCCTGATAACCCGACAACAACTGGATGACCTGCTGGCGGACACGGGAGAGGTCGGCACCCAACTTCACCAGCACCTGGGCGGCGACGCCCTCGCCCTCACGGATGAGGCCCAACAAGATGTGCTCGGTGCCGATGTAGTTGTGGCCCAACTGCAGCGCTTCCCGCAGCGACAACTCGAGCACCTTCTTGGCCCGAGGTGTGAAGGGGATATGGCCCGACGGCGAGGAGCCACCCTGGCCGATGATCTCTTCCACCTGCGCCCGAACCGCCTCGAGGCTGATGTTCAGGCTTTCCAGAGCTTTGGCAGCAACGCCCTCGCCCTCATGGATGAGACCCAGCAGAATGTGCTCGGTGCCGATGTAGGAGTGGTTGAGCAGGCGGGCTTCCTCTTGAGCGAGGACGACGACCCGGCGGGCCCGATCGGTAAATCGTTCGAACATGGCCAACCTTTCCAGAAGGCTGAGGTGGTGGGTTGCACTCTACCCCCGGCAGTCAGGATGTGGTCAGCGGAGCACACTCGTGGCTCGCGGGCTTCTGTGGCCTAGCCTGCGGCCTTGATGGCTTCCTCACCGCTGCTGGCGCTGGCGCGAATGGACGCCGACCTCGAGCGCATCGAGGCGGCTCTGTTGTCGTCGGTACGCACCAGCGACGAGTACCTCACCGAACTGGCCTCGCACCTCATCGTGGCAGGGGGAAAGCGACTGAGGCCGGTGCTCAGCGTGGTGGCGGCTCGCGTGGGGGCCAGCGATCACGACGATGTTCCCCACGAGGTGGTTCTGGGTGGCATCTCGTGCGAGTTGGTGCACCTGGGCTCCCTCTATCACGACGACGTGATGGACGAGGCCACCACCCGCCGCGGTGTGGAGACCGTGAACGCCAAGTGGGGCAACCTGCAGGCCATTCTCGCCGGCGACTTCCTGCTGAGCCGGGCCAGTGAGATCGCCGCATCGCTGGGGACCGAGGTGGCTGCGCTGTTGGCTCGCACCATCGGACGTCTGTGCGAAGGCCAGATCGAGGAACTTCGCCACACCTACGACACCTCTCGTTCCGAGCCCTCGTATCTGTCGAGCATCGGTGGCAAGACGGCGTCGCTGTACGCCACGGCGGCGCGCATCGGTGCACTGGTGGCGGGACACGACCGGGCCGTGGTGGATGCGCTCACCCAGTACGGCGAGACCTACGGCATGGTGTTCCAGATCGTGGACGACCTGCTGGATCTGACCGCCACCGACGAGCAGTTGGGCAAGCCCGCAGGCCACGACATGGTGGAAGGCGTCTACACGTTGCCCGTGCTGCGCACCCTGGCGGCGGGGGATACGTCGGCTGGCGAACTGCGCGACCTGCTGGGATCGCCACTGACGCCCGAGGGTCGACATCAGGCATTGTCGCTGGTGCGATCGAACGGCGGTGTCGCCTCGGCCGTGACCACCGCTCGCGCTCTGGCCGAAGAAGCCGCTGCGCTGTGTGATGTGCTGCCTGCCGGTTCGGCCACCGAGGCACTGCGGGCGGCCCCCATGGCTCTGCTCGACTCGGTGGCGCTACCGCTGTAGCGCGGTTCAGGCGTCGAGCAGTGATCCTGCGGCGGCCCATCCTGACATTGCCGCACCTTCCATACGGGGTCCGGCGAAGGCGTCACCTGCCAGCACCAACGGTGCGGCTCCCTCGTCGCTTCGCCAGCACGGCTGGGGCCACAACGACTGAGGCGTGGCGAAGCGCCATCGCTTCACCTGTTGGCTCAGCACTGTGGCGTCACCCAGCCAAGGTTGGGCCAATGCTGTGAGTGAAGCCTCCACCTCGTCTGCGGGGTCATCCCAATGCGCCAGGCTCCACTCCGGGCTGGCATGAAGCGTCAGGGCCGGCACGTCGCTGATGCCCTTGACATGGTTGTCGGCCACGAAGGCGATCTCCGATGAGGGGTTCTGGACCCCGCCTGGCGACGGCACGGCACCGGGACGGTCCAAGGCCATGAGAAGTCCCAGGGTGCGGTCGTAGTCGGTGCGCATGAGGGTTTCGGGAAGGGTGATGCCAGCGGTGACCAACAGCGAGAAGGCCTGGGGGAGTGGTGTGGTGATGATCACGGACTCGGCTTCTACGGCCGTGCCGTCGTCGATACCCACCGACCATGTGGCACCCTCACCTGGGCGAATGGCGAACACCAGCACTCCACACCGCACGTCGAACCCGTCGGCCAGTCGCTTTGCCAGGGCGTTCATGCCGCCGGTACCCGCGTAACGCACGTGGCCGTCGGCGTGGCTGAAGCCCCGACACCACTCGTACACCCACCCCTGACCTTCCCATTCCTGCACCAGGCGGGCGAAGGGTTCCTGACGCACGGTGAAGAACTGGGCGCCGTGGTCCAGGCGAGCCGTACCCCCGGGGACGTCGAGGCGGCGAGTGGCGAGACGACCGCCCGGTGATCGTCCCTTGTCGAGCAGGATCACCTCTCGGCCGGCGTCGGTGAGCCGACGGGCCGCCACGAGGCCCGCCAGGCCGGCCCCCACGATCACGGTCGTCATGAGGAGAACGTCACGCGGCCTGTGCCGCGGTTCGGGCCTGCTCGGCGGCGCGCACCCGGCGGAGGAAATCGAGCAGGACCCGGTTGAAGGTCGTGGCGTGTTCCACCATGAGGCCGTGGGCGGCGCCCGAGATCACCACGAGTTCGGCTGTGGGGATGCGCTCGGCCAGTTCCTCGGCATCGCCCCGTGTGGTCAACACGTCCTGATTCCCCACGATCACGAGGGCGGGCACGGTGATGCGTGACAGGTCCTGGGCGGCGGTGTCGTCGGCGTTCAGGATGGCTCGCACCTGCGATACGAACCCGTGCGACGGCTGGCTGGCCCGCATCGGTCCCAGCCATCCGATGGCGGGGGCCATGCGCCGCCAGGACCGAGGCCCGATCACCCAGCGCGCTGCCTCGCGGGTCATTGCACCCATACCGCGCTCGGAGGCGGTGGCTGCCCAGCCCTGCACCAGTTCGCGGCGCCATTCGTGATTGCGACAGGCGGTGCATGCCAAGGTGAGCGACCGCACCCGGTGCGGGTGATTCAGGGCCACCAACTGGGCGATGACGCCACCCATGGACGCTCCGACGACGTGGGCCGACTCGAACCCAGCGCGGTCCAGCACCGTCACGGCATCGTCGGCCATCTGCTCCAACGTGTAGGTGCCAAAGGGTTGATCGCTGCGACCCGCACCACGGTTGTCGAGGGCGATCACCCGGTAGCGGAACCCCAAGGCCCACCGCTGGAGGTTCCAACCGTTCTTGTCGGCACCCAGGCCCTGGATCATGAGCACCGGGTCACCGCCGGGTCGACCTGTCACCTCGTAGTGCAGACGGGCTCCGTCACTGGCTCGTGCGTAGGCCATCAGGCATCTCCGATCAGATCGAGTACGGGGACTCCGCCCAATTCGTCGAGCATGGCCTGGAGGTGTCGCCGCACCTGTTCGGCCAGTTCCAGAGGTCCCAGTGGCCCGCGGCGCCGGTGCGCCGGACGAACTGCCGCACCCAGTTCCACGCGGGCGTTGCGGGTGAAGGGTGAAC
Organism: uncultured Ilumatobacteraceae bacterium; assembly: GCA_964393535.1. Classification (GTDB taxonomy): domain Bacteria; phylum Actinomycetota; class Acidimicrobiia; order Acidimicrobiales; family Ilumatobacteraceae; genus CAYMUC01. Next base: position 43,950 of record CAYMUC010000009.1, on the reverse strand, counting down.
TCACTGTGGCGGCCGGGATGACCGGGACGTCCAGTGCGAGGGCGGCGGCGATCATGTCGTCGGGAACCGCGCCAGCCCGTCGAGTCTGGCGTACGGGATCGGTACCGACCACGACGATCTCGCCATGAGCGAGGGCACCACGAACTTCCACGGGGTCGAGGCGCAAGCCGCCCAGTCGTTGTACGAACGGCCCCAGAGGTGCCACGTCGGGACGACCGACGAAACGCACCGTGCGGCCACTGTGACGCTGCAGTGCCCACGCCACCATGGGCACGGTCTGGGCGAAACGGCGACTGCTGGCCACCACCAGTGCGGCGCTACGGGTGGGGAGATGCTGTGCACCTCCCACCGACACCGACCACCGGATCATCGCCAGGCCGTGAGCGATCTGCACACTGGCGGTGTCGCGACCCCAGTCGTCGGGTGTGGGCCTGAGTTGCACCACTGTTGCGGTGTCGCTGGCCGCGCTCATGACGCCACCGACCAATCGACCTGTGCTGGTTGACGCACCACGCTGGGCCAGCGAAAGAGTTCGTCGATGACCTGTCCCGTGGACAGGCGTGGCGTGACGCCCAGCAACTCGCCCGCCCGTCGTCCGTCGGCCAGGCGGCCTCGGTGCATCAACTCGAGCAGATGCTCGGGAACCGGCGCACCCACGACATGGCTCAGGGCGCGAGCCAGTGCCCATTCGGGTCCCAGCAGTGGAATGGGTAGACGCCGACCGCGCAGCAGTGCCTGCCGGGCGGTGACAGCGCCCGGCGCCACCACGTTCACGGGCTCGTCGAGGCCCACCCGAGCGGCGGCCACCAAGGCACGTGCAGCGCAGGACCCCTCGATGACGCTGAAGGCCGGATTGGCGAGGGCGCTGAAGGGAACGGCGGGCAGCCTCAACAGACGGCCCAGCGGACTGGGGACGTGAGGTCCGACCACGGGTGCCAGTCTCACGGCACCCACCCGGATGCCGAAGGGGCGAAGGCTGTCGGCGATGGTCTCGACCCCGAGCACCGAGCGCCCGTACGGGCTGGTGGGGGCCACGGGGGTCGATTCGTCGGGTCTGGTGAGCGAGCCGCGGCTGCGGCCATAGATCTCGATTCCCGACCGCACCACCACCGTCTCCAGCGACGAGCATTCGGCGGCAGCACCCAACACCGTGAGAGCCGCTCGCTTGGTGAGGTCGGCGGCGTCACGGGCACTGGCGCGGGCGTTGGGCTCCCACACTGCCACGTGCACCACCACGTGAGGATCGAAACGGGTGATCAGGTCGACGGCCTTGGCTCGCTCACCGGGCAGGATGCGATGGAACTCGGCTCGTTTCAGGCGACGACGCGGGGGATCGAGATCCACCCCCATGAGGCGCCCCACCCACGGTTCGTCTTCCAGCAGCAGGGTGACCTGCGAGCCGAGCTCACCGCCCATGCCGCTCACCAGGACCCGCTGTCCGGACATGTCACCTCACCTCAGTGTGGGTGCCCGCAGGATGAGTCCCCGGGCGAATGGATCGAGTTGATGACCGGCGATTCGTTCGGTGACGGTGATGGCGGCCGACGCCTCTTCCACCAGCCCGGACCATCGGATGAATCCGCCCATGATGCCCATGATGCGGTCGCCGACCTCGTCACCGTGCACCAGGACCTTCTGACCAGCGCCCAAGAGGTCACGTAGTTCGGGATAGAACACCCGGAGATATGCGTCGATGTCGTCGTGGACGCGCAGCGGACGATGGATCGAGTTCACGCCGAGTTCGTCGTAGTTGTGCAGGTTGTTGGGCCCAGGAACGATGGACACCACACGACCGAAGCCGTTCTCGCGGATCCAGATGATCTCTTCCTGACGGCGCACCCGGCGGTGATTCTCGCCGTAACCGCCCGGGCGCTCACACACGGCCAACTTGTCTTTGAGGATCCAGGTGAAGTTGCGGGGCGTGATTCCCAGCGCCCATTTTCCTCGAAGCTTCGGTGGCATCACTCGTGGAGGCTACTCGTTTCGATCTTGAGGCGCTGCCGAGAACGGGCCACTCGCCGTCCGCCCTCCAACTCGCAGGCCACGCGTTCTCCCCGTGCCACCTGGAGGACCCGCTCCACCTCGGCGGCACTGGGGGGTGTGGGGTCGGCGAGCCAGCGGCGCACTGCGCGCCTCGCCAACGCCACCGGAGCTTGCGACAGGGCGAGGGCGTCGGTGGCGTCGACCTCGCTGGCCAGTCGTTCCAGCAACGCGTCGTCATCGGCCCACAGGCTGGCCTGACGGGCTAGCACCGAGGCGACATCGCGCTGAGCCACCTCCGCCATCAACGGCAGGACCTCGCGGCGAACCCGAACCCGTGTGAATCGCGGGTCCCGGTTCATCGGGTCGTGGATCACCGGGAGGTCGTACCACTGGCAGACGGCCTCGGTCTCGCTGCGCCGCAGGCCCAGCAGTGGCCGCCTCACCCCCGGCCGCATTCCTGCCAACCCGGTCAGCGCTGCCCCTCGTAGCAACTGCAAGACCATGGTCTCGGCTTGATCATCGGCGGTATGAGCGGTCATGACATCGGGAGGCAGGACGCCGTAGCGAGCCTCTCTGGCTCGGGCCTCGAGGTTGGGACCCGGTGCCACGTGGACGCGGAGAGCATCGAAAGCGCAGCCCAGACGCTGGGCGAGACGAGCGACATGGTGGGCCTCGGTGTCGCTCCCGGGGCGTAAGCCGTGGTCGACATGAACGAGCGTGACGACGAGGCCGTGGGCAACGGCGAGTGCAGCGAGTGCCGTGGAGTCCGCCCCGCCCGAGACGGCACACGTGACCAGGCTGCCAGGACCGGGAAAGGTGCAGCGATCGATCAGTGCTGCCAGGCGAGGATCGCTGGAGCGAGCCGCCGAGGGGTCCCGTTCAGGACTTTCCAGCCGCCTCACGCTGCGCCGTTTCCATTTGGCGACGCTGGCGCTTGTTGGGATGCTGAGGCGACACCACCTGCTTCAGATAGCCCGCAACCAAGCCCAGAATGGCAGCGCCACCCACGAGGGCGAGCGCCACGCCGATCCACCAGTGCCACACGTTCGCAGCGAGCAAGCCGAGCATGGCGCCATGGTAGTCACGCCATGTCGCTGTGACCTACCCGACCGTCGAACTCGCGGCCCGTCACGTCTGCGCCCAACTCGAGGCCGAGGCAGTGCTCCAGTCGCTGGACGAGTCCGGGAGGCAACGGGTCGCCCTGGCATTTCATGGCGATGACCATGCGCAACTCGGCGTGAAAGTCGAAGGCGGACAAACAGTCAGCGCACCCTGCGAGGTGGGCCTCCACGTGAGATCGCGTGATGTCGTCGAGTTCGCGGTCGAGAAAGCGTTGCAGTTCGTCGAGCGTCTCGTTGCAGTCAGCCATCGGGTTTCCCGGGTTCGGAAGGAGCGGCCACGAGACCGCGAGCTTGGGCGAATGCGTACAACGACTTCTGCATCGCCTTTCTTCCCCGATGCAGGCGCGACATGACGGTGCCGATGGGAATCTCGAGCAGTTCGGCGATCTCCTTGTACGCAAACCCTTCGACATCGGCCAAAAGTACGGGCAGTCGGAACGCCTCGGGAAGGTCCTCGATGGCCCGGCGCACTTCGTCGTCGGTGAACAGGTCCAGCAGTTGGTCCTCGGCACTGCGGCTGGCGAGGGCCGCCTCCAGCGTGCCCAGGCGACGGTACAGGTACAGGTCCTCGATGTCGCCCAGGTCGGTCTCGTCGACTCGTCGCTGCTTGGCCCGGTAGGTGTTGATGAACACGTTGGTGAGGATGCGCAGCAGCCACGCCCGCAGGTTCGTGCCCTCGGCGAAGGTTCCGTAGGACCGGTAACCGCGCAAGAAGGTCTCCTGAACGAGATCCTCGGCGTCGCTGGCGTTGCGCGTGAGGCGGAGCGCAGCGCTGTAGAGGGGACCCGCCAAGGGCATGGCAGCAGCGGCGAAATCCCGCTGCTCAGCCATCAGCGGTCACATCGCGATCGTTGCTGAGTTCGCCCACGAGATCGTCGAGGGCACCGACCAACCGTTCCAGGAGGGCAGCCAACTGCTCGCATTCGGGGCCGCTGAAACCTGCGAGGAGTCTCTGCATCACGTCCTGTCGTCGACGCAACCCGGTGCGGTAGCGCTCGCGGCCGGCGTGGCTCAACTGCACATAGGCCACGCGACCGTCGTCGGGACAACGCGACCGCTCGGCCAAGTCGGCGTGGATGAGCCGCTGCACAGCACGGGTGGCGGTGGAGGGGTCGACCCGAAGTGCGCGGGCGAGGTCGCCCATTCGCCAGGCCGGTTGCTGGGCCAGCAACTCCAACGTGTCCCACTCGCCCTGTTCCAGTGCGTCGGAACCCGTGCCGAGGAGATGACCCAGCAGTGCGTTCATACCAGCGCCGCGCCGGAGTTCTCTCCAGAGTTGGCCGATCCGCAACTCGACGGACGACAGGGGGCCTACATCCACGCTTGTAGCGTACAAAGAGTGGGGACGGTGGCGGTGGTGAACCGGGGTGAAGTGGCGCAGCGCATCGTGCGAAGCGCCCGCGACCTGGGTCTCACCACCGTAGGTCTGCATGCCCTCGACGATCCGTGGGCCGGGGCTGATCGCATGGTGGTGCTCCCCGGTTCGGGACCCGCTGCCTACCTCGACATCGAGTCCGTGTTGGCTGCACTTCCCCAGGGTGCGCTCGTGCATCCCGGTTACGGGTTCCTCGCCGAGAACGCCGAGTTCGCGCGGGGCTGCGAGGCTTCGGGCCGGGTGTTCGTGGGGCCATCGGTCGATGCCTTGGAATGCTTCGGTGACAAGTTGGCCACCCGGGCACTGGCCGTGGACCTGGGCATTCCGGTGGCTGTCGGCTCAACCACCCCGGTCACCGCCGCCGATGCCCTGTCGTGGTGGGACCGCTTGGGTGGCCCCCTCATGGTGAAGGCCGTGGGCGGTGGGGGTGGCCGAGGCCTGCGCATCGTCGAGCACCGCGACCAGTTGGTCGAAGCGGTGGAACGGTGTCGCGCCGAAGCGTTGGCGGCGTTCGGCCGCGATGAGGTGGGGGTCGAGCGCTACCTCGCCGATGCCCGTCACATCGAGGTGCAGTTGGTGGGCGATGGCGGAGCGGTCGTGGCCCTGGGTACGCGTGACTGCACGCTCCAGCGACGCCACCAGAAGGTCGTCGAGTTCGCCCCGGCACTGGGCCTCGACGCTCGCATCGTCGACGAGATCACCGCTGCTGCGGTGTTGCTGGGAGGCGCCGTATCGCTGCGTGGCTTGGCCACCGTCGAGGTGCTGGTGGGTGCCCAGGGGTGGGTGCTGCTCGAGGTGAATCCTCGTTTGCAGGTGGAACACACCGTCACCGAAGAGGTGTACGGCGTGGACCTCGTGCAGGTGCAACTGATGCTGGCCCAAGGCGCGACCTTGGCCGAATGCGGTCTGGACCCGCTACCGGTTCCACGAGGAGCAGCCGTTCAGGTGCGCATCGGAGCACACGGCGGCACCGTGCGACGACTGTCGTGGCCCGGCGGTCCAGGTGTGCGCATCGACTCGGCCCTGGCGGTGGGAACACAGGTCAGTGGCCGGTTCGACCCCTTGGTGGCCAAGGTGGTGGTCAGTCACCCAAGGGCTGATCGCACCGCCCTGTTGGCACGGGCGAGACGAGTCCTCGATGAGGTGCAACTCGACGGTGTCGTGAGCGACCTCGATCTCATGCGACGGCTGCTCGCTCACGATGACGTGCTCGCAGGTGCCGTCCACACCCGGTTCGTCGACGATCACCTCGAGGAACTGACCACCGCTGTCCAGGACTGGGGCGACGACTCGATGCTGCTGGCACCCATGCCGGGAACGGTGATCGAGGTCCCTGTGGCCGTGGGTGATGCCGTGTCGCCCGGGGCCACCTTGGTGGTGATGGAGTCCATGAAGATGCATCACCCGTTGGCCCTACCGGTGGGGGGCGTGGTGCGAGAGGTCCGTGTAGGCGTGGGTGTGGCTGTTGCCGAGGGTGAACCCTTGGTGGTGCTGGAACCCGGAGGCGATGCCGCCGGAGCGGCCGTGGCCCAGCAATCGGTGGACCTCGACACCATTCGTCCCGACCTGGCCGAGGTGATCGAACGGCATCGACTCACCCTCGACCGTGCCCGACCCGAGGTGGTACAACGCCGCCACGCACAGGGTCGTCGCACGGCTCGGGAAAACCTGGCCGATCTGTGCGATGACGGTTCCTACGTGGAGTACGGGGCACTGGTGGTGGCAGCACAGCGTCGACGTCGCAGCGTCGACGACCTGATGGCGCGCACCCCAGCCGATGGCATGGTGGCCGGAATCGGCAATGTGAACGGCGCCACCTTCGGGCCCGAGGCGTCGCGGTGTGCCGTGGTGTCCTACGACTACACCGTGCTGGCCGGCACACAGGGCCAGTTCAACCATCTCAAGAAGGACCGCCTGTTCGACCTTGCCGAACGGTGGCGCCTGCCGGTGGTGCTGCTCAGCGAGGGCGGCGGTGGTCGCCCCGGTGACACCGACGGTCTAGGCGTGGCCGGACTCGACTGTCATGCCTTCCGCTACTTCGCCGACCTGTCCGGTCTGGTGCCGTTGGTGGGGGTGAACGCCGGCTACTGCTTTGCCGGCAATGCCGCACTGCTGGGCATGTGTGATGTCGTCATCGCCACCAAGGACTCGAACATCGGCATGGGTGGCCCCGCCATGATCGAGGGCGGTGGGCTTGGTGTGTTCCCACCCACGGCCATCGGTCCCATCGACGTGCAACGCCGCAACGGGGTGGTGGACGTGGTGGTGGCCGACGAGGCCGAGGCCATCGCCGTGGCCAAGACCTACCTGGGGTTCTTCCAGGGGCCGCTGAGCAGCTGGTCGGCGGCTGATCAGCGTCTGGCACGTCACGCAGTGCCCGAGGATCGTCTGCGTGCCTATGACGTGCGATCCGTGCTGGACGTGGTGGCCGACACCGGTTCGGTGCTGGAACTGCGCCGGGACTTCGGGCGGTCCATGATCACCGCTCTGGCCCGCCTCGAAGGTCGGCCCATCGGCATCATCGCGAATGATCCCCGTGTGATCGGTGGTGCCATCGACAGCGATGCCGCCGACAAGGCGGCCCGATTCCTGCAGTTGTGCGACGCCTTCGACCTGCCTGTGCTGTCGCTGTGCGATACCCCCGGCATGATGGTGGGCCCCGAGGTGGAGGCCACAGCGTTGGTGCGTCACTGCACGCGACTGTTCGTGACGGCGGCGTCCATGACGGTGCCGATGGTGACCGTGGTGCTGCGCAAGGGCTACGGCCTGGGTGCCCAAGCCATGGCGGCGGGGTCGTTCAGGTCGCCGTTGGCGACGCTGGCATGGCCGACAGGTGAATTCGGGGGGATGGGCCTCGAGGGCGCGGTGCGCCTTGGTTACCGTAAGGAGCTGGAGGCCGTCGCCGACCCAGCGGAACGAGCGGCGTTGGAACGGGAGTTGATCGACCGGATGTATGCCCATGGCAAGGCCGTGAACATGGCCATGCACCTGGAGATCGACGGTGTGATCGACCCGGCCGACACCCGCACCACCGTGGCTCGACTGTTCGCCGCGGCGCCGCCTCCGCCGGCGCGCACCGGCAAGAAACGCCCCATGATCGACACCTGGTGAGGACCCCCAACCCATGACCACTCCACCCCCCGGTGTGGTGAACTTCCGCGATGCCGGCGGTTACGCCACACCCAACGGCCCCATGGCCACCGGGCGGCTGTTCCGTTCCGCCAATCTCATGAACCTGGCCGACCCACATGGCCTCGAACCCTTCGGTATCGCCACCGTGGTCGACCTGCGCAACGACCAGGAACGAATGGACCACCCCACGCGACTCGTCGAGTCGATCGCCATCGTCGACATCACCATCGATCCCGGAGCGTGGCGCGACCCGGCACAGGGCATGCCCCGCCTCGAGCAGGTGTACAGCGACATGATCGACGGATGCGCGCCACAGTTGGCGCGGGCCGTCGACACCATCGCGCAGCGCAGCGATCGACCACTGCTGGTGCACTGCACCGGAGGTAAGGATCGCACCGGTGTGGTGATCGCCCTGGTGCAGGCCCTACTGGGTGTCGACGACGAGGTGATCGTGGCCGACTATGCCCGCAGTGAAGAACATCTGCTGGCCGCCTGGTTGGCGTCGCCGCCGCCCAATGTGGCCGATGGTGTGGACTGGAACGAGTTCGTCGCCTCGGGTCTGCTGGCCAGCCCACCCGAGATCATGGTCGACGTACTTGACCGGCTACGTCGTGAGCATGGTTCTGTGGAATCCTTTGCTGCCGTACACGGCGTGCGGGACGAATCGCTACAACGCCTTCGGACGCACCTTCTCTGAGACCGCCGGGCATCGTCCGAAAAAGCGCCCCTACCGTCCAAGAAGTGACGCGCACCGTTCGGGTCGGCGTCTCCAGGTGTCATGGTCGACGCCATGCGACTTGGCTTTCTTATCGCCGCCCTGGCACTGGTCGGTGTCGCCTGTAGCGACGACTCGACGTCACCACCGGTTTCTCATAGCCCGGCTCCTCCCAGCGCTGTGGTTTTCGATCAGGTGAAGCATGTGGTGCTCGAACCGGTGCGCACCGACGTGCACGAGACCATCTCGGTGCTGGCCCACGTGTGTCCAGCGACAGCGTCGGGCTGTCCTGATGGCACCGAGGAGATCCTCCCGATGGCGTCACATCACCTCATTCCCGGACAGCTCTACATGAGCCACCCGGAGGTGTACTTGGAACCCCCTGCGGCGTGCATGGCCGCTGGGGTTGTGTGTTACCTCAGCGTGGCCCATTGTGAGTTCGACAGCCGCAGCGATCAGGCAGCGGGTGGGGCGTGCGTTCCTGACGGCGATGCAGTCGGGGCCGCAGCGAGCGACTGGCGCGCTGGGGCCACCGCCACCTGTGTTCGCAGGGAAGCAACCCATAGCCACCACATCGACCACGGTTGCCTGAGGGAGGGGGCGTCATGAGGCACGTACGGCGCATGGGTGCTGTCGCTGCTCTCGTGGTGTCGATGGTGTTCCTGGTGGCCAGTCCGGTGTCGGCTCAGGTCGAGTACGGACCCGCTGAGCACGTGAGTGGGTGTGTGAGTTCGGGGAACACGGGTGTGTACAGCGGGCATTCGAATGAGCAGGTGTGTGATTTCGG
>CAYMUC010000009.1:0-34737 GCA_964393535.1 uncultured Ilumatobacteraceae bacterium | reverse complement strand
CGGGGAACACGGGTGTGTACAGCGGGCATTCGAATGAGCAGGTGTGTGATTTCGGGTTCTTTGCGTGTGTGCAGACGAATGCGGCGGCGTCGCAGTTCACGTCGTCGAGTCTGATGCCGCCGATGACGGTGGGGATGATCATGATGCCGTTCGGTGCCGATTGGCATGAGACGGGTGGCAACAACGGTTATGTGGAGAATGTCTGTAATGGTCGGGCGGGCATTTTCAATGTGATCACGATGGTGTCGAACATCAATCGGTCGGAGGCCTATGAGCCGTTTGATCGACAGTTGTCGTTGGTGCAGGGGTTGTGTGGTGGGCAGTGTCGTGCCGAGTTCATGGTGTTGTCGTCGGTGCCGTTGCGCATTCTGGATGGGAATGCGCTGGTGATTCGGGACAACTTGTTGTCGGGGAATCCGCTGGAAGAGTTGATGGTGAAGAACTACATCGCTCAGGGGGCGATTCAGCGTGATGGTGTGGCGATGGGTGCCAACGGGTATCACGACGACATCATCAACGTGATGATGGCCGAGCAGCAGAACGCGGGCTGGTACGTCCTCGCCAACGGCTATATCCAGAACCGGACATCGACCGCCAGCCTCACCGTCGACGGCATCAAGATCGCCGTCCGCATCCTCCGCTTCTTCATGCTCTGATCGGAGTTCGACATGACACGAATCTCATGGCGTCGGATGTTGCGCTGCAGCATCGCCACACTGGCCGTCATCGCCGTGCTGCCCCCTGGCTCGCCGGTAGGCGCGCAGTCGGCAGAACTCTCCACCACCCCGGTGAGTGGGTGTGTGAGTGCGGGGAACACGGGTGTGTACAGCGGGCATTCGAATGAGCAGGTGTGTGATTTCGGGTTCTTTGCGTGTGTGCAGACGAATGCGGCGGCGTCGCAGTTCACGTCGTCGAGTCTGATGCCGCCGATGACGGTGGGGATGATCATGATGCCGTTCGGTGCCGATTGGCATGAGACGGGTGGCAACAACGGTTATGTGGAGAATGTCTGTAATGGTCGGGCGGGCATTTTCAATGTGATCACGATGGTGTCGAACATCAATCGGTCGGAGGCCTATGAGCCGTTTGATCGACAGTTGTCGTTGGTGCAGGGGTTGTGTGGTGGGCAGTGTCGTGCCGAGTTCATGGTGTTGTCGTCGGTGCCGTTGCGCATTCTGGATGGGAATGCGCTGGTGATTCGGGACAACTTGTTGTCGGGGAATCCGCTGGAAGAGTTGATGGTGAAGAACTACATCGCTCAGGGGGCGATTCAGCGTGATGGTGTGGCGATGGGTGCCAACGGGTATCACGACGACATCATCAACGTGATGATGGCTGAGCAGCAGCACGCCGGCTGGTACGTACTCGCCAACGGCTACGCCGGGGCGTTCGCTCCGAGTGGGGCCGTCGACATGGCGATCGAAGGCGTTCAGATCGCCGTCCAGATCATCATGCTCTTCCTCTGATCGTCGGCACCCCTCGTTGGGGCACAATCAGAGGGTGCCCGCTTCCGTACCCACCACCATGCGCGCCGCGGTGCTGAACGCGCCGCGCACGCCCTTCGTGCTGGAGCACCTGCCGGTGCCCGAACCCCGCCTGGGTGAGGTCTTGGTGCGGACGCACGCGTGCGGGGTGTGCCACACCGACCTGCACGTGATGAACGGTGACATCGCCTTTCCCTGTCCGTGCGTGATGGGGCACGAGATCAGCGGCACCGTCGCCGCACTGGGTCCTGGTGTGGACCATGTGGCGGTGGGCGACCGGGTGGTGAGCGCCTTCATCATGCCGTGTGGCGTGTGCCGGTTCTGCGTGCGGGGTCGCGACGATCTGTGCGAGAAGTTCTTCGCCCTCAACCGGGGCAAGGGTGCCCTGTACGACGGCACCAGTCGTCTGGTCCGCGCTGACGGCACACCGCTCGCCATGTACTCCATGGCCGGCCTCGCCGAGTACTGCGTGGTGCCGGCCACCGATGTGGTACTTCTGCCCGCCCAGGTCGACCTGACCGAGGCCGCCATCATCGGCTGCGCCCTGTTCACGGCCTACGGAGCGGTGCGCCACGGTGCCGACCTACGCCACGGTTCGACCGTGGCGGTGTACGGCGTCGGTGGCATCGGTCTGAACATCGTTCAGTTGGCCAAGGTGTTCGGTGCTGCGCACGTGATCGCCGTGGACGTGGCCGATGACAAGTTGACCGCTGCGCGCACCGTGGGGGCACACGACACCGTGAACGGAGCCACCACGGAGGCTCCGGCAGCAGTGCGGGAACTCACCGATGGCGAGGGTGCCGACATCGTGTTCGACGCCGTCGGATCACCACGATCGTTCGAGCAGGCGTTCATGTCGGTGCGTGATGGTGGGCGCATGGTGGCCGTGGGCCTGGCCAACGTGACGGCCACGGCGTCGGTGGGCATCACTCACCTGGTGCGGCGCGGCATCACCATCGCCGGTTCGTACGGCGCACGAACCCGCACCGATCTACCGGCGGTGGTGGGCTTGGTGGCTGACGGCAGTGTGCGCTTGGATCAGGTCATCACCCGTCGGGTGAGCCTGGAGCAGGCGGCCGACACCTACGCGGCCCTGGACCGTGGCGAGATCATCGGCCGAGCGGTCGTGACGATGGAGGACCGGACATGAGCGACGAAGCCACCGTGCTGACCGAACAACGAGGCCGGGTAGGCATCATCACTCTCAATCGCCCCAGGGCCATCAACGCGCTGGACCTGGACATGATCCGCCTACTGCAGACGGCCTTCGACCGTTTCGAAGCCGCCGATGATGTGGACGTGATCGTGTTGCGGGGTGCCGGCGAACGGGGTTTCTGTTCGGGTGGCGACATGGTGGCCGCACGAGCATCCGTGTTGGCGGGCGACCCCGAGTCGCACCGGTTCTTCATCGAGGAGTATCACCTGAATGCCACGATCGCCCGTTGCGCCACGCCGGTGGTGGCGTTCATGGACGGCCTGGTGCTGGGTGGTGGTATCGGCCTCGCCGGCCACGCCTCGCATCGACTGGTCACCGAAACGGCCCGCATCGGTATGCCCGAGGTGAACATCGGCTTCGTGATCGATGTGGGTGGTAGTTGGTTGCTGGCCCACGCGCCGGGAGAGTTGGGCACGTATCTGGGGCTGACGGGCGAGCATGTGGGGCCGCTGGATGCACTGTTGGTGGGTGCTGCCGATCGCCTGGTCGACAGGGCGTCACTGGACGGTCTGGTGGAGGCGTTGGTGGCGGGAACGCCGTTGCAGACGGCTATCGACGCTGTGACCGTGGCTGCCCTCGACGAGGCTCCACTGGGGCAGGCCCGGACGTGGATCGACCGCTGCTTCGGCGCCCCCGATGTGGCGTCCATTCTGTCGCGCCTACAGCGGGAGGACGACCCCGCGGCGCATCGGGCCGCTGAGGTGATGCTCGGTCGGTCGCCGACATCCATGGTGGTGAGCCTCGAACTGGTGCGCCGTGCCCGGACGGCCGTCGACCTCGAGGAGTGTCTGGCGCTCGAGTACTCGGCGGTCCTCGAGGTGTTGCCGTCGCACGACCTCATCGAAGGGGTGCGGGCGGCGCTGGTCGACAAGGACCGGTCGCCGCAGTGGCACCCGACCACGGTGGCCGATGTGTCACCGGCATTCGTGGCCGCGTGCTTCGCCCGAGCCGAGAGCGAACCGGGCTGGACGGCTCAATTCAGGGTGTGACTCGCAGACGCAAGGTTCCCACCTGGTCGACGACCGGCGTGGATCCCTCGATGCTCAGTTCCCACAAGCCAGCTGGCAGGTCATCGGGGAGCGGAATCTCGATGGTCTGAGGGGCGCGGCGTACGAACGTGTCGGCTTGGAATCCGTTGTCGAGGCCGAACTGCGCCGACCGGCACGAGTCCTTGTCGGAGGTGTAGGACAGCACCTGGGTCGCACTGTCGAACGATCCGACGATCAGGCGGTCCAGTGATCGCGACTCGTCCGATGGGTCGAGCCGATCGAGACGAACCGTGATGGGCAGTGGGGCAATGCCGCCGCTGACGGTGTCACCTGGCAGATCGCTGACGTTCAGGCAGTTCCGTCGTGCGGCGGCGAGTGCTGCTTCGACGTCGGTCACCTCGTCCCCGGCCCGGGGGCCGAACGCCCAGGGTTGCACGGAGGTGACCTGCAGCGTCACGGGCACGACTTCGCCGGGAGAGACCTGGGGAAGACGTCCGACCAAGGTCGCCTCGAGGGTGGAGCGGTCCTGCAACTGGAACGTCACCGGTCCCACCGCCCCGGGTCGCAGATCCGGAGCCGGAACCGTGCCTCGATCGGCGAGGAGCAAGCCGGTTGCTCCCACCGCCAGCACGCTCACCACGCCCATGGAGCCGAAGCCCCAGCGACGGGTGCGGCTCAACACTCGTGTCGCCGCTCGCCGCCGCTCGGCGTCATCGATGAGAGTGGCGATGTCACGCGCACGCCGTGCTAGTCGTGCCGCAGTCCGTGGTCGGAGTCGACGCACGGCCCCTGCCTCCAACAGCAGTCGGTCGACCCACTGGATACGCCGCTGGAGGCGGGTGCCCACCTCGGCCAAGGGGTGCTCTGTCACTGCCACATGCAACTGATCGGGGGTCAGGTCCAGGCCGAACGCCACGTTCGCCCCGACCCCGTCCGGCTGGCGTCGCACCGGGCTCAGCGCGAGGAGTTCGCCGGTCTCGACCTCGCTGACGCGCACCCACCACTGCGACGTACCGAAATCGCCTGGGAGCAGGAGCCGCAGTTCACCCCGGGTCACACGGATCTCGACCTCGCCCCGTTCCAGTGGTGCTGCGTACACGTCGTCGTTGCGACGCAGCGGTACACCAGGCTCTCCGACGATGGCCGGTGTGGTGTCCGCCCGGCGCGCCGGCACGGTCACGGTCACCGTCATGTCGAGGTCGCGTCCGGGTACGGCACTGCGGATCACCTCGGCCACAGCGGGGCCGAAACTGGCACCGATGAGGGTCACGCCGTCGGTCGGCACGACCACGCTGTCGACCACCACCTCGACCACCCGTCCGTCCACAGATCGCCCCACACGAACCACGTCGTCGGTGGGCAGGGGGACGGTGGTTCCCAGTGCATCGGCGTAGCCGATCTCCCACCGCTCGGCGGTGGCGTCGAAGCACACCTGCACGGGCCGGCTCACGGTCGGTCTCCGATCAGGTCGGTCATGGAGCTACTGAGGAGATCCGCCGCGCAGCGACCACAACGCGACTTGCGCTGGTCTCGGGCGGCGTTACTGGGCGCCACATAGGGATCCACGCGTTCCAGTGCTGCATTGATCATCTGATCGAACCAGGTGCGGCCGCGAGGGGAACCATCCACTCCCCGGAGCACCAGGTGCACCACCTCCAGCGCTGCGGCCGCCACCACTTCCGATGGGCAACCGTGACAGGCGATGTGGTGGGTGGCGCGGCGTGCCACCGCTCGGAGCAGCTGCTCCACCAGGACCCGATGTTCCACGTGATCGGCTGTATCGCCGACAACGGCCAGTTCGCCGTCGTCCAAGCGCTCGAGTTCGGGTTGTCGCAGACGACTGCGCACGAAGTCACGCGACAGATTGTCCAGCATGCGAGCCCCGTAACGGGCCGCCTCGGCCTGATCTCGCAGCCCGGGCGGTGCATCGCTCCCGTCGAGACGCCGTCGCATGCGCAGGTACGCCTCGTGGATCAGTTCCTGCCCCGACACCGACAACCCTCGCCGCCGCACCAGACGGGATGCGGTGGCGAGGGCGTCATCGGAGCTCAGCCAACTGGTGAGGAGTTCGCTTGCTGTGAGCGACGCCTCATCCACCTGGGAAATGTTCTCATCCCCTGAACCATCCCGTCACATCCACGATGAGGTGGGTGTCGTTCGAGGCCACGGCGCACAACCTGCCACCGGTGCCCAACGGTGCGATCACAGCGTTGGCCACGGTCTGACCAGCAGCGAAGTTCACCGTGGACGTCGCGGGTCTGGGCGACCCGCAGGGCCACACCGTGACGAAGCCCGCAGCCGTGGGCTGGGTCACGGTCACGTTCACCGCCACCGTCGCCGCACTGGTAGGCA
Organism: uncultured Ilumatobacteraceae bacterium; assembly: GCA_964393535.1. GTDB lineage: Bacteria > Actinomycetota > Acidimicrobiia > Acidimicrobiales > Ilumatobacteraceae > CAYMUC01. The sequence goes on along the minus strand of CAYMUC010000009.1, from coordinate 28,696 downwards.
CACCGGGACGCCCGGCGATGTCCATCGCGAACTCGACACCCGTCTTCAGGGGTGACGCAGCGCGCGTGTCGACGAACCGCCGAGGTGTGATGGGAGTGAACCCGGCCTCGGGGGCGAACCAGCCCGTCACGTCCACGAGCACGTCGGTAGGAGTGGAGCTGTACACACACAACGCCCCACCTGCCCCTAGGGGTGCGATGACCGCGTTGGGGATGGTCTGGCCAGCAACGAAGTTCACGTTCGACGCCTCGGGACGAGCCGCCCCACAGGGCCACACGGTCACGAACCCCTCGCTGGCCGGCCCGGTGACGGTGACGTTCACCGCCACGGCGGTGGCGGCGTCGCTCACGCCGGCTCGTCCTGCGACCTCGACCACCAACGGCGAGAGGGGGGTGACTCGGGTGTCGGCACGGGTGTCGACAAGCCGCCGGGGTGTGGTGGATCGGTAGGCCCCACCCGTGGGGAGCCAACCCACCACATCCACGAGCACGTCGAGGCCGGTGGACCCGTGGACGCAGACAGTGCCATCACGGCCGGGCGCTGCCAGCACGAGGTTGGCGGCACTGCTTCCGGCGGTGATGTTGAGGTTCGAGACCTCGGGCCTGCGAGTGCCACACGGCCACACGGTCACGAATCCGTCGCCGGTGGGTCGGGTGGCAGTGAGGTTGACCACCACCGCCGAGACGCCGCTGTCGGGCACGCCCGCCACCCCCAACACCTTCACCGCAAGGGGGTTGTCGGGGGTGACGGCCGGCCGCCCGGGACTGCTGCTTCCCGAGGATCGTGTATCGATGAGGCGACTGGCGGCGACCACCTGCACCGGGGTACTCGTTGCCGCCGGGACCGTGGTGACGGGAACGGTGGTCGGCGGTGCCACCGGCACCGTGACGATGGAGGTAGCGGGGTTGGGTGCCGACCCCGTGTCTCCCGGGGTGCCGTTCAGGGCGTCCAACACGGCGGCGGGAACGGTGACCAAGGCAGGGATGCTGTCGAGCTCGCCCGGCCGCGAGCCGGTGCCGTCGTCGGGAACGCCAGCCCGACCGGGTAGGCCCACGATGCCAGCGGCCACCAATGTGGCCACGCCCAGGATCCACGGTGACTTCATGTTCAGTGTCCTCCTCACGGCAGCACCACGGCTGTCGCGCTCGAGTAGCCCTGGGGCAGTGACCCGCTGAGATTGCCGGTATTGGCCAGTCCGAAGGCGTAGGTCTGGCTGTTGTAGGTGAACGTGCTCGAAGTGGCCGGAACACTGACGGTGTAGGTCAGGGCAAGCGACCCGCCGTTCGTGACTCGTACCGTGTAGTTGCCAGCCCCAACTCCGGCCAGTGTGGCGATGCCTGCGCCGTCGGTGCACGAGGGGCCGGTGACAGTCCCGCCACCGGTGGGCTCCAACTCGATGCACGCCGATCCACCAACGATGGGTGAGCCGTTCGCTGCATGGATGGTGACCAGGAACGGTGGCGGCGGTGGTGCCTGCGAGTCCGGCATCACCACGGCGCCCACAGGGTCATAGCCGCCTGGCAAGCTCCCTACGAGGTTGGTGGTGTTGGCGATCCCCATGGCATATGTCTGGCCCTCCACGTAAGCGAACTGCGACTGTGTTGGCGTCACCTCGAACTGGCCCACCTCAAGGGTCGATGCGCCGTCGGCCGTCCAGGCGATCACCCGGTACGACCCGGGAACGAGGCGTTGCAGGGTCACCTCGCCGTAGGCGTTACTGCAGTTGCTGGCCACCTGTGTGGTGCTGCCCACGGGGAACACCGCCACACAACCCTGGTTGGTGCCCGTAGGGGTGCCGTCGGTGTGGTGCAGTGTCACCACGTACGGCGCTGGCTGCCACGGCTCGTCCAGGGTGTCGCCAGGCACGATGCCCTCGGCGTCGTCGAGCGTGCCGCCGCCCACCAGCCACCAGCGATCGGGGGCGCCGTTGCTGCCCGAGAATGCCAGGAAGATCTTGTACGGCCTGCCCTCCACGAGGCCGGTGACGTTGGCCCCCCAGGTCGTGGCCGAGGTGGTGACCATGGCGCCGCCGGTCCAGTTGCCGAAGTCGTCTCCCACCACGATGCGAGCGTCCGTATCGAGGGTGGCGTACTCGGCGGGAACACCCGACACCGTCACTTGCAACTGCTTGGCGGTGCGAAGTACCACGTTCAACCCACTGGTGGTGGTGCCCAGGACCTGGGCCTGGGCGCTGGTCTCGACCCGCGTGCCGATGCTGCAGCACCATTCCGGAGCGAAGTTCACGTTGGCCAGCAGCACTCCGGCGTCGCCGAAGTAGTTGGCCTCGTCCTGGAACCGCAGGCGGTAGTCGGCGGCGGGCAACTTGATACGCCACCGTCCCGGGTTGGCGTTGTCGTAGAAGCTGGTGCTGCCCCGGTTGGCGCACATGATCTGCGAGTACACGAGTTGTGGTGTCGATTGGCCCACGGTGGTGTCGAACACCTGCACGCACAGCCGTTCGAAGTCGGCAGCCACCAGTGGTGCAGAACCGCTGCCGGACTCCTTGGCGAACTCGCCGGACAGTGTGATGAAGTCGGTGATGGCGCCGAGATCGAAGTCCAGTCGAACAGGACCCGATGCCGGATCGATGGGGACCAGCACATCGGTGGCGGTGTCGAAACGGGCTCCGGTCTCACCGAAGGCCGACCACCATTGCGACACCATCTCACCGGCCATGTCGAGGTACTGGAGCCGCGCCCGCATGTAGGGCGACACACCGAAGGCGCCCTGCGCCCAGTACGTCGTGTGAGGCCATTGTGAGCTGGGGGGCGCCCACGTGAAGTTGTTCCCGCTGATGGCGATGCCACTGCTGGAGCCATCGGAGTACACCTGCATGGACTCCTGCGTGCCCGTGCGTGAGGTGAGCGTTCCGCACAGCGTCGCCGTGGTGGTGCCACCCCCAGGGAGTGGGTGGGCCGGGCAGTTCGCCGCAGGTGCCGACTGGGCGACGGTGGCCTGGGCGCTGACCGTGGCGTACCAGTCGGGTTGCTGCTGCGACATGGCCGAGAGGGTGACGCTGTAGGTGCCTGCGGTGAGGTTGGGCACGATGATGCCGTCACGTGAGGTGCCCGGCGACGGCACCAGGACCGCCTCGGACACATTGGTACCGTCGCTCGACCACTGGAGGCGCACCACCTGGGCATCGGGTTGATGCCACTGCACGTACATCATCCCGGCATGCGCAGCATCGGTGCTGACACTGAGGGGCGGTGGACCACCGTTCCCGCTGGCCAATCGGCCGCTCACCACCGACACCATGAGACTGGCCCCGATGATGGCCATCGCCGTCGCGATGGTGAACCATCGCGATCGTTCCGCCTGTACCTGCACCCCGTACCTCCTGAACGTCGTCGTCGATCACCTCAACGACGGCGCAGGGACACTCATGACATGGTGCGCACCACTCTGTTGTTCAGGCCCAGACGTCACTGACGGGCATGGCCACGAGACGATCCCCCAGCGTCAGGCGGTGCTGCCCGGTGTGCAGCACCACGCCCGTGACGAATCGCTCGCCCACCCGGTCGCGCAGATAGGCGAGATGCCGAGCATCGCTGGGGCGAGGTGTCGCCGTCGCCTTTACCTCGATCCCTACCACACGTTGACCGGCCTCGATCACGAGGTCCACCTCGCGCTGGTCGCGATCGCGGTAGTGAGCCAGTCGCACGGGTCGCTCGGTCCACGTGGCCTGCTTGGCCACCTCACCCACCACGAACGACTCGAGCAGTGGTCCGAACCACGGATTGTCGATGCGGGCGAGGTCATCGCCAGTCTGGCCGAGCAGGTGAGTGGCCAGGGCGGTGTCCAGAAGGTGACCCACGCGGCGTTGCTTGGCCCGTTGAGTGCGTCCCGTCGTCCACCCTGGTAGCAGGCGGACCAAGTACAGCGTTTCGAGCACTGCAAGATACGACTCGACCAGTCCGGCGCTCGCACTCACCTCACGACACAGGTCGCTGACCACCAACTCGCCTGCCGAACGCGCCGCTACCTGCCCCAGAAGAGCGCCGATCACCTCCGGTCGCCTCACGTCAGCCGCCTGCTCCACATTGGCGACTGCTGTGACGGTGTCGAGGTACGACTGGCACCACGCACCACGGAAGCGACTCGTGGTCGGCCCCAGGACCATCTCCGGAAACCCGCCCTGTGCGATCAGTTCGGCATAGTCCGCTCGGCGGAGCGATGGTGCCGTGGCCCCGAGTGGATCTCCGTCGAAGACTCGCTCGAGAAAGTTCTCCTGAACACCCTGCCGTTCACCGACGGAAAGCGGCAGCAGTTCGACGAGCCCGATGCGCCCGGTGAGGGTCTCACTGAGCCTGCGCGTGGTGAGAAAACGGGTGGAACCGGTGAGGAGGTACTGTCCCCTTGCGTCGGAGCGGTCGATCGCTGCCTTCAGGGCCAGCAGGAGATCGTCTCCTCCCCGCTGGAACTCGTCGATGGCCGCGGGATGCTCGAGCGTCTCGAGAAAGCCCACAGGGTCGTGGCGCGCAGCGGTCAACAGGGCGGGGTCATCCAGGGTCGCCACCGGCCCTCGATCGCGCTGCACCTGGGTGACGAGGGTGCTCTTCCCTGTCTGGCGGGGACCGTTGACCAGCACGGCGCGGAAGCCACCGAGCAGCTCCTCGGTGGTCGCTGTCAGTCGGCGTTCGATCGTCACCGCACGAACTGTAGCGATCACTGATCGATATTTGCCGAATATCAAATCAAGATTTGCCGGCAGTGAGCCACCGGCGATCAGTGTCTGGCGAGCACCACTGGGACGCTGGTGGAGCCGGTGGCGTCGGACGCGGTCACGGTGACGGTCGCCGGCCACCCGGGGTTCGCCGCGAAGATGGTGGCCGCGTCGGCACGCCATCGATCGGTGGTGGTGCCGTCGCCCAACTGTCCGCCCGAGTTGCGTCCCCAGCACAGCGGCACGTAGTCCCTGGTGACCACGCACGAGTGGCTCCCCCCTGCAGCCACCTGGGCGATCCCGGCGAGTGGGGCTGTCGTGGTGTCGGTGGCGGCGATCGGGCTCGACTGGGATGCGTTAGTGCCTTGACCCAGTCGGCCGTAGCTACCCGTACCCCAGCAGTACACCGCACCTGTGTCCAGGCGGGCGCAGGCATGACCGCTTCCGGTCGAGATCTGCGTGACCCCCGACAGTGTCGGTCCCCCGAGCGTCACCAACACGTCCACGGGAGTCACACGGCTTGTGGCGGTGCCGTCACCCAGACGCCCCGAACCGTTCGAACCCCAGCAGGCCACGGTGCTGTCGAGACGCAACGCGCAGGTGAACGCATTTCCGGTGGCCAACTGGCTCACTCCGGTCAGGCCGCTGACGGTTACGGGTGAGGTGCTGGCGGCGAGCAGTCCATTGCCCAGCTGTCCAGAAGTACCCTGGCCCCAGCACTGCACCGTGGTGTCGGCCATGAGCGCGCACGTGTGGTCCTCGCCTGCGGCCACCGCTGTGACACCCGACAACGACGGTCCTCCGGGCGACACCAGCACATCGACCGGGGCGTTGCGCTGGGTGGTGGAGCCATCGCCCAGGCGACCCGAACCGTTCGAACCCCAGCAGGCCACCGTGGTGTCGAGGCGCACGGCACATGTGTGCATGGAACCCGTAGAGATCTGAGTGACGCCCGACAACGACGGTCCATTGACCGACAGCACCACGTCGATGGCGACCCAACTGGTGGAGGCGGTGCCACGGCCGATTTGTCCGCTGGTACCCAAACCCCAACACGTCACCGTGCCCGTGGTCAGCAGGGCACATGAGTGCTGCTCGCCGGTGACCACCTGGGAGACGTCCGTGAGCGGGACCGATCCCGGTCGCACGACCGCGCTGGGCGTGGCGTTGTTGGCGGTACTCCCGTTGCCCAGGCGCCCATTGCCGCCGCTGCCCCAACACAGGGCGCGGCCGTCGAGCGTGGCGGCACAACTATGGGAGTTCCCCGCTGCGATCTGGGTGGCCTCGACACCCCACGACGCTGGTCCGGTGAAGGCGCCGGTCGTGGTGCTGAACGTGACTCCTGCAGGCAGGTTGCCGGTCACGCTGAACGTCGGCGAACCGTCACCGCCGCCGATGGTGGGCTCGACCGACTGGGACGCCAGTCCGGTGGTGAACACGGTGGCGCCGTAGGCGAGGGTCAGCGCTGGTCGGGAAGCGACTGGAGGGTTGACGATCAGCGCCGCCGGAACCGCAGCGCGTTCGCTCACGGCCTCGACACCGCCGATCACGGTGACCGCACTCATGCCGTTCCGATACTGGGCCAGCCACTCATGGACGCCGGCGCTCAACACGTCGGCATCGGTCAGCATGATCGTTGCGTCACGGGCCAGGACGGCGGCGACGGCGGCGTCGATGGGGTTCGTCGCCGAGGCCAGCACCAGTCGACCGCCGGGCTGAGGTCGCTCCTCGTCATGGCTCCAGGTGACCGTGTCGGAGAACTCGATCAGGCGCCCCTCCCGGTAGGCGACCGCTCCGGCCATCAGGGCATCCCCCGTCATGTCGGCAGGCACCACCAGGGGAGTAGCCCCGGTCCGGCCCTGACCACGCGCGTGGTCGGCCACGGCCCGTGCGGTGGCCGAACGATCCTCGCCTGCCAGGCGCACCACCGGATTGCCGCCCTTCGCATCCCACCCGACGGCCGAGGCGATCTGATCCCGCACGTCCTCGGACACCGCCCGCACACCACCGATGACGACGATTCGCTCGGCGGGAAGTTCCGACTCGGTGAGAGCCCGTGATGTGACCTCCGGCAGGACGTCGGGTCGTGTCAACAGAATGGCGGTACGTCCGCAGACTCCACCGTCGGGTTGGGGACAGGTGTCGAACCAGCCGGCCAGACCACCGGCGACCACCGCATCGGGTGTCTGTGATCCGGTGACCACGATCAGGCGATGCAGGCCGGTCAGTGACCCGCCGCCCACAGCTCGCGCGACCTCGACGGCGGTGGCGTAGCGGTCGGCGCCGGCGAGTCGGTCGGCCGACAGTGCCAGTACCCGCCCTGCACCTGTGGCGCCGCTGGTCACCAGGCCCCCGAGGATCAGAGCGAGGGCCATCACGGCGCGCATGACCAACTGGCGCATCCCGTGACCTTAGTCGGACGGTCGCCTCACACGTAGCGGTCGCGCAACTCGCGCTTCAGCACCTTGCCCGACATGCCACGTGGCAACGGTTCGTCGAGGATCACGATGCGGCGGGGGCGCTTGTAGTCGGCCAGCACCGCTCGGCACGCCGCCGCGATGGCGTCGGGGTCCAACGTTGCGCCTGCCAATGGCCCCACCAGTGCCAACGGGGTCTCGCCCCATCGCTCGTCGGGCACGCCGATCACGGCGCATTCGGCCACGCCGGGCACCGCTGAGATCACCGCTTCGATCTCGGCCGGATACACGTTCAGCCCGCCCGAGATCAGCATGTCCTTGGAGCGGTCGACGATGAACACGTAGCCCTCGTCGTCGATGCGGGCCAGATCACCCGTTCGCAGCCAACCATCGACCAACGTCTCGGCGGTGGCCGCGGGGTTGTTCCAGTAGCCGACCATGACCTCGGGCCCCGAGATGATCAACTCGCCGACCTCGCCGGGCGCCACGTCGACCAACTGCGGCGACTCGGGGTCGACGGTACGCACTTGGGTATGCATGAGCGGCCGGCCGCAACTGCCCAGTTTCCGTTGGGCATCGGTGGCGCGCAGCCAGGTGTTCATGCCGGCGCCCTCGGTGAGCCCGTAGCCCTGGCTCATGGGCAGCCCGGCTGCCTGGAGACGTTCCAACAGTGCGCCCGGGACGGCCGCTCCGCCTGATCCGATGATCTTCAGGCTGGACAGGTCGTAGCGCGAGAAATCGGGATGCTGCACGAGCATGTCCCAGATCACCGGAACGGCACTGAAGTTGGTGATGCGCTGGGCCTCGATCACCTGCAGCGTGCGCACCGGGTCGACTGCCGGGTCGAGTACCAGGGTGGCGCCCCCCAGGTAGGTGGGCGCCCACATGGACACCAGACCGCCGGTGAAGCTCAGCGGAAACGGCAGATACGCACGTGAGGTGGTCACCAGGTCGTCGGCCAGGATGCGGTTGTAGGCCATGGCCGACACGTTGCCGTGGCTGAGCATGGCGCCCTTCGGGGTGCCGGTGGTCCCGCTGGTGTAGCAGAGGTAGGCGATGTCGTCGGAGGCCACCGGAGTGTCAGGGTCGCTGGCGTCGGCGCTGCGCAGGCTGTCGAATGTCGTACCGAACCCCGGAGCCAACCCTACGCGGGCGATGTCGTGCCCCAGTTCGTCGAGAGCTGCCGCTCCGAGGTCGGCCAAGGTCGCGTCGGCTACCACGACGCGACAGCCGCTGTGCTCGATGATGTAGCGCAGCTCGGGGGGCGTGAGTCGCACGTTCAGCGGTACCAGGATGGAGCCGACCTTGTAGCCGGCGATCGCCAACTCGAGGTACTCCACGCAGTTGCCCGAGAGGATGCCCACGCGGTCGCCGTGCCGTACACCCAGGGAGATGAGCCCGTTGGCGAGCCGGTTGGTGGAGTCGTGGAGCTCGGCCCAGGTGACCGTGCGATCGCCGAACACGATTGCTTCGTTCTCGGGCTGCCAGCGTGCCCAGAACCTGACGGCATTGGCGAGGTTGGCGGTGGTCACGGCTCAGTTCCCGACGATGCGGGCGTAGGGCACGGTGATCTCGAACGGGATCACCACGTCGTAGGCCTGACCGGGTTCGCCGTCGTCACCGCCCTGCCAACTATGCCAGGGGTAGGTCACGGCGCCGTTCTCACGCAGCACCGGAAGGCCGTCGTCGTCGAACTCGAAGTAGGGCCCGTGTTCATAACCGGCGGGCACGGCCAAGCGGGTGCGTTCGGCGGCTCCCGGCTCGGGTGTCTCGTACATGCCTCCGGTACCGGTGCCATTCGCCAACACCCAGTGCACCTCGGCAAACGCCGGGTTGCGCCGCCCAGGCTTGTGGCCATGGTTGTGGGTGCTCATGTCGACCCCCTTGCCTGCGGTCCATACGTACACGTAGGCGATCTCGTCACCCGCCGCATCCAGCAGATGGAAGCCAGATGTGAGATGGGCGTCGAGGCCGTCGAAGGCCGTGAGGATGCCGGCAAAGCGTTGCTCGAACGAACTCCATGCCAGGTGCTCTGCGAGAGGGCCCTCGAGCGTGAGTTGCGACATCGACGTGAACGTCTCGGGTGCAGTCGGCGTACGCACGACGAGCATGACCAGCGCGCCCTCGGGTCCAGCGGTGATGTGATCACCATCGACCCGCGTGTCGGCAACGGTCTTGGGGGCCACGTACGCCACCCGTGCTGGTTCGACCAGTCGTCCGGTGATGACCTTGACGTAGGCCACACCCTCGCCTGCTGGCAGGTCGTGGCGCTGACCGGCCTCCAGGCGCACGAACCGCATCGTCCACCCGCCCATGGTCCACCGGTCGCTCACCACGGGACCTGGCTCGTCGTACAGATGCAGGTCCACACCGGGTCGATCGCTCGACACCGTCACACGCGCCTTGCCCACTGAAGCCCCCCTCGACGTGTTGGAGCCCGGGAGGGGAATCGAACCCCTGACCTACGCATTACGAGTGCGTTGCTCTACCGACTGAGCTACCCGGGCGACGGCTGATCAGGCTAGCCACCCCGAGCGATGTGCCACCACTCACAGCCCGGGCAGGTCGTACAACAACGCCTGGAGTGCCAAGGTCTCATTGACGTTGCGGTCGAGATGCCGCATGGTTTCATGGATGCGTTCGACCGCATGGATGAGCGCATCGGGTCGGCGATGTTCGTGGTGTTCCACCAGAACGTCGCGGTAGGTGCGGGCCATGGCCGCCAGACCGGAGCGCAGTTCGTCGGTGCGATGGCGGCGGATCTCGCGTTTGTGCCGTTCCTCCACTGCCTTGCGCCCACTGCCGCGTTCCCCCATGGCCTTCACCCGGGCTTCGAGATCGGTGATCTCCACCTCATGACGGGCCATCAGCGGCGCAGCCGATCCCTCGACCGCCGTCATCAACTCGTCGACCAACCGCATGACCACAGCACCGGTGCCGTCGAGTTGGCGCGGTACGTCGGCGAACTGGCGACGGCGTTGTGCCAACGCCGGATCATCTGCCAACACCACCGCTCTGTCCATGTCGCCACCGGCCCCTTGGGCTGCTTGCGCGGCCCGATCGGCGGGTACGCCTCGCTCCACGAGTGCCTGGGCCACGTCGTCGTCGGTGAGGGTGCGGAACGGCACCTTCACACATCGTGAGGCGATGGTGGTCAACTCGGGAGGGGTCTGATCGGCCAGGATCACGAACACCGTGGATGCCGGAGGTTCCTCCACCACCTTGAGCAGGGTGGCGGCAGCGGCGGGGGCGAGCAGATGGAACTCGTGCAGGATGAGGACCTGTCGTGCCCCTTCGCTGGGGGAGCGCGACGCTCGCACCACGATGGAGCGGGCCGTCTCGATGTCGATGGAGGCACCGGTGCGGCGGAACTCGACCACATCGGGGTGCTCGCCGGCCAACGCGAGCCGAGCGTGACGATCATCGCTGCCGCCGGTCGGGTCGATGAGCAAGGCGGCGAAGGCCCTGGCAGCCGCTTCCTTGGTGCACCCTGTTGGCCCCACGAGCAGATAGGCGTGCCGAGGGTCCCCAGCCGAGCGCTGCAGTTGCTCGACAGCGGCCTGTTGCGCCACGACACCGGCCCACAGGTCCGTGGTCATGGCGCCACGCCTCGCTGACTCAACGCCTGCCAGATGGCGGCTTCGACCTCGTCGGCACTCATGGTGCCGTCGATCACGATCCATGAGTCGGTGTGGTCGGCCGCCAGCGACCGGAAGCCGTGGGTGACCCGCTCGAAGAACGCCGAGTCCTCCTGCTCGAACCGGTCGAGTTGACGCTCCCGCAGTCGTTCGGTCGCCACGTCGGCATCGATGTCGAGCAACACGACCAGGTGTGGCCAGCAACCCTGCAGTGCCCAGTCGTTGACGGCGCGCACCGTGTCCAACGGCAACCCCCGGCCGAACCCCTGATAGGCCAGGCTGGACCACACACTGCGATCGCTGACGACCACGCGCCCGTCAGCCAGTGCCGGTTGCACCACCTCGGAGCGGTGCTGGGCGCGGTCGGCAGCGATCATGAGTGCCTCGGCCACCGGGTCGAGGTGGGTGTTGGCTGGATCGTGCAGCACCTGGCGCAGTTGCTGACCGATGTCGGTGCCCCCGGTTTCGCGGGTGAGGACCGCCCCGAGCCGATCGGCCACCCGGGTTGCCTGGGTGGATTTACCGCACCCTTCGACCCCTTCGAAGGCGATGTAGAGCGGGGTGGTCATCCCGTGCGGGGGGCTCTCTTGCGTGCGGCTTTCTTCGCCGGTGCCCGCTTGGCCGCTGCCTTGCGGGGTGCTGCCTTCTTGGCCGGTGCGGGGGCTGATTCGCGGCGAATGGCCAACAACTCGAAAGCCCGTTCCGCCGGCATCGCCTCGAGGCGATCACCCTTGGTCAACGAGGCGTTCGTCTGCCCGTCGGTCACGTACACCCCGAAGCGCCCTTCCTTGGCCACCACTGGGCGTTGGCTGATGGGGTCCACCCCGAAGTCGCGTAGCGGGGGCTTGGGTGCAGACCCCTTCTTGCCACGGAACTGGCGGGGTTGCGCCAGCAACGCCAGGGCCTCGTCGAGGCTCACAGTGAACAATTGGCTCTCACTTGCAAGTGAACGGCTCTCGGCGCCCTTCGACACGTAGGGGCCGTAGCGGCCGTTCTGTGCCGTGATCGGCTCACCGTCGGCGGGGTCGTTGCCCACCAGTCGTGGCAGCGAGAGCAGACGCACCGCATCGTCGAGAGTGACCGCCTCGGGAGTCATGGTGGAGAACAGGCTGGCCATCTTGGGCTTGTCGGCACCCGGCGGCAACTGCTCGGGGGTGCCCCACTGCACGTAGGGGCCGTAGCGACCGCTCTTCACGAACACCGGGAGACCTTCGTGCTGGCCGATGGGCTCGTCGGACTTGGGTGCCGCTAGCAACCGGCAGGCCATGTCGATGGTCAATTCGTCGGGTGCGAGGTCGTCGGGCACGCTGGCGGTGTCGTCGCCACGCTTCACGTAGGGCCCGTACTTGCCGGGCTTCACCACGATCAACTCTCCGGTGGCAGGGTCCGCACCCAGAGGAAAAGTGTTCACGGCAGCGGCGTCGATGCCCTCGGCGTGTTCGGTGACGAGTCGGTGCAGTCCGGGCATGTCGACGCTCTCGGCGAACTGACCACTGCCGAAGTAGAACTGCGCCAGCCACTGTTCCTTCTGCGTGTCGCCCACGGCGATCGAGTCGAGGTCGGCCTCCACCCGGGCGGTGAAGTCGTAGTCGACCAGGTCGTCGAAATGCTGCTCCAGCAGGCCCACCACGGCGAAGGCGGTCCAGGTGGGGACCAAGGCCTGCCCCTTCTTCCACACGTAGCCGCGGTCCTGGACGGTCTGGATGATCGAGGCCCAGGTGCTGGGCCGTCCGATCCCCAGTTCCTCCAGACGCTTCACGATGGAAGCCTCGGTGAAGCGAGCGGGTGGGGTGGTGGTGTGGCCCTCGGGTGTGACGGTGGCCAAGGGCACCACCTGGCCCACCTCCAGCTGCGGCAGCAGGGCCTCGCGCTCGTCGCTGTCGGCTTCGGTCTCGTCACGCGATTCCACGTACACGCGGCGGTAGCCGGGGAAGGTGATCGTGGTGCCGCTGGCGGAGAGTTCGGCATCGGTGGTGCTGCCACCCTCGGCCAACGCCGCACCCAACTTCACCGTGACGGTGGTGCCGGTGGCGTCGGCCATCTGGCTGGCCAGCGTGCGCTGCCAGATGAGGCGGTACAGCGACAATTCCTGCCCGTTGAGTTCGTTGGCCACCTGGTCGGGCGAGCGCAGCGGCGTGGTGGGCCGGATGGCCTCATGCGCCTCCTGTGCGTTCTTGATCTTGGTGGCGAAGCGGCGCGGCGTGGGCGACAGGAACTGATCCCCGTAGGCCCGGCCGACCTCGGCACGTACAGCCGTCAGGGCGTCATCCGACAACACCACGTTGTCGGTTCGCATATAGGTGATGAAGCCCCGCTCGTACAGGCCTTGGGCCACCCGCATCACCTGCGAGGCCGACAGTCGCAGTTTGCGACCGCCTTCCTGCTGCAGGGTGCTGGTCATGAACGGGGCCTTGGGCGACGACCGGTAGGGCTTGGCGTCCACCGAGCGAACCTGGACCTCGGCAACTCGCAGGGCATCGGCCACGGCATGGGCCCGGGCCTCGTCGACGACCACCACCTCACCACTGCGGGCCGTGAGGCGACCGTCGGGACCGAAGTCCTTGCCGGTGGCAACCCGGGCACCGGCCAGCGACGTGAGGTTGGCGGTGAAGGACGGATCGGTCGCCGTGTCGGCCTCCACGCCCCAGTAGCCGGCAGCGACAAAGGCCATGCGCTCCCGTTCGCGCTGCACGATGAGTCGCACCGTGGGGCTCTGGACTCGACCCGCCGACAGGCCCCGGTTTACCCGTCGCCACAGCACCGGCGAAACCTCGTAGCCGTAGAGGCGGTCGAGAATACGTCGCGTCTCTGCTGCGTCCACCAGGCCGTAGTCGATGCCGCGAGGGTTGTTCACGGCGTGTTCGATGGCGCTCTTGGTGATCTCGTGGAACACCATGCGCTTCACCGGCACCTTGGGCTTGAGTTGCTCCAGAAGGTGCCAACTGATGGCCTCGCCCTCACGGTCTTCGTCGGTGGCGAGATACAACTCGCTGGCGTCCTTCAGCAGTGCCTTGAGTTCACGCACCACCTGCTTGCCTCGTTCGGTGAGCTCATAGGTGGGTTTGAAGCCGTTGTCGACATCGACGGCCAACCCCTTGGACGGCAGGTCGGCGACATGCCCCACCGAGGCACGCACGTCGAAGGCCGAACCCAGAAATGAGGAGATGGTCTTGGCCTTGGCAGGCGATTCCACGATGACGAGCGGCTTGGACATGCATTTCCATCGCTACGGCATGGCTGTGCCCGCTGTCAAGGCGACGCGGTGCGGTGGGTTCAGAACCCACCGTACGATCCATGTGTGCACGATCACTTGGTGCCGTTGGGTTTCACCTCACACGAGGCCGAAGCCTGGCGCGCCCTGGGTCGTGACGAACCGCCGGGTCGGGTCGTACGCCTCGACCGCGGCTGGTCCAGTGTGCAGCGTGTCCTGAGGGCAGAACCGCTGCGGGTGCGCAACATCGGTGTCGATGTGGCAGTGGGCGACTGGGTGGTGTGTGACCCCTTGGACGAGCGGGTCGAGGTCGTCCTGGAGCGCCGGTCGGCGTTCGTGCGTCGTGCGTCGTTCGAGGGGGCGCGGGCCGAGGCTCATGTGCTGGCCGCCAACGTCGACACCGTGTTTCTGGTGCACGCGCTCACGTCGCCGCCGAATCCGCGCCGGTTGGAGCGGGAACTCGTGCTGGCCTTCGACAGCGGGGCGCAACCGGTGATCGTGCTCAACAAGCGAGATCTCCTGTCGGACCCCGGTGAGTTGGTCGCGGCCGTCGATGCCGTGGCGGCGGTAGCGCCCGAGGTGCCCATCGCTGCCGTGAGTGGCACCACCGGCGAGGGACTCGAGGTGTTGGCCGGGTACGCCGAGGGCTACCGCACGGTGGCCCTGCTGGGGTCCAGCGGTGTGGGCAAGTCGACCCTGGTGAACGGCTTGGTGGGGGGTGAGGTGCAGGCCACCGCGGCGGTGCGCGAGGGTGATCAGCGCGGTCGGCACACCACGGTGGCGGCCTCGCTGGTGCCGGTGCCCGGCCCCGAGGGCCAGCCACGTGGATGGCTGCTCGACACCCCTGGCGTACGGGCGGTGAGCCTGTGGTTGTCGGGTCGGGGTATCGAGCAGGCCTTCGCCGACGTCTTCCAACTCATGGACCACTGCCGATTCCGTGACTGCAAGCACGATCGCGAGCCAGGCTGTGCCGTTCGTGCGGCCATCGACGACGGTCGTCTACGACCCGAACGTTTCGCCAGCCTGGAACGCCTGGTGGCCGAGGAGGCGGCGCTCGAGGAGGAGCAGCGGGCCGTGGAACGGGCCCAGGATCGTCGGGGCGTGCGCCGACAACGACCCGGCTGATCCACCGTCGCAACGGCTACGGTCGGAGGTATGGATTTCGCCTTCTCGGACCGCTGCCTCGAATACCGGGAACGCCTGTTGGCGTTCATGGACGAATGGATCTATCCGAACGAAGAGGTCTACGACCGCCAGGTGGAGGAGTCGGGTGACCCCCACTTCCATCCGCCCATCATGGAGACCCTGAAGGCCGAGGCCCGCAAGCGCGGCCTGTGGAACCTGTTCCAGCCACACGACGGCTGGTGGGGCGACGGGTTCTCCAACCTCGACTACGCGCCCCTGGCCGAGATCATGGGCCGGAGCCCCATCGCCAGTGAGGCGTGCAACTGCAACGCTCCCGACACCGGCAACATGGAAGTGTTGACCATGTTCGGCACCCCTGAGCAGCAGGACCTGTGGCTTCGTCCGTTGCTGGAGGGCGAGATCCGGTCGGCGTTCTGCATGACCGAACCCGACGTCGCGTCGTCGGACGCCACCAACATCGGCCTGCGCATCGAACGCGACGGTGACCACTACGTGCTGAACGGTCGCAAGTGGTGGACGTCGAACGCCTTCCACAAGAACTGCAAGATCCTCATCGTGATGGGCAAGACCGATCCGTCGGCACCCACCCACTCGCAGCAGTCCCAGATCCTGGTGCCCACCGACACGCCCGGTGTGACGTTCAAGCGGAACCTGAAGGTGTTCGGCTACGTGGACGGCGAAGGCCACGCCGAGACCATCTTCGACAACGTTCGAGTGCCCGTCAGCAACCTCATCGCCAATGAGGGCGACGGGTTCATGATCTCGCAGGCTCGCCTCGGTCCCGGGCGTATCCACCACTGCATGCGCACCATCGGCGCGGCCGAGCGGGCACTGGAGTTGATGTGCCAGCGCACTCTCAGCCGCAGCACCTTCGGGAAGCGGGTGGCCGAGCGGTCCAACGTGCAGGACTGGATCGCCGAGGCCCGCATCAACCTGGAGATGATCCGTCTGCTCACGCTGAAGACGGCCTGGTTGATGGACACCGTGGGCAACAAGGGCGCTCGTACCGAGATTGCCGCCATCAAGGTGGCCGCCCCCAACATGGCGCTCGAGATCATCGACCGCGCCATCCAGGCCCACGGTGGCGGCGGCGTGTGCCAGGACTTCCCCCTGGCCCGCATGTACGCCCACATCCGCACGCTTCGTCTGGCCGACGGTCCCGACGAAGTGCACAAGATGACCATCGCCCGCACCGAACTGCGCAAGTACGACCCGGCGTTCCGCACCGATGGTGTGAACGCCATCGCCCCCGGCGGCGGTCGCGCCTGACGCTCAGTCGGCGTTGCTGAACGCCGCCACATGGGCGGCCACATCATGCACCCGCACCATGGCAGCGCCACGGGCGGCGGCACGAAGGTGCACCTCCACACTGGCGGCGTCACGGTCCTCGGGCCGCTCGATGCCGTACAACTCGCCCAGCATGCGCTTGCGACTGGCACCGATCAGGACTGGCCACCGGCCGTGATCGCCCAGTTCGTCGATGGCGTCCAGCAGGGCCAGGTTGTGCTCCAGTCGTTTGCCGAACCCGATGCCGGGGTCCACCATCACCGAGGGGACTCCTGCCTGGAGTGCTCTCTCGGCCTGTTGGTGTAGCCACTGCGACACTTCGGCGACCACGTCGTCGTAGCGGGGATCGTGCTGCATGGTGGCGGGTTCGCCCTGCATGTGCATGATCACCACTGGTACGCCGGCTGTGGCGCACACCTCGACCATGGCCGGATCGCGCAGGCCCGACACATCGTTGATGAGGTGGACGCCAGCAGCAAGGGCGCGCCGGGCCACCTCGGCTCGCCGGGTGTCGACGCTGATGTGCACGTCGCCGTCGGCTGCCAGCCGTTCCACCACGGGGCTGATGCGACGCCACTCATCATCGGCCGACACAGGGGCCGCACCCGGACGAGTCGACTCACCACCGATGTCGACCACATGGGCACCGTCGGCCACCAGTGCTCGGGCATGGCGGTAGGCGTGATCGCCTGAGCAGTACCGGCCGCCGTCGCTGAAGGAATCGGGAGTCACGTTCACGATGCCCATGACGGCGCATCCATGCCAACTGATTGCCCCCAGCGACCAGGTGTCCGTCACAGGGTGCCCGCCTGCAGTGCGGCGCGAACCTCTATGGCACGCACTCGCACCTCGGCCAGGTCGGCCAACTTCTGAGCGGCCCGCACCTGGGTCACGATGCGCGGATTACGTTCGAACCGAGCCCGGTGGCGGTCGAGGAAATCCCAGTACAGAGTGGTGAACGGGCAGGCCCGCTCGCCAGTACGGGCGGTGCGGTCGTAGTGGCAACCTTTGCAGTAGTCGCTCATCTTGTCGATGTAGGCACCGCCCGAGATGTAGGGCTTGGTGGCCATGCGGCCTCCGTCGGCGTGCTGGGACATGCCGATCACGTTGGGGACCATGACCCACTCCGCACCATCCACGAAGTTCTCCCACATCCACCGTGTGAGCGCCTGCGGATCCACGCCAGCGAGAAGCGACAGGTTTCCCAGCACCATGAGCCGCTGGATGTGGTGCGCCCAACCCCGTTGTTCGAGGTCGCCCAGCGTGGTGGCCACACAGCGCATGCGGGTGGGTGCGGCACCCGTGAAGGCGGGCGGCACCGGCTCGGTGGCACCCAGTGCGTTTTCTTGTCGGTAGGCGGGTCCCCACCACCAGTACAGACCCCATACGTACTCGCGCCAACCGATGACCTGGCGCAGGAACCCTTCGGCGGAGGCGATAGGCACCCGCCCCGCCCGGTAGGCCTCCTCCACCCGGTCGCACACCTCACGGGGGTGCACCATGCCCAGGTTCAGCGCCGGCGACAACATCGAATGCGCCAGATGCCAACTGGCCGTGAGCATGGCGTCTTCGTGGGGACCGAACTGCGCCAGCACATGATCGATGAAGTGATCCAGGCGGGCGAGGGCTCGAGACCGACTGGTGGGCCACCAACCTTGCGGGAGGTCACCCCATGTGGTCACCCCCCAGTGCTCGAAGTCGGCGAGCACCTGGCGGTCCAGGTCGTCGAGATCGTCGCGCACCGGTTCGGGCCACCGGTTGCGACCGTCCTTGGGTGGCTTCTCCCGGTTGTCTGCGTCGTAGTTCCAGCGTCCCGTCACCGGTTCGTCGCCGTCCATCAAGTAGCCGAGGCGGCGACGTTGCCAGCGATAGAAGTCCTCCAGCTTCACCTGACGGCGACCGGTCGCCCACTCGCCGAGGTCAGTGGTGGAGGTGAGGAACTGATCATTGGGCAGGGTGTGCACACCCAGGCTGGCCATGAGTTCTCGACCGTCCCATGACGCCGGTTCCATGGCGATGACGCGCTCGGGTTGGAACGCCTCGCGGTGATCGACGACCCCTTGGGCCAGCGATGTCGCCACCCGGTGATCCACCTCGAAACCCTCTGCCCGTAACTCGGCCGCTAGGCGGCGAAGCCCGGTCACCACCAGATGCGCTCGCTGCACGTGCCAGCGACGACTGCGCAGTTTGGCGAGGCTCTCCACGAGTAGCACTCGGTGCGTCTGGGGCAGTGCCGCAGCAAGCGCTCCGCTGTGCCGGTTCAGTTGATCGCCCAGCACCCACACCGTGTCCATAGGACCATCATGGCGGTTCGCGTCGCATGGTGGCCGACGCGTGGAGGGTGACATCGGGCAGGAACGTCCCGATGATGGCGATGGCCGTACGCGTGGTGTGGCCGACCGATACCCGCACCCACTCGTCGTCGGCGTCGGCGATCACCGTGAGCGGTGTGAGGTGGGTGGCGGCTTCGGCTGCTGTTCGGGCATCGGTGGCGGGATCGGTCGACACTGCTGCTGCTCGCGCTGCCACCCGCACGGCGTGCCACAGCGCCAGTTGGTCCCGACCGATGACCGCCACCTGCAGCACCGCCAACGCCATGACGACCACGATGGGCATGGTGATGGCCATCTCCAGCACCGCCTGCCCGCGCTCAGGTGGTCGCCGTGTCACGGATCGGATCACACGACGCGTCCCAGCACCGTCTCGATGACCCGATCGAGCAGTTCGCCGATGCGTCCGGCACCTCCCCCAGCGGTGGCCCACGCCACGAGCGCCAGTGCCACCAACCCGGCGCCCAACAACACGAGGGCGTATTCCGTGGTGGCCTGCCCGGTGTCTGATTCCTCGAGTTCGTTCATGGTGTTCCTTCCGACAGGTTCAGGTTCAGCGAGGCCACCGCTCCGGCCACCAGAGGCACGATGCCCAGCAGCACGAACGACGGCAAGGTGCACAGCACGAGGGGTGCGGCCAAGCGCACGGGAAGTTGTCGGGCCTCGGCCATGGCGTGACGTCGGCGTTGAGCCCGAGCCTCGGCCGCCAACTGGTCGAGCACGGGTGCCAATGGACCTCCGTCACGGTCGGCCGCCAGCAGCACGTCCACGACATCGGCGAGGTCGAGGCCACCGGCATCGCGCCATGCCATCAGTACCTCGGCGAGGCGCTGTCCGCGTTCCAAGTGCTCACGGGTGTGGCGGGCCAAGGACTCCCAGCCCACGGGAGGTGATGCAGCCACCCGTCGTACCGCCAACCCCACCGAATCCCCCGCCGCCACCGCCAGTGCCAGGTGTTCGATGAGTTCGGGAACCGACCCCTGCATGGTGCGTCGTGTCATGGTGAGCGACCTTCCGTGAGACGGGTGATCCAACGCCGACCCAGTGCGCTGAGCGCCAAACCGCCACCCAGGCAGACCCAGCCCAGTGGGGTCGTGAGCATGACGTCACGAACATCGCCGTCGCCTGCCACCGCGAGGACCGCCACCCCCACGGGAACCCACGTGAGCACGGTGGCCGACAGCCGTGCCTGGGCAGCCTGGGAGCGTCGTTCCTGTCGGGCGGCCACACGATCGGCTGCGACGGTGGCGGCGTGCTCCAGCACCGTCGCAGGGCCGGTCCCAGCCGTGGCGGCCACCATCAACGTGTCGTGCAGGAGATGACGCTGCGACGTCGGTCGGTCGCCGGGTGCCAGCATGACCAGTGCCTCGGTGAGCGTGCGGCCTGCGCGCAACGACCGCGCCAGCGTTTCCAGCATGCGCTGTGTCGCGAGGTCCTCGGCCAGGCGGTCGGGCTGGCGGCGTGGTGAGCGACGCAATCGAGGCCGCAGTCGACCACCGGACTGCGACACAGGTCGTGACGGCCCCGACAGGTCGAGGCGCGCCGGCTCGAGGCGCGCCGTCAGCGGCCCTAGCGCCAGGAGCGTCGCCACGCCGCTCAACCCGCCCAACAGCACAGCCCAGGTCATCGCCGTGTCACCTCACCCACCACCTCGTCCCCGGCGGCGATCGTGTGGAGACCGAAGGCCTGGCCGGGTGGGGACACCTCGGCGACCTCGAGCACACGTCGTCGTCCATCGGCTCCCCGACCCACCTGGACCACGACATCGATGGCGGCGTGAGCGAGTTCCAGGCCGATGTCCCACGACAACAACCCCGCCTGGGCGCTCATGGCTGCCAATCTGCGGAGGGTGTCGTGCGGACTGTTGGCGTGCACCGTCGCCAGTGAGCCGTCGTGGCCGGTGTTCAACGCCTGGAGTAGATCGAAGGCCTCGGGACCGCGTACCTCACCCACCACGAGTCGATCGGGACGGAGTCGCAGCGCGGCGCGCAGGAGATCGCTCAAGGGCACTGGTGCCGGACCATCATCGCGTGGTGGGCGCGCTTCGAGGCGCACCACATGCTGCGTGGCCACTCGCAACTCCGCAATGTCCTCGAGGGTCACGATGCGCTCGTGCAGGGGAACGTGGGCGGTGAGCGCGTTCAGCAGGGTGGTCTTCCCCGACGAGGTGGCACCCGCCACTACGACGTTGGCGCGCTTGTCCACCAACGAACGCAACAGGCTCACCACTGATGGTGACGCGAAGTCGTCGAGACCCACCGGCCGGACGCGAAAGCGGCGAATGCACAGGCAGGTTCCGTCGACGGCGACCGGCGGTGCCACGGCGCTGACCCGCGAGCCGTCGGGAAGTCTGGCGTCGACCACGGGTGATGCCCGGTCCAGTCGCCGTCCCAACGGTGCCAGGATGCGTTCCACGACAGCGTCCACACGAGCCGGGGTGAGCGTGGCAACCCGTTGCAGCCCGCCACCACGGTCCACCCAGACGTCTCGTGCGCCGTTCACCATGACCTCGTCCACCTCGGGGTCGTCGAGCAGATCATCGATGACGCCGAGACCTCGCACCTCGCGCAGTGCTTGCGTGACCAGTTGATGCTGTCGTCCGGCAGGGAGAAGCGGCGCCAACGCCCGGACATGGTGGTGGGCGACGAGTTCGGGATCGGCCGGATCCTCCAGCAGACGGCGGCACAACTCGTCGACGACGGGATCACCGACGCTCATCACGCAACCCGCCGAAGTCCATGGGACAACTGTGACGGCAGACGCCCCGCCAGGAGCCCGGCATCGACGGCTCGGGCGATGGCAGGGTCGAGTTCGAGGTGAACGTCGACGCGCTGCCCCACGACGCTTTCGACATCGGGGCGTCGCAACGCACGTCCGGGTTCGTCGATCAACACCACCCGATCGGCCGACAACGATTGGCTGGCCACCCGACGCAGTGCCATGTAGCAGGGACGGAGGACCAGAACCGACAGTGCCCCTTCGACCAACACCGGCGGCGCGGGTCGCAGGGGACCGCAGTCCAGCACGACGTCGGGTGAACGCTGTTGCAGGTACTGCGCCAGGACGCCCCACCGGGGATGCTCGAGCGGAAGCAGCGTGCCGTAGCCCCGGGGTACGACCGCCAAGTGTTCATGCACCGGTTGGGCGAGATCCTCGAGTGCTGTTGCCGGTGCCTGCGAGCCCAGCCAGTCGCACAGTCCCGGTGTGGACGGCTCGGCAAGGCCCAGCGCTGCGGGTGCATCACCGCCGAGGTCCACCAACAACACGGGTGGTTCCTGGTGCACACGATGTGACAGCACCAGGCTCAGCCCTGCCGCCACCACCGTGGTGCCGCTTCCCCCCTTGACCGACCAGCAGGTCATCAACACACGCGTCTCCCTCCTGGCCACCATGGCCAGATCACGGTGGGAGGCCGCAGTAGCGACGTTAGGGGCGGCGTTCCGAGGGGCACACCCTCTTGGGGTGCAATGGTCCGATCGGACGATGTGCTGGCGTCAGGACTTCGACGATGACCAGGACTTGACCCCGAAGGCCACCAGACCGGCCACGACGATCAGCAGGAGGAGTTTCTTCATGCCGTCAGTCTAGGAATGGGTCCGCTACGGTGCGCCATGGAGGTGTCCGCACGCCTGGTGGGTGCCGCCGCCTTCAAAGCGGTTGGGACAGGTGATCCCTGTCCGGCGGGTTCGATTCCCGTCCACCTCCGCCAACATGTGCGAGTTCGTCACCCGAGGATGCTGAAGCTGCTGCGAGCGTGCCAATACACCGACTCCCGCAGCGGTGACATCTGGAAGGACTGGCGCAGCATGGGTACGTTGTCGAAGTTGGCCTCGACCACCTGTGACAGTCGCACCGAGCCGCCCACCGAGCCCTGAGCACTCCCCGCCGATGAAGCGAAGGGGTTGGCCCGGTCACTGATGAGCGAACTGCTGCGGCTTCGTACGAACGACCCGGCCTCGCTCCCTGCGTCGGACACAAAGGCGTTCCGGAGCGACGCCCGCACGCCGTCCTCGGCCACGTCGGCGGCGGTGGCCGCCTGCTCGGCAGCCTTCTTGAGCGCTTTGGCCTTCTTGACTGCCGCCAGCTTGCTGCTGATGCCACCCAGCACTGCAGCGGCCGCTACCTGCTGTCCGAACTGCGACCACGACCAGCGCGTTCTCGAGTCCTGCGTGTACTGCAGGGCGAACATGATGGTGTAACTGACGGCACCCATCACGGCCCCCATGACAGCGCCCATCATGAAGCCGCCAGCTGGCGGGAGCACAGCGGAGAGCACGATCGTCGCCACCGTTGCAACGATGATCGGCATCCAGGTCTTCAGGAAGCTCTCGCCCGACGGGTCGGCGAGATTCACCGGGTTCTGTCCGGCGTAGTCGTAGCCGTTGGTGGAACCGCCCACCTGTGGGTCCAACTGGATGAAGCGGCCGAGCGCAGGCAGATACACGCGAGCGCCCATCATCACCACTTCGGTGGCCAACGTGAACGTCTCGTTGCCGGTAGCGCCTTGCCAGGTGAGATTGGGGCTGGCCGCATCGCGGGGGTCAGGCGTGGTGATGGCGCGGCCGAAGGGCTCGTACAACTGTGGTGATCCCACCAGGCCACCGGCTTCGTCGGTGGTGAAGAACAGGTTGCCGTCGATCCCGACGAACTCCCAACGCCCCACGGAACCCTGACCGAGCGGCCTGATCCACACCACATCGGCGGCCAATTGGTGGCGCTGGTTCAACGCTGTGCCCGCTTGGTCGAGCATCACACCTGCCTCGCCGAACTGCAGGGTCTCCGCACCGCCAGACGTAGCAATGGTCCGACCGATGATGCTGCCATCGACCTCGCGGTCATAGGTGACGGTGGTGGTTCCGTCGGTGGCCACCATGAGTCGGTCGACCGCGTTGTACGTGAAGCGGTTGGTGCCCACGCGCGTGGCGTTGCCACGAACGTCGTACTCGACACCTCCACTGGCGGCTGGGTCGGTGCTGGCGATCAGGCGGTCGGCACTGTCGTAGGAGTAGGTGTAGTCGCCGACCGTAGAGCCGCCTTCGGTGATGCGCTGGCTGAGTCGGTTCGAGTTGCCGTCGTAGGTGTAGGCCCAGGTCCGCGCCGTGGGCACGATGCCGGCGGTGACCGAGGCTTGCACCAAGCGACCGTCGAGGTCGTGCACATAGTCGAATCGCGACGTCTGGGTGCCGGCCTGGTAGATCTCGCTCGAGATGTGGCCACTGGCCGAGATGGCGCGACTGTTGCGGTAGGTCTGTCCATTCGGTGTGGTGTACGTGATGGCGACCAGACGAAGCTGGTCGTCGTACTCGTGACGGCCGATCACTCCGTTGCCGTAGGTGACCGAGGCCACCTTGCCGTCGGCGGTGTACGTGCTCTGCTCGATGACTCGTCCGTCGGTGCTGACGCTGGACACCCATCCCTGATCGTTGAAGGTGTAGGTGGTGGTGGACGGTGCTGCACCAGGCGCAGTGACGATCTCGGTGGCCGGTTGGTCGGTTCGAACGTCGTAGGCGGTCTCCACCACGATGCCGAACCGGTCGACCGTACGCACCACGCGACCTGCCAGGTCCACCTCGGTGCGCTCCCGCGTGGTCGTGTTGCCACGAACGCTGGTGGCCTCGCTGATCAGAGGGTTGTTGCCCACCCGGTAGTCGTAGGTGACACGTTGGGTGCTGCCCATGTTCAACACCTCGAGGGTGGCCACTCGACCCACCGCATCCAGCGTGATGCAGGTGATGGCGCCGCCGTTCTCCTGCATGGCGATGGCTCGTCCGGCATCGTCATACCACTGAGTGCTGCTGGGAGCGGGTCCACTGGCGGGTGCGGGCGCTGTGACGGTCTTGATCGCACCGGCCTGATTGGCCGGCCGAGCCCCGGGACACGGAGCGGTGGCCATCTCCCGATCGCCCCAGTAAGCGATGCGGTAACTGGCACCGTTGGGTTGCACGGCTTCGCTCTGGCGGCCCCAACCACCACGGCCACCGGTGGCCTGCTCGTAGCGCAACTGCGTGGCGGTGCCGCTCTGGTTGAAGCGGCGCGACATGCGGCCATCGGCCGGATTGTCGTAGATGGTGCGCGAGAACGTGGTCAGCGGAGCGTTGACCACGCGGGGGTCGAACACCTCGCTGGTGGTGGCGTAGCCGTACTGCGGGCGCAGGACGTCGGTGGGAATGGAGATCGGTTCCTCGCGCGTATCGGGACCCTGGTACGTGACGTCCATGGACGCTTCAGGAGTCTCACTGGAGATCTCGATCTGGATGGGCACGAGGCCGGAGGGCAGCGACAGACCGGCGCAGCCGCCATCGTTGCACGGCACCTGGGTCACGCGCAGTCGGACGCCGGGACCTGACACCCCGAAGGTGTACGAGCCCTCGGTACGAATGTCGACGGCACCGGTCATGAGTGCCGACCACTCACCACCATTGCCGGCTGGCGACTCCCACCAGTTCATGAGCAGTGACGGTGCCAGGAATCCGTCGATCTGAGGCCCCAACTCCTGCACGCCACCGGAGGTGACGCTGGTTGCCGAGGGCCAGTAGGCCACGTCCAGCCCGGTCATGGGCAGACCCTCTTCGCGCTGAGTGAACTCTTGGTCATACTCGCGGCGGGTGATCTGCGCCTGCGACAACGGCCCTCGCGTGGGGCCCTGACTCTCCACCAGCAGACCACCTTCGTAGGTGTTCCTGGTCACGAGGCCCTCGTAGGACTTCACCTCGAGCATCTGGCCGGTCTGGTAGTCCCATTGGAACGACGCGGTCTGGCCGTGTGCATTGGTGATGCGCAGAGGGAAGAAGTTGCTCGGCTCGAAGTCGACGGTCATGACGCTGCGCCCCACACACGAGTCGGTCACCTCGGTGGAGACGAGCTGGCGGTAGTCGTAGGTGCGGGTACAGCGCGTGGCTCCGGGTGCGGGGGCAGCTTCGGTGGCGCTGATGACGCGGCCCTCGGTGTCGTAGGCGAACTCGGCCCAGAACTGGGGGTCGGCCGAATCGATGACCCCTGCGGCAGCGGCTGCGGCGACCAGCGGTTGGCGAGTGCGAGCGATACGGCCGGCGGCGTCGTAGGCCAGGTCGACCACTTGGGCGGATGGGCCAGCACCGGCAAGATCGACGATGCGACCGATGGAGACATTGCCTGCTGGAGTGGCCACGTAGAACACCCGCGAGAGGGAGCCGTCCCAGAAGCGGACCTCGCAGAGCATGTTGGCCGGTGCGGTGACGAAGCCGGCGGGCGGTGCCGGACATGCCCCGCCGCCGTAGACGAAGTCGATCTGGCGACCCGATACCGGGTCGCCGACCGAGCGCACCAAACCCCCCTGCCAGGACTCGGTGAGGACCGGCTTGTCGCCGGCCACCACGTCGACGGGGTGGGCGATGCCGTTGCCGTTGTCGTCGCGGAACAGGGTGGTGGTGTGCTTGGTGGTCACGGCCCAGGTGCCGTCGTCGTTCCGGTTCAGCACCGGCGACAGGCCCTCGGCCACCACGCTGCCGTCGGAGAGGCGCAACGGGACGTACGAGCCGCCGATCAGGCGGTAGTTCGCCACCAGGCCGTTGGTGGACACCACGCCGACCGTGCCGTCGTCGCGCTCCTCGATCCGTCGATAGGGACTCGAGGTGGCGGTGTCCAGGACCCAGCCGGCAGGGACCCCGATCTCGGGTGGGTTGGAGCCCTGGAAGCGCAGACCGAACCCGACCTGGCCGGCGATGCTGCTCAAGCCGTGCGACGACCAACTGAACGACGCCTCACCAGAGGACAACTGCACGGTCACGTCGCCGACGGTGTCGGTCTCCTGCACCCCGAGGAGTTGCGTGTCGACCACGAACGAGCCGCCCACGGGGTTCTGGCCAGGTGACTCGGCCGTCCACTGGTAGGCCCGACCCTGGGTGAGACCCGCTGACAGCGGCATGCGGATGGAGTTGTTGGACGACTGCTCGACGTAGGGGCTGAAACTGCCGGTGCCATCGGAGAAGTCCTTCACCGTGAAGGTCCACCCGCCGGTGGCGTTGGGGACGTCGAGCGTGGGGGTGAGAGAGGTCGACACCCAGGCTTGGGGAGTGACCACGGCACCGGGGTAGATGGGCGTGGTATCGCCTGTTCCGTTGCCGGGTGGAAGGGCCGGCAGTGCTGCTGGATCGCCTGCGGTGTAGGTACGGGACGTGTCGGCACCGGCGGCCTCTCGTTCCACTGACGTGGAAGACTTGGAGGTCACCGACTGGCGATCGTTTTCACTGCAGGCCGACAAGGCGGCCGTCGTGGCGAGCGATACCAGGGTGATCGCAGCAACGGTGCGGGACAGGGGCATAGTCGTCCTTCAGGTCACGAGTGTGGACATCATACGTGACCCCATGATTTGTGGGTCCGTGGCGTTGGACGCCCGCTACCGTTCGCCTGGTTCCCAACGTGTCTGTGTCTGCTGTCTTCCGAGTACTCGTGGCCGTCGTGGTCCTGGGCTGCGCATGGCCGGCTACGCCTGCGCTCGCGGATCCCGCTCGTCCCGGCAACACCGTGTCGGTGGTCGAGTCGGTGACGCCGACGGTGACCGGTGTGATGGTCGACATCGTGGGTGGTGACGCGTTTCTTCGGCTTCGGGCGACGCCGGGAGTGGAAGTGCAGGTCCCCGGATACCAGGGCGAACCGTACCTGTGGGTGCGTGCCGACGGGTCGGTGTGGCGCAACGCTTCCTCGCCGGCGTCGGAACTGAACGAGAACCGCTACATCACCGCGTCGGCACCCGAGGTGACCACTCGGCCTGGAACGCCACTCCCCGAACCGTTGTGGGAGGCCTACGGCGGCAGTGGCGAGGTCCTGTGGCACGACCATCGAGTGCACTGGATGGGTACCAGTGAACCTCCCACCATCGACGCCGAGGGTCTGGTGCAGCGCTGGGAGGTGCCCATCGTGGTCGACGGCGTGGACGTGACCGTGGCGGGGTCGCTCCGTCGCATCGATGGTGCGTCGGCCCTGTGGTGGGCTCTTGCCGGTGTCGTGGCTGGCGCGATGTTGTTGGCGCGCCGACGATGGAATGCGGTGGCGGGCACGGTCGCTGCGGGGCTTGGCATGTTCACTGCGGCAGTGGGGTTCTTGGCCCGAGCGGGACTTCCGTCACCTGCTCGATCGGTCCCCGCCTTCGAGGTGCTGGCCCTACTGGGTGTCGCTCTGGCGGCCATGGCTGCTTGGCGGTCCCGCACCGTGGTCGCTGGACCCTCGCTCGCAGGTGCCGGTATGGCGTTGCTGATGGTGGCGTGGCTGGGCCGAGGCGGCGTCACCGCCGCCATCGTGCCCGGCTTGTCCACGCCGTGGCCGTGGCGCTTGGCAGTGGTCGCCTCGCTGGGTGCTGGTGCCGTAGCGCTGGTGGCAGGTGCTCAGACGGCGAGCAGATCGCGTGCACCCGTATCGCTGGAGGGGTGACGCAGTTTGCTCATGGCGCGGGCTTCGATCTGACGGATGCGTTCCCGGGTGAGGTTGAAGTGTTCTCCCACCTCTTCCAGCGTGCGAGGCTCACCACGGTCGAGGCCGAAGCGCAACTTGAGGATTTCGCGCTCACGCTCGTCGAGTGGGGCCAGCAGTCGGGAGATCTCCTCGGGAAGCAGTGCCGTTGCAGCCTCTTCGAAGGGACTGGCCGCCGACCGGTCCTCGACGACATCTCCCAGCTCGGCATCGCCGTCCTCGCGCAGCGGCTCGGAGAGCGACAACGGCTCGGCGGCGAAGCGCAGCGCCTCGGTCACCTTGTCCTCGGGCATCTCGACCTCCTTGGCCAGTTCGGCCAGGGTGGCGGGGCGCCCGTACTTGAGTTCGAGTCGTGAGCGGGCCTTCTGCAGCCGGGCCAGGGTGTCGCCGGCGTGGACCGGGAGGCGGATCGTGCGACCGGTGTTGGCGATGCCGCGGGTGATGGCCTGGCGGATCCACCACGTGGCGTAGGTGGAGAACTTGAAGCCCTTGCGCCAGTCGAACTTCTCGACGGCGTGCATGAGGCCGAGGTTGCCCTCTTGGATGAGGTCGAGCAG
>CAYMUC010000008.1:0-50883 GCA_964393535.1 uncultured Ilumatobacteraceae bacterium | reverse complement strand
GTGATGATGTCGGGCACGTAGACGCCCTTGAGCACCCAGGGCACGATGGAGATGTTGTTGAAGCTCGCCGAGCGGATCTTCACTCGGAACGGCCCGAGGTCGCCCTTCGACACCACGTAGTAGCCCATCTCACCGAGTGGGTTCTCGGTGGACACCCAGGCCTCGCCGGCAGGCACCTTGATGATGCGCGGCACCTTGGCCATGACCGGACCCGACGGGATTCCGTCGAGGAGTTGGTCGACGATCTTGGTGGCCTCGCGAGTCTCCTGCAGTCGGACCCAGCAACGCGCGAACGAGTCACCGTCGGGATGGGTCCACACCTTCCAGTCGACCTTGTCCCAGGCCATCGGGAGACGCTGGTCGCGTCGCAGATCCCAGTCGACCCCACTGGCTCGCAGATTGGCTCCCGACAGGCCGTAGTCGAGGGCGACATCACGAGGAATGACGCCGATGCCGCGTGTTCGACTCTGGAAGATCTCGTTGCCGAAGAGAAGGTCTTCGATCTCGTCACAGAAGTTGCGCAACTTCTTCATGACCTGCCGGGTCTCGTCGATGAAGCCGGCCGGCAGATCGTCCTTGAGACCGCCGATGCGGTCGAAGTTGGGGTGGAAGCGACCACCGGTGGCACCCTCGATGAGGTTCAACACGTATTCGCGGTCGCGGAAAGCCATGAACACCGGTGTGATGGCACCCATCTGCACACCAAGGTCACCGAGGAACAGCGACACATTGGCGATGCGGGAGAGTTCGAACAGCAGAGTGCGGATCCACTGGGCACGAGGCGGCGCCTCGATCTCCATGAGTTGTTCGGCAGCCAGGATGAACGGCACCTCGTTGGCGAAGGAACCAAGCCAGTCGATGCGGTTCACCAGGGTGGTGACCTGAGGGTAGGTACGGACCTCGGCCAACTTCTCGTAGCCACGATGCATGTAGCCACACGATGGCTCGGCCCACACCACCTGCTCGCCGTCGAGGCGCGCAATGATGCGCAGCGTCCCGTGGGTGGCTGGGTGCTGGGGCCCGATGTTGAGGGTCATGCCCTCGGTCTCGAGCTCCACGTTGACCCTGGCATCGGCCGCCTGGGCAGCGATGTAGGACAACTGCTGGCGATCGCTGAGCATGGTCATGACTCGTCGCCTCCTTCGTCGTCTCCGTCGACTGCGGGCATGGGCTCCACGTCGACGATGCCCGGCCAGGGCTTCACCATGCGCGCCAGCAGGGGGAAGTCCTTGCGGAGCGGATGGCCTTCGAACTCGGCCGGGAGGTACAGATTGCGAAGATCGGGATGGCCTGCAAAGCCAACGCCGAACATCTCGTGCGCTTCACGTTCGTGCCAGTTGGCGCCCGCAAACACGGGGATCCATGACTCGACCACGGGTGAGTCATCGGGGACGTCGCACTTCACGTTCACGCCCAGGTGCGTGCCGGGATGGACCAGGCGAGCCAGCATCTGCAGCCGGGTGGACCCACCGGCCACTCCCTGCACGATCTCGGTGGAGCGCTCGGGCGGCGGCTCGGTGGGGTCGTCTTCACCCCGGCCGTACGGCGAGGGAAGCCAGTCGATGACGGAGAGAAAGCAGAAATACGTGAACCCGAGTTCGCGTAGCGACTGCGCCGCAGGGCGCCAAGCGTCGGTGCGCACACGCACCCACACATCCACACCCGGTACCACCACCGAGTCCACGAGAGCCTCGCCGAGATGTCGGCGGAGATCGTCGACCAGTTGTTCACGCCGACTGTCACCGGGCAGTTCGCCGGCGACCGTCACTGCATCATCCACCGACGACAACCGGCTCACCCTTTCGCTCGGCCACGGAGGCCGCATCGGCGGTCCGGCGGCTCAGCGGCACGTATCCTTCGCCACGCCAACGCGCACCCATGTCCTCGTCGCGGATGCGTTGCTGTAGCAGCACGATGCCCTCCAGCAGGGCTTCAGGACGAGGGGGGCACCCCGGCACGTACACGTCGACGGGGATGATCTGGTCGACGCCCTTGGTGACCGAGTAGCTGTCCCAGTACGGGCCGCCGCAGTTGGCGCAGGATCCCATCGAGATCACGTACTTCGGCTCGGGCATCTGCTCGTAGAGGCGCTTGATGGCAGGTGCCATCTTGTCGGTGACGGTGCCCGAGATGACCACCAGGTCGGCCTGACGAGGACTTGCCGGTAGCGGAATGACACCGAGTCGCATCACGTCGTAGCGGGGCGATCCAAAGGCCGCTCCCATCTCGATGGCGCAACAGGCGAGGCCCCACTGGTACACCCACATGGAGTACGAGCGGCCCAGGTTGAACAGTTTGTTGAGCGACGTCGGAAGACGACCCTTGTCGACTAGACCCATCGCAGCACACCCTTCTTCCAGGCGTAGAACAAGCCGTCCAGCAGCAGCACCACGAACAACACCATCACAACGAGACCAAATGTGCCGTACCGCTCCAACTGGGTGGCCCAGGGGAAGATGAACACCGCTTCTACGTCGAACACCACGAACAGCAGGGCGAACACGTAGTAGCGGATCTGGCTCTGCGACCAGCCGACACCGACCGGATCCACACCGCTTTCGTAGACCATGACCTTCTCGGGTGTGGGCCGCGACGGTCGCAGCAGCGACGCCAGGCCAAGCAGCAGTGCCGCCAGTGCCACGGCCGTCAGACCGAACCAACCGACTATCAGCCAAGAGCGCAGAAAGTCCGACATCGGATCCGACGCTACTACGGGGCGGGAAGCGAGGCCCAAACGCTCGTCGTTGTCGATGGTGAGTCGCTGGTCACCAACCCTCGAGCACGGCGTCGACGAGGCGCGCTGCCGCCTTGCGGCGCCCGTTGGCCAGCTCTGCGGTGTCGCGCAGCATCGCCTGGCGATCGACACCGAGGCGTTTCAGTTCGGCACTGCCCGAACCCGATGCCCAACGATTCACCATGGACTCGGTGACCTCGGGATGGAACTGCACGGCCAACGTGCGGTCCATGGAGAAAGCCTGAACAGCCTGCGGGGTGCGGGCCAGCACCCGGGCGCCTTCAGGAACCTGCACCCGGTCTGCATGCCACTGGAACCACGGGCCGTCGTCCAGGGGTGCGGGTGCGAGCAACTCGACCTCGTACCAGCCCACCTCGGGTACCGGAGCCGGTTCGACTGCCCCACCCAAGGCATGAGCGGTGATCTGCGCCCCGAAGCAGATCCCCAGCAGTGGGAGACGCGCCCGATGCACAGCCTCGAGATAGGCGGCCTCGGCCCCCACCGACGACTGCACGTGATCCCAGTAGACGGACCAGTCGGACCCCAGCGACACCACGAGATCGGCCCCGACAGGGTCGGGCCAGGTACCGGGATGCTCGCGCCAGCACCGCACCAGACGAGCCCGGTGGTGCTGTTCGAGGTGCTCGCCCACCCATCCGGGGTCACCATCGCCTTCGTTGGCGAACACGATCACCTGCATGGCCGTACCGTAGGCGCGCAACGGGGAGGGGTGCCTACCCCTCCCCGTTCGGTGACTCGCAGTGTGTGATCAGCTACGTGACTGCAGAGCCTCGATGAGCTTGGGCAGCACCTTGTGCACATCGCCCACGATGCCAAGATCGGCGATACCGAAGATGGGCGCCTCTTTGTCCTTGTTGATGGCGATGATGTTCTTGGCGCCCTTCATGCCCACCATGTGCTGCGTGGCACCCGAGATACCCGCAGCGATGTAGATGCTGGGCTTGACGACCTTGCCCGTCTGGCCCACCTGGTAGCTGTAGGGCACCCAACCGGCGTCGACGATGGCACGCGACGCACCGGGAGCGCCCTTGAGCAGCTTGGCGAGTTGTTCGACCATGGCGAACTTGTCGGCCTCGCCGAGGCCACGGCCACCCGACACCACGATGTTCGCCTCGTCGAGTTTGGGACCGGTGGTCTCCTCCACATGGACCGCCTGCACCTTGGCACCGCCAGCCGAACCGAGATCGGGTACCGGGGCCGCCACCACACTGGCCGCTGAACCGCCTGCCGACTCGGCGGCGAAGCTCTTGGGGCGGAAAGACGCAATGAAGGGGGCCGAGCCCGAGAACGTGGTGCTGACCAGGGTGTTCCCACCGAAGATCGGCGTGGTGACCGTTACCTGGTCGCCCTCCACCGTGAGGTCCACGTTGTTGGTGACCACGGTTCGGTCGAGCTTCACGGACAACCGGCTCATCACGTCGCGCCCCTCATAGGACTGCGGGAACATGATGAGGTCCGGCATGTCGCCGCCGTCGATGACCGCCTTCATGGCCGAGGCCACGGCCACGCCCGGCAGCGCACCCGCAAGGTCGCCTGTGGCGTAGACCTTGGTGGCACCGTGCTCGCCCAGGGTCGCTGCAGCCGCGGTGGCGTCGCCCCCGAGGAAGGCGGTGACCGAACCGCCGAGTGTGCGGGCCTTGGCCAGCAGTTCCAGGGTGAAGGTGGTGGGCACCCCGTCGTTCGCCTGTGCGAACACCCAGATGTTGTTGATCGCCATGTCGGTGAGCCTCCTCAGATGGCCTTCAGTTGATCGAGGAACGCCACGATGCGGGCGTAGGCCTCTCCGTCGTCTTCGATGATCTCGCCCGCCTGGCGGGCCTCGGCCTGTGCGACCTTGGAGATGGACTGGCCAGCGCCGGCCCAACCCACAGGAGTGATGCCGAGATCGCCCGCTGTCACCGTGTCCACCGGCTTCGACTTGGCGGCCATGATGCCCTTGAAACTGGGGTAGCGGGGTTCGACCACACCGGCGGTGACGCTGACGAGCGCGGGCAGTGTGCAGGTGACCTCGTCGTAGCCGGCCTCGGTCTGGCGCTCGACCTTCAGCGAGCCGCCATCCACGGTCACCTTCTTGGCGAAGGTCACCGACGGCAGTCCGAGCACCTCGGCGATCTGCTCGGGCACGGTACCCGTGTAGCCATCGCTGGACTCGGTGCCGGCGATGATGAGATCAGCACCACCCAGGCGCTTCACTGCGGCCGCCAACACCTTGGCGGTGGTCAGCGCATCGGAGCCCTGAAGGGCGGGATCAGACACGAGCACGCCCTTGGCTGCGCCCATGGCGAGAGCGGTACGCATGCCAGCGGTTTCACCATTGGGGGCCATGGACACCAGGCTCACCTCGCCGCCGCCGGCGGCGTCGACGAGTTGCAGTGCCATCTCGACGCCGTAACTGTCCGACTCGTCGAGGATCAGTTTCCCGTCTCGCTTGAGGGTGTTGGTCGAGGGATCCAACGCTCCCGGGGTGGCCGGGTCGGGGATCTGCTTCACGCAGACGATCACGTTCATGGCGTCATTGTGCCCGAGGGAGCCGGGCTCCGGCCAACCGACCCCTGGTACCGTCGCAGATTGTGCGCCTGCTCTTGGTGGTCAACGCCTTTGCGTCGTCGGTGACCGCCCGAAACAGGGTGATCGTTCACCAGGCACTGTCGCGTCGACACGAGGTCGAGGTGGTGGAGACGAATCGTCGAGGCCATGCCACGCGCTTCGCTCACGATGCTGCACGTCGTCGCCTCGACGCCGTGATCGCCTTCGGCGGCGATGGCACCCTGAACGAGGTGGCCACCGGTCTGGCGGGGACCGAGACCGCACTCGGTGTCCTCCCCGGAGGATCCACCAATGTGTTCGCGCGCACGATCGGACTGCCCAACGACCCGGTTGCCGCGGTGAAGTCGCTGGTGAACGGACTGGACTCGACCACCATCAGGTCCATCGGACTGGGCAAGGTGAACGATCGCTTCTTCTGCTTCCACACCGGGATCGGCTTCGACGCGGCTGTCGTGGCGGCCGTGGAGCGGCATGCGCAGGTGAAGCGTTGGGCGGGGCATCCCCTGTTCGTGACGGCCGCCCTGCGAACGTGGCTTCGGGACTACGACCGACGACGTCCCCATTTCGCCGTCGAGGTACTGGATTCGAGCAGCACGCCGCACGAACCGAGCCGGGCGAGCGAGCCCCGAGTGGTGCCAGGTTCGTTGTTCACCATCGTGCTCAACACGAACCCCTACACCTATCTGGGCAACAGAGCTCTGGATCTGTCACCCGACGCAACGCTGGACCAACCACTCGTGGCCATCAGTTTCACGTCCCTCACGGCGCGCTCCCTCGTGGGGTCACTGATGGGCGCACTTCGAGGCGGCGGAGTGCGTGAAGCAGATCATCTGGTGGTCCAGACCGGTGTTCGCCACATGCGCGTGCACCACGAACGTCCCTTCCCCTACCAGGTGGACGGGGATCACCTTGGCGACACGACCGAGTTGGAGTTCCGTCATGTCCCTGACGCAGTGCGACTGGTGCTCCCGGTGTCGACCACGTGACGCGCCACGTCTGGGACGTTGGTGCATAGACCGTCGACGCCATCAGCAATGAGTTCGGCCATCCGCTCGGGGTCGTCGCAGGTCCAGGTGTTGACTGCGAGACCAGCGGCGTGACAGTCGGCGATGATCTCGGCGGTGAGGGTGTGTACCCACGGATGCACGGCGACATGACCCGACCTCTGCAGGTCGACGATGTCGGCGGACTCCAGTTGCAGACATAACCACGCAGTCGGAATGTGCGGTGCTACCGAGTGCACCGCATCGATGGTGGCTCGATTGAACGACGACACGAGCCACCGATCGGGTGAGTCATCGCGGGCGTCCAACAGTGCAGCCGTGGCAAAGGCCACCGACTCGCTCTCGTCGAAGTCGGGGTCGGCGGGATCGTTCTTGATCTCCACGTTGACCCACATGCCGCCGCAGGCATCGAGTGCCGCCGAGAGCGTGGGGACATGACCGGGAAGCTCGGCCTCGAGCGTGTCCACGATGGCCCGACCGTCGGCCAACACCGGATCGTGATGCACCACCAAGGCGCCGTCGGCGGTGCGGCGAACGTCGAGTTCCACCGCATCGGAACGCAACTCGCCCGCCCGCACGAACGCCTCGAGCGTGTTCTCCCTGCACTGCTGCGAGGCACCGCGGTGAGCCATGACCTGCACACGACCGCGCCACCGCCTGTCGCCCATCCCGCCCGAGTCACGCATTCACGTACCAGGGTAGACCGACCCACACGAGATGTGACGCTTGTCATGAAACCCTTGTCAGGCATTTCACCCTGCCGTAACCTTCGCACGCTCTCGCCGCCGTCCGCGACGATCACCCCCTCCAACCACCTCCCCGAGGAGCACGCACGTGACGATTCTCGCCTCGAGCCTCGCTCTGGCCCATGCCGACTACACCTGGCGTAGCGAAGCACTGTGCCGCGACACCGACCCCGATCTGTTCTTCCCGGTGGGGACGACCGGACAGGCATTGGTGCAGATCGAACGAGCCAAGCACGTCTGCGGCGAATGTCCGGTGCGCGTGGAGTGCCTGGACTACGCACTGGCCACGAATCAGGACGCCGGCATCTGGGGTGGCACCTCCGAGGACGAGCGTCGACTGATCCGCCGCCAGCGCGCCACTCGGATGCAGGCCGCCGCCCTCTGACGTGATGTGAGCCGCTTCAGGCCTGAGCCTCGAGCGGCAGGCGAACGTCGACCACCGTTCCCAGGCGACGGGGATCGAGGCCAGCCGCAGATGCGTCATCGGCCCCCGAGGGGCGCATGGCGATGGTGCCTCCGAGTTCGGTGGTGACGAGGGTCCGCACGATCGAGAGGCCCAGACCCGTTGCCGCCTCGAGATCGAACGAGGGATCGACTCCGCGACCATCGTCGATGACCCGCACCCTCAGTTCATGGCCATCGTTGGCCAGTTGCACCACCACGGTTCCCGCCGTCGGAGGTTCGTCCTCGACCGGGCGTGTCCGTTCCGCGAAACCGTGATCGACGGCGTTCTGCAGCAATTCGGTGAGCACCACCGACAGTGGTGTGGCCACGTTGGCAGGCAGTCGGCCACCATCGCCCTGGGTGGCGAACCGCACCGGGCGGTCGGGTGACTGCAGGGTCTCTTCGGCCAAGCGCACCAAGGGCCTGACGATCTCGATGAACGCCACGTCCTCGCCCGGGTCCCGCGACAGGGTCTCGTGCACCAACGCAATGGTCCGAATGCGACGCACGGACTCGTTGACCGCAGCCCTGGCGTCATCGGAACTCAGTCGACGCGCCTGGAGGCGGAGCAGCGACGAGATGGTCTGAAGATTGTTCTTCACGCGATGGTGGATCTCTCGAATGGTTGCGTCTTTGGACAGCAGCAACCGGTCCCTCCGGCGCAACTCGGTGACATCACGCAGCAGCAGCATGCCTCCGGTCACCTCACCCTGGGACAGGATCGGGAGGCACCGGGTCAGCAGGGTGACGTCCTGCGTCTGATCGAACTCCTCGATGACGGGTTCGCGTCGTTCATAGGCCTGACGTACGGGACCGTCGTAGAAGCCGAGTTCGGCGAGGCGTTGGCCGACGAGATTGGCACTGATGCCCACTCGGTGCAGGGCCGACACTGCGTTGGGCGAGGCGTACACGACTCGAGCCTCGGCATCGAGCACCATGGCGCCGTCACCCACGCGTGGGGCCGCACTGGAGTCGGCCGCTCGACCGGGGAAGGGGAAGGTGCCCTCGGAGATCATGATGGCGAAGCGCTCGAAGATGGACAGATAGATGCGTTCCAACTCACCCGGCTGGCGTCCGACGCGCGGTGACCATTCGCGGGTGAGCACCGCAACGGGTTGGCCATCGACCCGCACCGGAATCGCCATGACGCGCACGAGATCAGAGGCGATGTCGCGATCGATCTCGCCCTCGGCGGTCTCGCCCCTCTGGAACACCGACTGCAGGAGGTCGTGCTGACCCTGATCGGCCCAGGCCCCCACCCAGTCAGCGATGTACAGCGTCTGAGCCGTCGCTGGACGTACCTGGCCCACGACCAACCAGCGACCATCGACCGTGGGGACGTACAACAGCAGGTCGGCGAAACAGAGATCGGCCAACATGCCCCACTCCGAGACCAGCCGCTGGAGATGCCCGACCGCCGCGCGGTCCATCTCGGTGTGTTGGCGTGTGAGCTCGGCGAGCGTTGCCATCGATCCTCCTCGACCCCGTCAGTCTGCCCCACCGGACTGGTCGCGCCACAAGGCTTCGCCGACGTGTGTCAACGCCGCCAGGTCGCTGACGTCGATCCCCAGCGTGGGAACCCTCACCACCAGCGGTGCCATGGACCGAGCCTCGAGGCAGCGGAGTCGCTCCCGTTCGGCCAGCGTCACCAGGTCGTCGACACGCTCGGCCATCTCGCGGATCACGGTCGTCAGCACGGCGTCGGACACCTCGAGATCACGGGCCAATCCCTTTATGGACACCTCGTCTCGGGCGGCGCGTCGCAGACGATCGGCAAGATCGGCATCTGCTGCGCCGACCACCGCATCGGGCACCCCCCGGTTCAGCACGATGGCGGCTGGCTGCAACTCACGACGGGTGAGTTCACCCACCAGTTGCCGAGCCTCCACCATGGTGACCTCCTCGGTGGTCGTGACCACGAGATACCCGGTTCGCCGATCGCCGAGAAGTTGGCGAACCTGCGCCGCCCGCTGCACGAACCCAGGACGCAACAAGGCCAGCAGGCCGAACATCTCGGCGAGATCCTTTCCGAAGCGAGCGCCCAGAACCCGGTCCAACACTTGATAGAAGGGCCGTGAGGCCACATTGGCCAACGCTGACCTACTGGGTGCTGTGAGCCAGCGCAGGAGACGACTCTCGAAGAACTCGATCATGCGATCGGGAGCGTCGAGCACGTCGATGGCGTGCACCGACGGGGGCGTGTCGACCACCACCAGGTCGTAGCGACCGCTGGTGTGCACCTCGTGAAGTCGCTCCATGGCCAGGTACTCGTGGCTGTGCGCGAATCGCCCGGTGACATCGCGGTAGAGCGGATTGGCCACGAGGCGATCACGTACCTCCGGGCTCGGGGCATGACGGGTCACCAACTCGTCCCAACCCGCTCGGGCGTCCATCATGGCGGCCCACAACTCGCCTCGGGGATGCGCGTCGGGTGAACGAGTCAGAGTGACCTGGCGTTCGGTGTTCCCCAGGTCGCTCACGCCCAAGGCGTCGGCCAGGCGTCTGGCCGGATCGACCGTCAAGACGAGCACCCGGCCCCCCTGCTCGACTGCGGCGGTGACGGCCGCCGCAGCGGCGATGGTGGTCTTGCCCACTCCCCCGGCACCGCACACCACGAGAAGATCTCGAGTTGAGCAGACTGCGCCGAGCCCGGGCGTCATATCGGCACCACGTCCAACTCGTCACCCAGGTGATCGCACAACTGCGTCACGAGCCGCCGGCCCCCCGAGCGCACCGGGAGGTCGGGCAACAACAGCAGTGGCGACTCGTCTTCGAGCCCCAGGCGGAGTCGTCGTAGATGCGAGGCCGCCAGGCGACGACGTGACACTGCGAAGTGCGTGGCGGCGACAGCGCCCTCGACGTCGCCGCCCAGTCGATCCGTGACCAACCGGCGGAGTTCGGCATCGGTCATGCAGTGGGCGAGCCTGTCGAAGACCGATTGTTCGCGTTGACCGAACGACTCGGGCAACACCCGGTTCGCGATCACACCGGCAACCGCCACACGGGTCTCTGCGCGCCATCGATCGACCATCTGCAGGGTCTCGTTGACGGGAAGTTCCTCGGGTGTGGTCACCACCACCACACCGGTCTGGGAAGCGTCCTCCACGATGTCGAGCATCCACGCCGTCTGGTCGCGCACCATGCCGACATGGACGAGGTCGTGCACCACTCGAGGCGCGTTCAGCAACTCGACGACATGCCCAGTAGCCGGAGCATCGACCACGACGAGGTCGTAATGCTGCTGACGCACCTCGTGGCAGAGCTTGCCGATCGTGAGGATCTCCCTCACGCCAGGGGCCGCCTGCGCCACAAAGTCGAAGGTTCGAGCCAGAGGGCCCAGTCGGCCGAGCACCGGCAGCTTGACGAACAAGCGGAGATACTCGGCCAGGGCCGCCTCGGTATCCATGGCCATGGCCCAACCCTGCGCGGCGAACGCTGTGGGTTGGAACCGGAGAGCGGGCGTCTCGAGTACCTCGGCGAGCGCTCCGACGGGGTCCAACTCGGCCACCAGCACCCGGCGACCCTGCCGCACCGCCAGCGTGGCCAACGCGCTGGCGACGCTGGTCTTGCCCACGCCACCTTTGCCGGTGACGACGAGGAGTCGGTGGTCGAGGAGGCCGGTCAGTGTGGACGACCCTGGATCAGCCGCCGAACCCTATGCGCCGGCCGCTGACGTCGGCGCTGAGTTCCACGTAGGCGATCTTTGCGCTGGGTACTGCCACTCGACGACCCTTGCGGTCGGTGAGCCACAGCACATCGACGGCCCCCGCCAATGCTGCCTCGATGGCCGCCACGACGTCGTCCTGACCATCGTCGGCCAATTCGAGAGTGAGCTCACGGGGGGCCTGGGTGACGCCGATTCGCACGTCCACGGTGCTCCTTCCTGCGCCCGGTCGGGCGGATCGAGAAATCGCCGTCGACCCTAGCGGCGGGGAGGGTGCAGGCGCTCAGACGGTGGTGGCGCAGAACGTGTCGCCCCGGGGACGACTGGCGGCGGTGGCCACATCGGCCGAGCCGTAGAGGGTGGACAACATTCCCTTCACCATGCCTCGGTCGACGGCGCAGATCACGGGGTGTTCGATGGCAACGTCACCGAAGGGGCAGTGCTGATTGATGATGCGGAGTTGATCGTTGCGCTGGTCCGCATGAGCTGCGAACCCGTGAGCGGTCAGTGCATCGGCCACGGTCTGCAGCGCTGCGCGCAAGGATCGCTGACCAGCAACGGCATCGCCGCCCGAGAGCCCCTGAGCCAATGCCTGCCCGTAGTCGTGACCCACTTGCTCGGCCAACTGTTCGGCCTCGGCATGCGGCAGTCGCTCCAACGCCCGGCCCAGCAAGGTGAGCACCAGATCGTCGCTACGAACCGACACCTCGAGGGGCGACACCTGCGTGGCTGGCCGGTAGTGCTTGGACGGGCGGCCCGCACCACCACCCTCGGGACGCTCCACCGCCACCTCGAGGTAGCCACCTGCAGCGAGTTTGTCGAGGTGGTGCCGCGCCACGTTGGGATGCAGCCCGAAGTGATCGGCGACCTGCGCAGCGGTGACGCCGTGAGCGGCCTCACGAGCGAAGAGATAGACGCTGCGTCGGGTCGGATCACCGAACGCCGACGTGATCGCCGAGACCGTCGCCGTGAAGGCACCCGGTGCGAGATCGTGGCTGGGCGGCTGATCGGACACGCCGGTATTCTACCTATGGCCGTAGGAGAAATACCGGGCGGCCCCCGTCAGTACGCCAGCACCCCCGACAGCACACACGGAGGCACCATGCCCACCACAGACCAGGTCATCGACGCCCTCCGTCCCGTGCAGGACCCCGAGTTGCACCGGTCGATCGTCGATCTCGGGATGCTGCGTCGTGTCGACGTGGGTGACGGCGGGCAGGTGTCGGTGCTGGTGGCCTTGACCGTGGCCGGCTGTCCTCTGCGCCAAGAGATCCAGAACCGGGTGACCTCCGCTGTCACTGCCCTCCCCGGCGTGACGGGAGTGGCCCTGGACTTCACGGTGATGACCGACGACGAGCGGGCCGAACTACGCCAGCGACTGCACGGCGACCCTGCCGCCACCGCCGGACAAGGCCATGCCCACGGCCACGCCGAGGGTCGCGCCATCCCCTTCGCTCAGACGGGGTCCAAGACCCGTCCGTTGCTGATCGCTTCCGGTAAGGGCGGTGTGGGTAAGTCGAGTGTGACCACCAACCTGGCCGTGGCGCTTGCGGCTCGCGGCCACAGCGTGGGAGTGGTGGACGCCGATATCTACGGCTACTCCATTCCACGCATGCTGGGAGCCGACCGGGACCCCGTGGTGATCGACCAGATGCTGGTTCCCCCCGAGTCGTACGGGGTGCGCTGTATCTCCATTGGTTACTTCGTGCCCGAGGGACAAGCCGTGATCTGGCGGGGTCCCATGCTGCACAAGGCCTTGGAGCAGTTCCTCACCGACGTGTTCTGGGACGAGCCCGACTTCCTGTTGGTGGACATGCCACCCGGTACCGGCGACATCGCCATCAGCCTGAGTCAGTACCTGCCCCGTGGCGAGGTGTATGTGGTGACCACGCCGCAGGCCGCCGCCCAGAAGGTGGCCCGCCTCTCGGCCGCTATGGCGGCGAAGGTGAACCTGCCGGTGAAGGGCGTGATCGAGAACATGTCGTGGTTCACGGGTGACGACGGCAAGCGATACGAGATCTTCGGGTCCGGTGGTGGCACCGAGTTGGCCGACGAGTTGGGTGTGCCTCTGCTCGGTCAACTGCCCTTGGTGCCGGCACTTCGTGAAGGTGGCGACGACGGTCGGCCCATCGCGGCGGTGAGCCCCGACAGCGAGGCCGGTCGTGCATTCCATGCCATTGCCGAACGGATCGCCGTGGAGTTGCGACCCAAGAAGGTGTTCAGCGCCAGCCTCAAGATCGTCTGACGCGCCGGTCGGTCATGGTCGAGGTTCCCCGCTACCACTTCGACCAACTGGTACGTGAGGCGCTGGACATGTTGCCACCAGCCCTGGCCGCAGCCATGGACAACGTGGTCGTCCAGATCGACGACCGACATCCGACCGAGCCGACCCTGCTGGGGCTCTACGACGGTGTTCCCCTCACCGAACGAGGTGATGGTTCGCTGTTGTTGCCCGACGTGATCTGGATCTACCGGTTGGCACTGTGCGAGATGTGCCACGACCTCGCGCATCTGAGCGACGAGATACGCATCACGGTGCTGCACGAAGTGGCCCACCACTTCGGCATCGACGACGACCGACTCGTGGAACTGGGCTGGGACTGACGACATCGACTGCTGTTCACCTGGTGCTTTGGGGCCGTTCACGACCTCGGCACTACCGTGACTTCAGTGGCGAAGTACCTGGTGCGACATGCCAAAGCCGGGCAACGCCGTGACTGGCACACCGACGATGAACTCCGTCCGCTGTCCAACGCCGGCTGGCGCCAGGCGACGGCACTGGCCGACACCCTGGAGTCGTTGGCGACCGGGCCGTTGTTGTCGAGTCCTTACCTGCGCTGCCGACAGACACTGGTACCGCTGGCCGAACGTCGTGGCGTCGACGTGTGCGACGAAGAGCGCTTGCGTGAAGGCGAACCCTTCGAACCAGCACTGCAGTTACTGGAAGACGCACCCGACGGCACGGTGTTCTGCACGCATGGTGATCTGATCCCCGAACTGGTGCAGGCACTGGTGAGACGAGGGGCGCTGCTGGCGACGATGCCCGACTGGCGTAAAGGCGTGGTGTGGGAACTCATCCAGGTTCCCGACCCCACGGGTGAACGGTCGACCTCGGTGGGTCTGCTGCGGGCCTGGGCCCCGCCCGAAGCCTGACGTCATTCGTCCAGTTGAGCGAGGACACCCTCGACCAGGCCGCGGACCTCACCGGGTGGCTGAGCGGCCAGACACCGGTCGAGACGCTCGCGGACCTCGTCGGCGGGATCCCCGGCACGCAGTCCCAGAATGCCCGAGAAGCACCAGGCGTCGGCGTAGGCCGCATCGAGTTCGATGGCCCGAGCAAGATCGGCCCGAGACCTGGCCTGTGCGGCGTCCATCACCTCGGGTGACGCCGTGGCGGCCACCAGCGACAACAGCCACGCTCGGTAGGTCAGGGCCTCGACGTTGTCGGGATCGACAGCCAGAACCCGGTCGTACAGTTCGAGGGTTCCCAGGGGATTGTTCAGTCCCATCGCTCGGGCCTGGCTGAGCAGCACTGCGGGTCGATCATCAGTGGACCCGCCCGTGGCCACCTGACCCGGAAGACGCTGTCCGGACTCGCGTGCCACCAGCCAGCCAGCCAGGACCGCGAGGGCCACCACCATGAGCGTGATCACCGCTGTGCGACCGCGTCGTCTCGGTGCTGAGGCGGGCAGTTGGCGACGACCTTCCTCCATCTCGCGCAGCACCGCAGCGGCGCGAGTCACATAGCCGTCGCGCAACGTCGAGTAGTCGTCGTCGTCCACGTCACCCGCCGCGTACTCCCGCTCGAGGTCGTCGAGCGAACGAAGGAGGAAGCGTCGCTCGGATTCCAGTTCGGCCAGACGGTCAGGGTTCACGTGTGGTCGTCCTGAGACTGCTCACGTGCCAGTGCTTCGGCGACCAACGCACGGTCGTCATCGGTGGGCGCAGCCAGGGCCTCGCTGTCACGACGCCACCGTCGGAAGGCCACGGCAAGCGATGCGATCGCCAACACCGCCACCGTGACGGGAAGGACCCACACCAGGGCATCCAAGCCACCGGCTCGGGGTACCAGCAGCACTCGGCCTCCGAAACTGGCCTCGATCTCGGCAACGATCTCGTCGTCGGTCAACTGGCCGGC
The DNA here is from genome assembly GCA_964393535.1 of uncultured Ilumatobacteraceae bacterium. Lineage (GTDB taxonomy): Bacteria > Actinomycetota > Acidimicrobiia > Acidimicrobiales > Ilumatobacteraceae > CAYMUC01. The sequence continues at coordinate 35,585 of CAYMUC010000008.1, read as the reverse complement.
GATGACCTGGCGAGCGATCTCGTTGCGAATAGCCACAGCAGCCGGGGCCCGTGACACTGCGACGCTCTCACCATCGCAGGTGGGGCACGCCAACCGTTTGGCGATCACCTCGACGCGGTCCTGTTGTGTGCTGGGACCGCGATCGCGATCGGCGGCCACCGCGATCACGCCCACCAGGGCAACGATCATGACCACCCAACCGATCCAACCCTTGACGGACCGGTTCCAACGACGCGCTGCGCTCACGACGACGCACCGAGTTCGTCGAGGCGTTCCGTGAGGAACTCGGCGGTGACTTCACCCAGGATGCGAAGTCGCACGAACCCGTTGGGGTCGATGATCCAGGTCTCGGGAACTCGGGCCACGCCAAAGGCCACACCGATGGTGCCCTCGGGATCCCGCACCCGAGGCCAGTCACCGCCATTGGCGGCGAACCAGGCCTCGACAGCCTCCTCTCGATCGTCCCAGATGACCGTGTACAACTCGGCACCGCCGGTGAGACCACGTTGCTGGTCGTGGAACGCCACCAACTCCGGATGTTCACGAATACAGGGCACGCACGTGGAGTTGAAGAAGTTCAACAGCACCCAGGAGCCTTTGCGACGGCTCAGGTCGAAGGGCGCGTCGCTCGTGGTGGTGGACACCACAGCCGGCGCGGGCCGTCCCAGCAGAGGCGAGTCGGCCGACGTGGAGTCACCCGGCTCGGCCTGAGCCAAGATCCACAGCAACGCCACGATCACCAGACCCACGCCCGCCGCAGCGAAGGGAGCGAGACGTCGCCGCCGAGGTGTCTCGGGGGTGGTGGTGCTGGTGTCAGTCATCGGCGCCAACCGACACCGGCAGAGGAGCCGACACGGGATCGGTGGGTCGGCGACGGCGATGCCCGGGGAACAACGCCAACACCGTGCCCAGAGCCATGAGTCCGGCTCCGATCCACATCCACAGGATCATCGGCTTGATGAACACCTTGATGCGGGCGGTGTCACCATCGGGCTGAACGGGTGGCTCGAGAGTGAGGTAGAGATCCTTCACGATGCCTGTCCGCACCGAGGGCGTGCCGATGTTCTGACCGAAGCGGACGAAGGTGTGCAGTGCAGGTTCGTACACCTGGCCACCGTCGATGCGCACTCCTGCGCGAACCGACGACGAACGGGCGTCACTGGTCTGTTCGAAGCCCACGAACTCGAAGGTGTGGCCTCCGAAATTGGCGACCTGACCTAGTTCCAGTCGCAGTTCCTGGCTGCGTGTATAGGAGTTGGATGCCGCCAACGCCACGGCGATGAGAATGACCCCGAGGTGCACGATCATGCCTCCGTTGGCACGCCCTACGAAGCCCCGCCAACCCTGGCGACGAGTGGCCAACACGACCTGGCGAAGTGCTGCGCCTGCGGCGAAGCCACCGAGGAAGAATGCCAAGGGTGTGGCGAATCCACTGGCACCGAAGGCCACGGGGACCGCAACGGCGATGACACCGCACCACGCAGGCCAGAACAGTCGCTCCCGCAGCAACTCGCCCGAGGCCTTTCGCCAGGGGAGCACCGGAGCCACGGCCATGAGGAACAACAATGTGATGCCCAAGGGCACCGACAGGCGGTCGAAGAACGGCTCCCCCACCACGATCTGTCGATCCTGAAGCGCCTCGACCACCAGTGGGAACACCGTGCCCAGCAACACGACGAAGGCGAAGACACCGAACAACACGTTGTTGGCGAGGAACGCACCTTCGCGCGACAACGGAGAGTCGATGACTCCGGGCGACCGTAGACGGTCGCCACGCCAGCCGATGAGGCCCACCGACACCACGACGAGGACGGCAAAGAACGCCAGCAACCAAGGCCCGACCGAGCCTTCGCTGAAGGCATGGACGCTGTTGATCACACCGCTGCGCGTGAGGAAGGTACCCAGGATGGTCAGGCTGAACGTGGCGACGAGCAACGAGAGGTTCCACACGCGCAACATGCCGCGTCGTTCCTGCACCAGCACCGAGTGGATGTAGGCGGTGCCGGTGAGCCACGGCAGCAGGCTGGCGTTCTCGACCGGGTCCCATGCCCACACGCCGCTCCACCCCAGCACCTCGTAACTCCACCAGCCACCCAGGATGATGCCAAGGGTGAGACACCCCCATGCGGCAACCGCCCAACGTCGGGTCTCGAGCAGCCAGCCCTCCCCCACTCGACCGGTGATGAGGGCGGCGATGGCGAAGGCGAAGGGCACGGTGAGGCCCACGTAGCCGAGGTAGAGGATGGGCGGGTGGAAGACCACGAGGATGTGGTTCTGCAGCAAGGGGTTGGGGCCCGGCCCGTCGGTGACGCCTGCGGCCCCTGCAGCGAAGGGATTCGCCGGTCCGAACGACAAGGCGAAGAAGAACAACCCGACTGCGAACATGACCACCAAGGCCCAGCCCACCAGCTCGTCTCCGAGGCGGCGGCGGAACCGCATGGCGACGGCCACCGTGCAGCCGGCCAGCACCAGGACCCACAGCAAGATGGACCCCTCGAGAGCGCTCCAGATCGCCGTGATGTTGTAGAGCGTGGGCGTGGCGTGCGAGCCGACCTGCTGCACGTAGGCGAGGGAGAAGTCGCGAGTGATCAGGGCGTACTCCATGAGGCCGAAGGCCACGACGGCTCCGGCGAAGGCCATCCACGAGTACCGACCGGCGGTTCTGAGCAACCGTTGGTCATGAGCCCGGATGCCGGCAACCACGGTGATGATGCCGAAGGCGCACGACAGTAGTCCGAGGAGGAGAGCGGCGCGACCCAGGACTCCGGTCATGACGTGGCGCCGTAGTCGGCGTCGGCCATGACGCAGGCCGCAGAGCGGGCCTCGTCGATGCGGTCCTCGTGGGCCTCGGCGTACTCGTTGGAGTGACGGACCTCGACCCGGTCACCCTGGAAGGTGCCACCGTCGAAACGGCCGTGCACGATCACCGGGATGCACTCTTGGAAAATGCCTCCGGGTTGACCGGCGTAGCGCACCGGGAGCACCACCCCGTTGAAGGCGATGTCGAAGGTGGTCGCTGCGATGTCGGCCTGGACCGAACCCTCGACCACGCTGCCCTGCACGCGAAGGCGCCGTTCGTCGTCACAACCCGGGCGGACACCGATCTCGTCGACATTGCAGTAGTAGTCGATGGCCGAGGCGAGGAACCGGGTGACCATGAAGCCGCCGAGAGCGACCACGGCAGTCAGCACCAGGATGGGCACCACTCGTCGTCGCCGCCGCGCAGAACGGGACGGCGCATCACGAGCCGTCTCGGTCGCCTCGGCAGCGGTACGGGGGGTCAGGTCCACGGTAGATCCTCCCTACTGACGGAACGGGACAGTCGACGGCCTCGGCGCAAGGTCCAGCGAACCAGGACCCCGATACCTGCCAACGTGAGGGCGTAACTGGCGAAGATGTAGCCGAAGTCGTCCATCAGCGCGCCCCCTCCTCGGCGCGGCGGGCGCTCAAGGCGAGTTCGAGACCGGTGTCGTCGTGATGATCCTGCAGCCACAACACCCGCTGGCGATGCAGCAAGATCCATACGTACAGCAGCGTGAACACGATGACTCCGGTGAACAGCGTGAACAGCATGAACCCGTCGAGTTCCACGTCACCACTGGGGTTCAGCACCGAGGCCTCCTGGTGCAGCGACCGCCACAGGACCACGCTGAAGTGCACGAGGGGAATCTCCAGTACGGCGAGCAAGCCCAGCACGGCGGACCGGCGCGCCCGCTGCTGGTGCGAACCCCCGAGCCCCCGCACGGCGAGGTATCCGATGAAGGTGACGAACAGGAACGCCGTGGTGGTGAGACGAGGATCCCACTGCCAGAACACGCCCCACGTGATGCGCCCCCACAACATGCCACTGACCAAGGTGATGCCCATGAACAACACGCCGATCTCGGCGGAGGCACCGGCGATGCGGTCCCACGTGAGCGACCTGGTGCGGGGCCAGAGGTAGGCAGCCGACGAGATGGCGGTGACCACGAAGGCCAGGTAGGCGATCCACGCCGATGGCACGTGGACGTACATGATGCGAACCGATTCACCCTGCACGACATCACGGGGAGACAACAGCAGACCCGACACGACCAGCCATGCGACGCCCACCCAACACAACACACCCAGCCAACGAGTGGTCCGGGTCCCGGTGCCGGTTCGGCCACCAGGCTCGGACGACGAAGTCTGCACCTGCGGTGTCGTGACTGCCATCTGGGGGTCTACTCCTCGATCAACGGCCCGAAAGCGACCGTGCCGACGACACCGAACGCTACGGCGAAGGTGGCCAGCACGCCTACCCAAGGCCAGCCATCTGCCATGGCGATTCCGGCGGTACCCAGTGCGGCCTCGGTTGCGCGAGCGGCTGCGATGAGGACCGGAGCCACCACGGGCAGCAACAACAACGGCAGCAGCGTCTCGCGGCCCTTCGCTCCCGCCGCCAGACCGCCGTAGAGCGTGCCGACGCTGGCCAGGCCGGCGGTAGCGGCCACCGAGGTGATGACCAGGAGCACCAAGCCCTCGGCCCTCACCTCGGCCCGATAGAGCAGCGCCGCTCCGAACAGCAGCAGTGCCACCAGAACCTGCAACTGCAGCATCAGCGCCATCGCCTTGCCGAGGAAGATCCCGGCCGGATCCACACCCGCCACGCGCAGCGCGTCCAGTGCCCCGTCGGAGGTCTCCACGGCGAAGGACCGTTGCACCAGGAAGAACTGGCTGAACATGATCGCCAGCCACACCAGACCTGGTGCCACTCGCTGCAACACCGATTCGACATCGAGGGCGAACGCGAACATGACCAGCACCAGACTGGCGAAGGGCACCACCTGATTGGTGACGACACGGCTTCGCCACTCGATGCGCAGGTCCTTGGCGGCCACGATGCGCGCCAGTCGCCACAGTGAGACACGTGACGTCGTCACCGGCGCCCCCTCACGTGACGACCTTCACGGTTCCGGCGACCACTTCGACCACCCTCGTGGCCAGTCGGGTCGCTCGGTCCAACTCGTGTGACGCCAACACGATGGTGGCCCCTGCATCGGCCGCCGACACCAGTGTGTCGTCGAGATGATCCCGACCAGCGGCGTCCAGTCCGGCGTGCGGTTCGTCGAGGAGCCACACCTCGGCCCTGCGAGCGACCAGGCAGGCCAATGCCGTGCGGCGCCGTTGTCCGGCGGACAACTTCGCCACGGTGACCTGTGACAATCGTCCTGCCAACCCGAGGCGCTCCAACACCGCATCCACCTCGCTGGTGGACGCACCTGCCGTGGTTGCCCAGAACCGCACGTTCTCGGCCACGGTCAACTCGCCGTACAGCCCGTTGGCGTGACCCAACAGCCCCACACGGGCCCGGACGGCGTCGCGATCGACCGACACATCGAGTCCCAGGACACGCGCAGAGCCCCGCACCAGAGGAACCAGGCCGGCGCACACGCGCAGCAGGGTGGTCTTGCCAGCACCATTGGGGCCCTTCAACAGAACGATCTCGCCGCGTCGCACGGTCAGATCCGCGCCTGCCAGTGCTGGGAACGAACCCAATACGGCCACGGCGTCGCGTACGTCGACAGCCGTCTCCATCGGATTCGGAGGCTACCGGCCCTGTCACGGGGCGACCAATGGTGGTCGAACCACCACCGCTAGCCTGCGTCTCCGTGTCAGACCCCACCCCCGTGAGCGGGCAAGCGAGACCGGTCCGCCTCTGGGAGCACGTGCTCGGTGTGGTGGGTCGTGTCCTCGTGGCGACCGGCCTTTTGCTGCTGGCCTTCGTGGGCTACCAGTTGTGGGGCACCGGCATCGAGCAGGCCCAACGACAGAACAGCCTGACATCCGAGTTCGAAGCCCTCCTCGCCGCTACCACGACCACCACCACGACGGCACCGGCCACCACGACGACGCCGACCTCGACCCCCGACACCACCGTCGCACCACCTGAGCCGGCCCCAGAGCCTGAGCCGGGTCCGGAGCCAGCCGAGCCGATGGCGATCCCCGCTACCGGTGAGCCCGTTGCCCGCATGGAGATTCCCGAACTGGATGTAGACCAGATCGTGGTGATGGGCGTGACGTCACGTGAGTTGAAGATGGGTCCCGGGCACTTCCCCGGCACACCATTGCCTGGCCAACTCGGCAACGCAGCCATCGCCGGGCATCGCACCAGCTACGGGGCACCCTTCGGAGACCTCGACCGACTGGAAGAGGGCGATGAGTTGGTGCTGACGACCTTGGCCGGCCAGTTCCGCTACCGGGTCACCGGGGCCGAAGTGGTGGACCCTTCAGCGGTGTACGTGGTGGACACAGTGGATGCCGACCGGGCCACGCTGACCCTGGTCACCTGCCATCCGCGTTACAGCGTGAAGCAACGCCTGATCGTGCGGGCAGAACTCGACGAGTCGGGAAGCCCCGAGCCAGTGCGGCCGACCCCGAGCACGACCGTTCCCATCGATCCAGATTCGATGACTCCGGCCGCCACGCTTCCAGACATGACTCCCGAGGACCCCGACACCATCGTGGTCGACCCCGTGGAGGAAGTGGATCCGTTCGCCGAAGGATGGTTCGCCGACGACGCCGCGTGGTGGCACGTCGCCGGGTGGGGAACGCTGTTGAGCGCGATCGCCATCGCCGCCACCTGGTTCGGGCGTCGGCTGGGGAACCAGCGCCTCGGGGCCGTCGCGGGACTGCTCCCGTTCTTCGTGGTGTTGTACTTCTTCTTCCAGAACGTCAATCGACTGCTCCCGCCCGGGCTGTGACGCCGAGCACTGGCAGAGCTCAGTGACCTCGAAAGTGCGCGGGGCGCTTGTCGAGGAACGCCCGTCGGCCCTCATCGGCGTCATCGCTGGCCCACGCGGCATGGCGGGCACGCTCGGCTGAGGGGTCGGGGTCCGGTGTTGCCAAGGCGTGCTCGAGTGCACGCTTGTGCGCTCGTATCGTGAGAGGCGCCAGGCTGGCGATCTCGCGACCCCACTCCAGGGCCGCATCGAGGTCACCCAACCGGTGGACGCCGCCTGCGTGGTGTAACTGGTCGGCCGTCCGGGTCGAGGCCGCAAGCAGCATGGCCCGAGCCGTGGACCATCCGAACTCGCTTCCAAGGCGGCTCACCGTCCAGGCGTCGACCGCAAGTCCGAGCTTGGCGGCCGGGATACCGAACACCGATCCGGGTGTGGCCACACGAAGATCACAGGCCACCGCCAACTGCGTTCCGGCACCCAAGGCCGGACCGTCGATGGCAGCGATGGTGACGGCGTCGAGTTCGGTAAAGCCGTGCAGTGCCGCCGAGAGAGCAGCGGCGAACACGTCGTTCTCGACGCCGTTCAGATCGGCACCGGCGCAGAAGGCCGGTGGGGTACCGGTGATCACCGCTACCCTGACCTGTCGCTGAGCGGCCTCGACCTGGAGTGATCGAAGGGTGACCAGCGTGTCGTGGTCGACGGCATTGCGCCGATGAGGGCGGTCCAGGGTGATCACGAGCAGGTCGTCGTCCCAACTGCTGTGCACACTCATGGAGAGCAACGTAGTCCGGTTGGCGTCGAGGGGCGCCCAACGACGAAGGTGGTGTCATGGTGGAACCATCGGATCCGGTTCGGGAGAGGCGCCGCATGGTGCAGCGTTGGACGCTGTTGGCCAATCGCATCGGTTACCTCATGTTCGCCGTGTCCATGGCGGTGTTCGTGATGGCGTTCGCGTTGGGCTTCACCCCCGCCATGGTGACCGTGGTGACCGTGACCCTGTTCGCGGGTTGTGTGCTGTTGGCACCCTCGATCGTGCTGGGATACGCCGTGAAGGCCGCCGAACGGGAAGACCGCGAACGCGGTCTGTGAACCGCACCCACCTGTGGTCCTGTTCGAGTCGCTACCCTCCGCACCATGTCCGTGCGGCTCCCAGCGCCCGAGCGTCGAGAACAACTGCTCCAGGTGGCGCTGGAGGTATTCGCCCACCAGGGATTTCACGGGACGTCGATGAACGATGTCGCCGACGCTGCCGGCGTGACCAAGCCCGTGCTGTATCAGCACTTCGACTCCAAGCGCAGTCTTTACCTGGCGTTGTTGGAGGAGGTGGGTGAGCGTTTGATCAGTGAGGTGACTGCTGCGACGTTCGGTGTGACCGACGGTCGCAGCCAGACCGAACGCGGGTTTCGGGCTTATTTCCGTTGGGTGGCCCGCGACCATGACGCCTTCCGGTTGCTGTTCGGCAGTGGCGCCCGCCGCGACGAAGAGTTCAACGACGCAGTGCGGCGCTTCACCGCAGCGGCCGCTGCTGCGATCGCACCGTTGATCGCAGCCGACATCAACCCCGAACATCAGAGGACCGTCGCGCACGGACTGGTGGGCTTGGCCGAGGGCGTGAGTCGCCGCTTCGTGGAGAGCGGCCAGCGTTTCGACCCCGACGTGGTGGCGCGCCAAGTGAGCGACCTGGCGTGGGCCGGCCTGCGCAATGTGGGACGAGGTCCCCTCCCTCAGGATCGCAAGACGGGGCCGCGATAGCCCTCGGCGAAGCCGGCCTGACGCAACAACACACCGACATCTGGCGCCTCGGCGATGGGTTGGCCGTCGACCTTTCGAACCTCGAGGCTCCGCAGCCGACCCGAGTGCACGAGTTCCGCAAGCGACGAAGCCCACCCTGCATCGAGCGAGGCCGCCGGAAACGTGACGAGGTGATGGCTACGAGGATCGAACCACACCAGCGGCACACCTCCCCGCAAGACCACCAAGGCACCAGCCGAACGCGACGGGCGTCCGGACGAATCGGGCCACGACAGAGCCGCACCATAGGGCTGAGCCGGATCCGTGGCGGCCAAGACCACGGGGGCAGGTCGTTGCTCGGGATCCAGCAAGGGGTCGAATGGGTCGGGTGCGTCTCGCTCGGCACGAAGCCGGTCCACGGCCCCCGGCATGCTGAACTGAGCCGCCCCCAACCCCGTGACGAAGTACCCGCGTCGGACCTGACCACGTTCCTCCATCACCTTCAGCACGCCATAGACGGCGCTGAAGCCACCGGGGATACCCTCGGCCGCAACGGCTTCACGGGTGACGACACCGTGGCGTTCCAACACCTGGGCGGCCGATGCGAGACTCGCCTCGGTGGCGGTGGGAGCAGGCGTGAGCAGTGGGGCCACCAGCGACCAACGGCCTGCGCCAGTGGGTGGCCCCAGCCGAGCGAGGCGGGCGGGTCGAAGGCGACCCGGCGTGCGGCGGGAGGTGGTGGTCGGGGCCCGGCGCCGCCCACCCGAACGAAGGGCCCGGAGCGGGCCGAGACCGTCGTTGGTGACCTCGCCCGCCCACACGAGGTCCCACAGGGCGTTCAACACCTCACTGTCGCTGGCCCATGGGAGTGCACTTCTGAGTTGCGGCCACAGGCTGGCACCGCGCTCGGCGAGCACTTGGCGGAGAGCCTCGACCATGGCCCCCTCGGGCGGAGACGGCTGATCCCATCCTGGCCACAGAGAGGCGATCTGATCGGCGAAACAGAGTCGTATACGACCATCGTTCGAGCCAATGGCCCCGGCCCCGATCCAGATCACCTCGCCACTGGTGCAGAGTTCGTCGAGATCGGCAGGCCGGTATCCCTGGACCCGCAGGGCGAGGAGGTCAGCATCGAGGCTGGAGGCGACGAGAGGAGCTCCGGCGAGTTGGCCGATGGCATCCACGAGTGCGTCGAGACCTCGTCGGGCACTGCCGATGCCATGCCAGGCCTGGAGAAATCGTGCGAATGCAGCGTGATCGACCGGCTCGACCTCACGCCGCAGACCGGCAAGGGAGCGGCGCCGGAGTTGCCGCAAGACGTCGACGTCGCACCACTCACGTCCCGTTCCATCGGGTCTGAACTCACCGTGGACGAGACGGCCCTCACCCTCGAGTGCTGCAAGGGCGCCCATGACGCGTTCTCTGGGGAGCGCCAGTCGCCGTGCCACCTCATCAGCGGTGAACGGTGCGTGTGTCCGGGCGAATCGGCCCACCAACTCCTCGAGCGGGCGGGGCACAGGATCGGTGAACTCACGCGGGAGGCCGAGGGGTAGAGCGACGCCGAGCGCGTCGCGGTATCGGGCTGCATCCTCGGCTGCAGCGAAGCGCACCAGAGGTGGTTGGTCTCCCGACGGCGGGGCCACCCGCACCTCGATGACTCGGCGATGCTCCAGCAATTCGGCCAACCACATCGCCGCCAGATCCCCCTCGCAACGGACGTCGATCTCCTCAGGGGTGAGATCGCCCACCTTGCGCAGCACATCGTGCAGTTCATCGGCGTTGCGCGCCCGTCGTCCGTCGGTGAGACACTGCAGTTCGAGTTCCACGTCGGCGAGCACGCCCGGATCGAGCAACTCACGCAACTCCTCGGAACCGAGCAGGTCGGCGAGCAACTCCCGGTCGAGAGCCAGAGCTGCCGCGCGGCGCTCGGCAAGTGGCGCATCACCCTCGTACATGTAGGCGGCAATCCACGAGAACAGCAGGCTCTGCGCCATGGGACTGGCACGCGGGGTGTCGACGGTGACCAGTCGAAGCGTGCGGCTACGGAGTCGGGTGAGTACCTCGGTGAGGGCTGGCACGTCGAACACGTCGTGCAGACATTCGCGACTGGTCTCGAGCAGGATGGGGAAACTCGGATACTTGGCCGCGACGGCGAGCAGATCAGCCGCCTTCTGACGTTGCTGCCACAACGGAGTGCGGCGGTCGGGGCGGCGTTTGGGCAGCAGCAGTGCGCGTGCTGCGCATTCCCGGAACCGAGCCGAGAACAGCGCGGTGCGCGGCAACGACGACACCACGAGATCAGCGATGTCGTCAGGGTCGACGAGCACCGCATCGAGGGGCAGTTCATCGGCCGCCTCCGGGAGACGGATGACGATGCCATCGTCGCCCCACATGGTCTCCACCGGCACCCCGAAGCGGTCCTCCAATCGATGCTCGATGGCCATGGCCCAGGGCGCATGGACCGGCGTCCCGAACGGTGAGTGAAGACACACGCGCCAATCGCCGATCTCGTCACGAAAGCGTTCGATGACGATCGTCCGGTCGTCGGGCACGGCACCGGTCGCCTCGGCCTGCTCGGTGAGGTACGACACCACGTTGCCGGCAGCGAACTCGTCGAGGGCGTACTCCCGACGTAACCAGGGCATCACGTCGCTGGGGTCGTGCTCTCTCACGGAGCGGACGAATTCGCCCAGCGCGCGTCCCAACTCGAGTGGCCGCCCCGGGCGATCGCCGTGCCAGAACGGCATCTTCCCGGGTTCGCCGGGTGCCGGGGTGACAGTGACCCGCTCGAACGAAATGTCCTCGATACGCCACGTGGACGCCCCCAGGAGGAACGTCTCGCCCGGTCGACTTTCGTACACCATCTCCTCGTCGAGTTCCCCAACCCGCGTACCGTCGGGCAGGAACACACCGAAGAGGCCTCGGTCGGGGATGGTGCCGCCGTTGGTGACCGCAAGTCTCTGGGCGCTGTCGCGCGCTCGAAGGGTGCCGGCGAGTCGGTCCCACACCAGTCGCGGTCGTAGCTCGGAGAACTCCTCGCTGGGATACCGGCCCGACAGCAGGTCCATCACATTGGCGAGGAGGTCGTCGGACAGCTCGGCGAACGGTGCTGCTCGCCGCATGAGGGCTGCCACGTCGTCGTAGCGGCACTCACCAGTGATGGCTACATGAGCGACGACCTGCTGCGCCAACACATCGAGTGGATTGCGGAGGTACCGCGTGGATTCGATGGCACCGTCGAGCATTCGTCGGGTGACGACTGCCGCCTCGATGAGGTCACCACGATGCTTCGGGTAGATGGTGCCTCGGCTGGGCTCGCCCACCGAGTGGCCTGCTCGACCGATTCGTTGCAGTCCACGACTCACGGCACCCGGCGACTCAACCTGGATGACCAGATCGACCGCACCCATGTCGATGCCCAACTCGAGACTGCTGGTCGCCACAATGGCGCGAAGTTCCCCCCGCTTCAGTTGGTCTTCGATGACCACGCGCTGTTCCCGGGCCAGCGAACCGTGGTGGGCCTTCACCAGGTCGTCTGGGCGGTGCCCGGTATCCGGGTCGACACCGATCCCCTCGGTCTCGGCGAGTTCGTTCAACTTGGCGGCCAGACGCTCTGCCTGGCGGCGAGCGTTGCAGAAGATGATCGTGGATCGGTGGGCCAGGATCTGAGCCAGGATCTGCGGGTACACACTGGGCCAGATACTGCTGCGCCGAGGCGTGAGCGCAGCGGTGGCGGGACCACTGGCGAGTTCGGTGACCTCCTGGCCCAAGGACCCGAGGTCCTCCACGGGGACGACGACGTCCACCTCGAGCGTCTTGCGCACACCGGCGTCGATGATCGTGACGGGGCGAGGTGTGCGGCGATCGTCGACACCTCCGAGAAAGGCCGCCACCTCGGACAGGGGGCGCTGTGTGGCCGACAAACCAATGCGCTGCGGCGGACGCTCGCACAGGGCCTCGAGGCGCTCCAACGACACGGCAAGGTGCGCCCCTCGCTTGGTGGCCGCCAACGCGTGGATCTCGTCGATGATGACGGTTTCGACGCCTGCCAGGGTGGAACGCGCCTGCGAGGTGAGCATGAGATAGAGGCTCTCGGGCGTGGTGATGAGCACATCGGGAGGTCGGCGCACCAATGCCTGACGATCTCGGGCGGGAGTGTCGCCAGTGCGCATGGCCACCGTAGGACGACTGATCTGCACCCCGGAACGCTGTGCCGCCAACTCGATTCCGAGCAACGGCGCGCGAAGGTTCTTGTCGACATCGAAGGCAAGAGCGCGCAGTGGCGACAGGTACAACACCCGGGTGCGATGTGTGGAGGGAGGGGTGGGCGACGTGACCAGGCGGTCGATGGCGGCCAGGAACGCAGTGAGGGTCTTTCCCGAACCCGTCGGAGCGCAGATGAGGGTGTGGTCACCACGCACGATGGCGGGCCACCCTTGCACCTGCGGTGGCGTGGGTTCGGGAAATGACGTGGCGAACCAACTGCGGACCGGGGCGGAGAACGCCTCGAGGACCGGGTGATCAGCCATGGACGGGCAGGCTAGCGAGGGGGTGTGGCAGGCCAGGTCGAGCCCACAGGTTGGGGGGTGTCACCCTGGGGGGCAGACTCATCCATCGCCATGGCAGCTACGTTGAGACTCCGTCCTTGGCAGCGAAAAGCGTTCGACCAGTTCACGGCCTCGACGAATGACTCGTTCCTCGCCGTCGCCACGCCGGGAGCGGGCAAGACCACCTTTGCGCTGAGTTGCGCCAGGTGGGTCCTTGCACAGCAACGGTGCCGTCTGATCGTGGTGGCGCCTACCAGTCACCTCAAAGTGCAGTGGACCCGTGCCGCACACCGCCTGGGTCTCGAATTGGATCCCGAGTGGTCGCCCGGCCAGGGTCTCGCCCGTGATGTCCACGGCCTGGTGACCACCTATCAACAGGTGGCCACCGGAGATGCCGCCAAACAACTTCGAGGGTTGGCCGTGGACGCCATGGTGATCTTGGACGAGGTGCACCACGCCGGCGACGAGCGGGCATGGGGCGATGCCGTGCGCCACGCGTTCGCTACCGCCGCGAAGCGGTTGTGCCTGTCGGGCACGCCCTTTCGCAGCGACACCGCTGCCATCCCGTTCGTGAGGTATGACGACCAGGAAGCGGTTGCCGATCACGAATACGGCTACGCCGACGCTCTCCGCGACGGCGGGGTGGTCCGACCTGTGTACTTCCCCCGTATCGACGGCGTGATGGAGTGGAGTGCTCCGGACGGGACGCTGAGGTCGGCGACCTTTCAGGACGAACTCGACCGCAGTGGTGCGGCGCAACGACTACGGACAGCGCTGAGCCTGGACGGCGAATGGCTGCCATCGGTGATGGCACAGGCACATGAGAAGTTGATGACGATTCGGCGTGACCATCCCGATGCCGGTGGACTGGTGATCGCCACCGACCAGGAACACGCCCACGGCATCGCCCGCCTCATCGATCACCGTCTCAGGGCACCTTGCCAGGTGGTGGTGAGCGAGGACCCACAGGCCTCGAAAAAGTTGAACGCCTTCGCCGACAGCGACGCACCATGGTTGGTCGCTGTTCGCATGGTGTCGGAGGGTGTGGACGTACCGCGACTGCGGGTAGGCGTCTACGCCACCAACACCTCCACCGAGTTGTTCTTCCGCCAGGCGGTCGGCCGATTCGTGAGGTGGCAACCGGGTCGCCGCTCACAGAAGGCGTACGTCTACCTTCCCGACGATCCGCGTCTGAGGGCCCACGCATTCCAGATCGCCGAAGTGCGTCGCCACGTGTTGCGCCCCCCCGAACCCGATGATCTCGACGCAGCGCCGCTGGACGAACCGGAGCAGTTCGAGGAGTCGGCGGAGGAACCTGCGGAGCAGTTGTCGTTGTTCGCCGTGCTGTCATCGGTGGCCACCGGTGTGGAGGTACACGGCGTCACTCCACAGGGTGTTCGCTTCGACGACGACCCAGAGATCCCTGAACCAAGTCTGGACGACGACCCGGCCCTCACTCTGGAACTTCCCGAGGTCCCCACCGAAGCAGGCCCTGCACCGTGGGGACGTCGCAGCGTGGCCGAGGTGAAAGACGAACTCCGGGCTGCCAACGCCGAACTCGCCCAGCGCCTGGTTGACCTGTCGGGGTGGGGGCACGCGCGGGTGCACGCCGAACTGAACCGACTGAGCGGTGTGACGTCGGTGCCCATAGCGACGGTCGACCAACTGGAGCGACGCCGTCGTCAGGCCGAGACATGGTTGGAGCGGCTGCGTCGCAGCGGTCGAGGTACCCGCAGATAGCCTGAGACCATGCCTGCCTCCGGAGAACGACACCCGGCGCTCGAGGAGTACTGCGAGTGCATCTTCGAACTGCAGGAAGACGATGTCGATGTGATCCAGGCTCGGATCGCCGAGCGACTCCAGGTCACCCGGCCCTCGGTGTCGGCCATGGTGAAGCGGCTTCGCGATGAAGGTTTGATCCACGACGGGGACAGCATCCGGTTGACCGCGGCTGGGATGAGACTCGCCATGAGCGTCGTGCGTCGTCACCGACTGGCCGAGCGCTTCCTCACCGATATCCTCGGACTGTCATGGGCCGAGGCCCACCACGAGGCCGGGCGCTGGGAGCACGTCATCTCGGACAGCGTCGAGGCAGCGATGGTCCGACTCCTCGGTGAGCCGACCACCTGCCCCCACGGGAATCCGATCCCGGGCTCGGGTTACGAAGCACCCGACATGCACGCCCTCGGAAATGTCGCCGTGGGAGACGGATTCACGGTGGCTCGCATACCCGAGGAACTCGAATTTGCCCCGGGGTTGCTCGACTTCCTCGAAACCTCGGCCATCCAACCGGGTCGGCGGGGCACCGTCGTGGCGGCTTCTCCCGACGGCACCGTCACGGTGAACATCGATGGTAGAAGCATCGGGGTGGGAGTCTTCGCCAGTTCCCGCATCCTCGTGACAACGTGAGGTCCTGATGGGTCCGATTCGTTCGGTCAAGGTCTCGACCGTGGCGTCGTGCGTGGTGGCGATCCTCGGTCTCGGAGCCTGTGCGACCACCGTGGTGGACTCGACCGACTCCAGCACCTCGTCGTCAGCCCCGGTCACCGTCGCCACGACGACTGTGCCGACCGGTACCACTGAGATCCTCGCCGCTCTTCATGACAACGTCGGCCAGTTGTCCGAGATCGTGGTCGAGACGGGAGGCGAGCGTGCCTTCGCCCAGTTGACCCAGATCGAGTCCTTGTGGGAACGCGTCCGCCCCGCCGTGAAGGCGGACCACCCGAATCTGGTGGAAGACTTCGAGCGCATGATGGCACTGTGTCGTCTGGCGGTGGAGCGGCGCCGCCCCGCCGAAGCCGACAAGGCCTATGCGTTCATGACCCCACTGATCGCGGCGTTGTCCAACGACTCCTGATCAGCGTTGCCGTCGCCGACCATGGCGGCGGGTAAGGGTTCGGCGTGAACCACGACGAGTCGCTGCGTGGCCCGGGTCAACGCCACGTACAGGGCGCGCAGGCCCTGCGGTTGGGCGGAGACGATTCGTGTCGGCTCGACCACCACCGTGCCGTCGAGTTCCAGACCCTTGACCAGGCCAACTGGCACCACGGTGATGCCAGTGTCCAAGGCGGTGCGGGTGGCTCGCCCGTGTTCGACACCTGCGGATGTGAGGGCGTCCGACACCCGATCGACGAGATCGTCGGGGCAGACCACGGCGACGTTGCCACCCTCGAGTTCATCAGCCAGTTGTTGTGTCCACTGGGCAACCGTTCGGCCGAGGCGATCCTGGTCGACAGGCACCACCTGTGGTGGCACATCGCCACGGCGCACAGCCCGGGGAGCCCTCAGCCCGGGCGCAGCCACCTCCATCACCCGGTCGGCAAGGCGCATGATCTGCTCGGGGATGCGATAGCCCACGGAGAGGCCGATCACCCGGGGAGGGCGGTGATCAGGCAGGTGCGCGAGCACATCGTCCCAGGACTGGGGGGCCAGGGCTCCTGTCGCCTGGGCGAGATCGCCCACCAACGTCATCGCACCGCTGAGAGATCGACGTCCGGCCATACGCAACTGCATCGGGGTGAGGTCTTGGACCTCGTCGATGACCAAGTGCCCGTAGGTACGGATCTCATCGGCCTCTTCGATCTTGCCCCCCCTGGCGGGTTTCGGGCCCAGCACCGATCGCGCCTCGTCGAGAAGTGGAAGGTCGGCTTCGCTCCATCGAACCTGCGACACCTCGTCGGTGCGTGCCCGGTGAAGTGACGCCCACTCGCGCTCGTCGAGGGTGCCCTCGGCCGCCAACTTGAGCAGTGCCCGAGACCCGAAGAGATCGTGCAGCAACTCCGCCGGAGTCAGCACCGGCCACATGCGCTCCAAAGCAGCCCGAACCTCGGGAAGGCTCCGCACCGCCTCGCGGACCTCGGCCGGATCGATGGAACCGTCGCGCCAGGTCGCAGCGAAGGCTGCATAGACCTCGTTCTCCACGAAGCGACGGGCTGCGTTGTGTCTCCGGTACCGCCGACGAGCCGATTTGACGATGTGCTGGCTCTCCCCGACCCTGAGTCGCACGAACCCGGTGCGGAACGGCACGACGAGATCCTCGCGGAGCGGTCGCTGGCGATCCCGAACCGCCTTGGCGATGACCACCGCCATCCGAGCATCTCCTTTGACCCGAGCCGCAGCAGCATGGTCTCGGCCGCCCCGCTCCACTCCCGGTACGAGGTCGCTCAACGTCACCTGCTCCACCCCGGCCTCACCCAACGATGGCAACACGCGCTCGATGTACCTGAGGAAAACCCGGTTGGGTCCGATGACGAGGACGCCTTGATCCTCCAAGGGGAATCGATGGGTGTACAGCAAGTAGGCGGCACGGTGAAGCGCCACCACCGTCTTGCCCGTACCCGGACCACCCTGGACGATGAGCACTCCGTGAGGCGAGGACCGGATGATCTCGTCCTGCTCGGCCTGGATAGTGGCCACGATGTCCCCGAGTTGTCCGGTACGACCACGCTCGATGGCGGCGAGCAGGGTGCTGTAGCCGCGTAGCCCCGTACCTGATTGCTCGACGACTCCGCCGCTCAATCCCTCGAGACCCTCGTCATGCCCGATGCCGAGGTGTCCCTCGCCGAAGAGCTCGTCCTCCAGACCTTCGAGGCGTCGGCCGTTCACGACGAAGTGACGCCTTCGGGCCAAGCCCATCGGATCGCGACCCGTGGCCCGGTAGAAGGGCTCAGCCACCGGTGCTCGCCAGTCCACCACCACCGGTTCACGCTGTTCGTCGGCCACCGCTAGGCGGCCGATATGGAAACTCTCGATGGCCTCGGGACCCTCGGCATGCCGATCGATTCGGCCGAACACCAACGCCGCATCACCGAGGTCCAGTTGCACCAGGCGGTTCACGAGGGCTTCGTCGAAAACGTCTCGCTCATAGCGAGCCTGAAAGGTTCCTCCGAGTCCGGCTTCGCTCAGTTCCCGAAGTTTCCATGCGTCCAGACGAGACCGTTCCAGGCAGGCGTAGGCATGATCGATGTAGGCCTGCTCATCTGCGAGATCTGGGTGATGCTGCGTCATCCGGTCCACGCCGCGGTCTGTCGACTCCAGAACGGCTCGGGCGCCCGGCCCACGGCCGAGTCATACTATCGGAGGGTCTGGGGCAGCAACGCTCCGGATCACTGCCGCTCCTCGGTCTCCCATGCCCTCATTCCCCGCATGAGATCACGGGTTGCTCTCGCCGGCCTTCTGACCATGGGCGCCACTGTTGGCGGCTGCCGTGGAGAACACAGCCCAGAGGTGTCGGTCGACGACTCGTCCGGGTCCAGCACCCCCATCGTCTGGAGTAACGCTTCCACAGGGAGCACACCGCCGCTCAGCGACGAGGTCGTCTGGACGCTTCACGATCGACTGGTCGCATGCCTGGTGCAACCGAAGGCCTGCGAACCCTCCACCATCGCCGCCCCCGACTCGGCTGCGTTCGAGGAGTTGACCGCTCTCATCGCTGAGCGTCGGTCGCACGGCCTCGAGGCCCGTCCTCCATTCCTCCCCCCAACTCGTCGGATCCTGCGTTCTTGGTCAGCCGACACGTCTGGGTCAGTGGAGTGGTGCTGGGTCGACGACCTCGTTCTCGTGGACGCCGACTCGATAGCAGGTCAAGCCGTGATCGTCGACGAATCTGAACACACCCTCGCCGAGTCATGGACGTTACGGTCCATAGAGGGGGCGTGGCGTGTGACCGACAGGAACATCACACATCTCGCACACGGACGATCCACATGGTGCTCGTGATGGCCGCACTCGCTCTCGCGATCGGTGCGACCGCAACCCTTCCTCAGGCTGCGTCAGGTGGCACCATCCCTGGCGGGGTCGTGGCCGGCGTGTCGTTCGGCACGCCACCGGCCGACGGGGCGTCGGGATCGGGGGTCTGCACATGGCGCCGAGCGAACCCGTACGACGCTCACCTCGGCCACGGGGGCGAGGTCTCCAAAGTGCTCGACGGCCAGAGATACTGGCTCTACGAGCGCCGCTGCGAGGATTCCGACGACCTTGTCTGGATTCCAGAGTTGACCCCCTCGGAGCTCGCTGTCCAGGCCGCCGCCGAAGTCCGCCGCCTAGTGCCCGCTCCGCCGCTGTTGACCGCACCGGCACTCGACCGCGCGGTGGTCAACGCACCCCTGTGGTTCTGGACTGCCCAGGACGTGTGGCAAAGCGTGGAGGCGACCGCATGGGTGCTCACTGACAATGGCGTGATGTGGGCCACAGCACGAGCCGTTCCCGTTTCGCTCCGATTCGACCCTGGGGACGGGCCACTCGGAGACGGACCCGTCACCTGCGTCGGTCCGGGCACACCCTGGTCACCTCGTGATGGTGATCACGCTTGGAGTGCCTGTAGCGCCACCGTCCGTCGGCCTACCACGTCTGGGTCGAGGCCTTCGTTCGCAGCAACGCTGAGCATCGTGTGGCACACCTCGTGGTGGTCCAACAGTGGCTCTTCAGGAACCCTCGAACCCCTTGTGTCCTCAACGACGGCTCCCCTCGAGGTCCACGAGATCCACGCTCTCGTATCCAGGTGACCATTTCATCCTGTACCGTCTCGCCCAATCAACGTCGCAGGTTGCGACACGAAGGAAAGCAGCACAGCCATCATGCCTACCGGCACAGTCAAGTTCTTCAATGCCCAGAAGGGTTTCGGGTTCATCTCCCGCGAGGGCGACTCGGACGTCTTCGTTCACTTCAGCAACATTTCGGGGAGTGGCTACCGCTCGCTGGAAGAGGGCCAGACCGTCGAGTACGAACTCGGCGAAGGCCGCAAGGGCCTCGAAGCCCAGAACGTCCGCGTCGTCTGACGACGCCGGTTCGCTCATCCTCCGCGGATGGGCGCCACGACAGCATTCAGTACTTCGATGAGTGCGGTCGGTGAGATCTCCACGTCGAGGCCTCGCCGACCGCCGCTCACGAGGATGGTCTGGTGCAGCATCGCGCTGTCGTCGAGAACCGTGGGTAACGCGCGCTTCTGACCGAAGGGACTGATACCCCCGACCACGTAGCCAGTGAGGCGTTGTGCTGTCGCGGTGTCGAGCATCTGGGCGCGCTTGCCGCCCAAGGCCGCAGCGAAGTCCTTCAGCGAGAGACTGCCCGCAACGGGCACGACGGCAACTGCCGGCGACTCGTCGACCCTGGCCAAAAGTGTCTTGAACACGATGTCGTCGGCGAACCCGAGTGCCTTCGCGGCAGCACGGCCGTAGCCGAGTTCGTCGTGGCTGTCGTCAATCACGAATTCGTGCACGATCGTCTGCACGCCGGCTCGCGCCAACGCTACGAGGGCAGGGGTAGCCCCTCCCCCTCTTGACCGTGGACTCATGCCGGTGACCGACGGTGGAGCACCGCCGACACGGGGCGGATGACCACGCTGTCGTCATCTATACGATCCACCATCCCGTCCACGAGCAACGTGTACGAATCCTTTGGGCCTACTGGCGGCGACACCAGCACGATGTCAGGGTGATCCGTCAGGTTGCGCAGCGTTCCGGGACCTACTTCGACCACCACCATGGCGCCGACGACACGGGGAAACACCTGAACCACCTTGACGCGTGTGCCGTCGGTGGTGGTGAGATAGGAGACAGGTCTCCCAGCCATCGCCGACTCAAGTTCTCCGACGGGGACCGGGATGCTCACGCGATGACCGCCTTGATTGCCTGGCACACCTCGGTCATGGCGCGCCGACCGAGTTCGCTTCCCGGTAGTTGGAAGAAGACGTGTATCGCCCCCTCGTACAGGGAATGGGTGACGGGTACACGCGCCGCTCGCAGTGCCGCCGCATACGCAGCACCCTCATCGCGTAGGGGGTCGAACTCCGCCGTGATCACCAACGCTGGGGGAAGACCGGCATGGCTCGAGGCGCGTAGTGGGGCCACCCGCCAATCACTTCGCAGCGTCACCGAGGGGACGTAGTGATCGACGAACCAGTCCATCTGCTCCGCCGTCAGCAGATACCCCACTGCATTGTCGATGCGGGACTGCCAGCCACCATCGGCACCATCGACGGCCGGATACACCAGCACCTGCAAGGCGAGCCTTGGCCCGGCATGTTCACGAGCCAACAGAGCGACCACCGCAGCAAGATTGCCGCCAGCCGAATCGCCCGCCACGACGAGCCGAGACGAGTCGATTCTGAGTTCGTCGGCGTGCTCTGCGACCCAGCGGGTCGCATCCCAACAGTCCTCGACCGCTGCGGGGAATCGGTGTTCGGGGGCCAGGCGGTAGTCGACGGCGATCACGGTGCAACCGGTACCGACACAGAGTTCACGACACACGGCGTCGTGCGTGTCGAGGTCGCCGATCACGAAGCCTCCGCCATGGAAGAACACCACCACCCCCGTGACTTCGTCGTCTGAGGTCGGGCGATAGATCCTCAGAGGTATCTCCGCCGCCTGACCGGGCACGGTCAGATGCTCCACCGAAGCGACCTCGGGCCCTGGACCTGCGACCGCCGCCAGGCCCGCATAACCCTGGCGGCTCATCTCGGGAGTGGTCTCTGACATCGGCGGAGCACCCGCTGCCACCATGGCCATCATGTCCAGCAACGCCTGGTACTCGGGATGGACAGGCATGCGGCCTCCTCGGTTCGACATGACGAGCATCGGGATCGTAGGCGGCCCGATGGCCACGACCGATACGGTCTGAGCGTGCGAACGAACGTCGACCCGACCACCGATCCCAGTGACTACGTCTTCAGCCACGACATCCGTGTTCGATTCGCCGAGACAGACGCCATGGGAATCGTGCACCACAGTCGCTATCTCCCGTACCTGGAGGAAGCGCGAGTCGCCTACCTGCGACACCTTGGTCACCCCTACACCGAGATGCGAGCCGAAGGCGTTGACTACGCCGTCCTCGAAGCGCATCTGCGCTACATCCAACCACTCCGATTCGACGACGTGCTCACCGTTCACCTGCGACTGGCATCGGCCTCGCGCGCCTGGTTCCAGATGGCATATCTCGTGACCGTGCGCGGAGAGGCCAGAGCCACGGCGGCAACCGCCCATGGCTGCGTCAACCCCGAGGGTCGCCCCGTTCGCATGCCGGCGTGGCTACGGGCACTGGCCGAGGGCGCCTGACGAGACTGCGATGGAGATGTCCACTCTCCCGCTTCCCTCGAACACCACTTGGTATGTGAAGGCATCGCCATCGGATGACACTCCCGTAAGCGTCACCAAGTTGTTGCCGGAGGCAGCGACGGGCTCACACACTGTCCAGTTGTCACCGAGGTCGAGAGTTGCCTCGCGCTGTGCCCATTGGGCAAACATCTCACCGTCTACGAAGAATGGAATCAGGTAGCGAGTAGTGAGGCCAGTATCGGTCTCGACCTCGTCGAACAGAAACGAGATCTCCGGAACCCTGAGGTTCTGAGTGACCGTGACACCCCCGATGATGTTCGGGTCCACGGGGCCAAACGGAAGTGTCGACTCGTCGAAAGCAGCTCGCCACACCTCGGCATCGATCACCCCTGTTGGCTCCAGCCCAAATGACTCGCGGAGCGCCTTCACCCGCGCCCGAGTCTGTCGACCGAAGTCGCCATCGACATCGGTCCGAAACCCTCTCGCCGTGGCGAGACGTTGCGCCACCCTGATCAGGGAGGCGGGACTGTTCTCATCGACGTCGGGCAGGTCGTCGATACGGGCACTCGCCGGAATCGTGGTCGTGGTCGTGGTAGTCGAAGTACTGGTGGTCGACGCCACCGAACTCGTCGTGGTGGTCGGCGCCACCTCACGCGTGAACAGCGAGCACGACGACGACACTGACACCATCAGTACCGCTGCCACGACGCGCCTCATGAAGCGACCGTAGTCCCTCATCGGAGGTGTCGCGTTCGGACTCTTAGGCGAGCTCCGACACGGCGCGATCGATCAAGCGGTCAAGTGCAGCGCCGAGTTCTCCATGAGCAGCCTCGGGCTCGGTCAGCGTCAAGCCCGAGCGGATGAGGAGCGCCCCGACGACTGCCACCATCAGCCGAAGGGCCAGCACGCGATAGCGACCGAGCTCACCAAGGGCTGCGGCCACCTGGAGGTGTCCAGTCTCGGCGAGAAGGTCATGGACCTGAAGCGACATCACCCCGGGACCGGCATCGACTTCGGCGGCAGGTGGCACATCGCACACGGCAACACCCGGTGCCGCAGGCCACTGCTCGGGGTCGACGCGCTGAGCCGGCAGTATCAACACCTCACTGGGCCCGTCGGCGTACGACCGAACGGTCAATCGAACGATCGAGTCGCTGGACATCATGACCTCCTGACGCAAGACGTCGCAGGGTCTCACGATGGCTGACACCAGTCGCTCCGCTCAGGGCGGGTGGCCACTCACCTGGACGGCATCGCGTCACCGCACGGTAGGGCTCTTTGGCATGGCCCCACTCAGGCGACTCGGTCACCGCCGTCGTGCAGATGCTGGTGGTGCCGGGGGCATTTGGGTTCGAGGTTGTCCAGATCGGTGGTTCCGCCAGCGTGCCACGGCACCCTGTGATGGAGATCGCATCGGTCGAACGGCACCTCGCAGCCGGGCTCGCTGCATGAGGCGTAGCGAGCGCGAAGTGCTCGTCGCTGGACCCGCGTAGGCCACCGTCGAGTCCGGCCGAGGTTCAGTTCGCCGGAACGGTCGACGGGCCGCCCATCGTTACGGACATCGACAACGGTGAGCCGATCACGTCGCTCGACGAATTGGGCAAGCACCTCGACCGGCAACTCCACGGGAAGACCCCAGTCCACGGTCGCTTGACCCGCCTCGTCGAGCCGAGTCGTGTCGATGACGACGAGCACTTCTCGCCGAGACCGCACCTGAGCGACCGAGGGCTGAGTGATCAGATCGATCAGCGCCAGTGCCCGCATGTGGGGCCACACCGCGAGAGGATCATCAGGGCATGTCTCGGGACGACGACCCCCGAAGAGCACTGAGCTTCGCTGGTCGATGAGATGACTCAGTTCGAGGGCACACAGGGGATCGACGACGAGGTGCAGATGGAACATCCCGGTATCGGGGTCGGTGCGTTCGTCGAGTCGGGTCTGACGGCGCTGCCGGTCCAGCCGATCGATGCCGTGATCCTCCTCGATGCGGCGAACCAAAAGTCGAAGATGACGCCCAAAGGTGCGGATGGAGCACTGTGGAGCGGTCTCCACCGCCGGCTCGGCTTCGACATCGAACTCGCAACGCAAGTCCTCAGGCAGCGTGGCCCGCACCCCGTGATACCGATCGAGGAAGACGGCCGAGACAACGCCCTGCCTGAGGTGTTCCACCAACTCACGACCGGCGGCACCGTGCTGAGCCACAGTGCTGCGAGCGATGAGCCGGTTGGCATACGCCAGCGAGTAACCGCCCGCGGCGACCAGGTCGCGTTCGGGCAGTGGTGAACGCTTCACGAGGTCAGCGACCAGGTCCAATTCGGCGGCATCCAGGAGGGAGCGCTCCAGGCTGAGACGACTCAGAGCCCGGTGCAGTTCATCACCACCGCTCAACGATGCCTCGTGGGTACAGATGTTCGTAGTCATGCAGCCATCTTGACACCGGGGTGCTGCACGGTTCCCGGACTCAACCCTGCGGACTCAACCCCACGACGCCACGGCCGACACCCCCGCAGCGTGCCGCCCCGCCAGAAACCCGAACACCATGCCCGGACCGATGGTGCCCCCGGGACCGCCATAGGTCATCCCGAACGGCGACCCCATCACATTGCCGGCCGCATACAGCCCCGGAATCGCGTGGCCATCGAGGTGCTGCACCTGCCCATTCCCATCCACCCGAGGTCCACCCTTGGTGCCCAACGCCCCCGAATGGATCTCGAAGGCGTAGTAGGGCCCCGTGGTGAGTGGCCCCAGCGTCGCCTCGGGGTCGCCCTTGCGATACGGATCACCCCACCACCGATCGAACGCGCTGTCGCCGCGGCCGAAGTCGGGGTCACGGCCTGCCACGCAGTGTTCGTTCCACCGGCCGATGGTGATGTTCAACTCGACCGGGTCGATGCCGAGTCTGTCGGCAAGCTCACCGGGTGTATCGGCCCGCACTACCCAATCGGGTACCTGTCCGCCGCCACCACCAGCCGCGACCCTGAAGCCGAAGCGATCCACGTACGTCTGGTCGAAGATGAGCCAGCACGGAAGATTGGCGTACTCGAACTTGGCGACGTCCTCGGCGTGGAAGGCCGACCCGAACGCGTTGTAGTTGGCGGCCTCATTGGTGAAGCGACGACCGCGACGGTTCACCATGATCGAGTGCGGCAATGTGCGCTGCCCATTCACCAGCACCTGCCCCATGCGATTGGCGTTCTCGGGCACGACACCCACCGGCATCCACCACGCCTCACGCATGTTCGACAACATCGCGCCCGCCCGCATCGACATCATCAGACCGTCACCGGTGCAGGTCTCGATGCCCACCGGGTGCGTCATGGGGCCGCGCAGGAAGGTGCGCACCAGGTCGTCGTTCCATTCGAAGCCGCCCGACGCCAGGATCACACCGCCCCGGGCGTGCACCTCGAGACGCCCCTCGGGCGTATCGACGGCCACCCCGACCACGGCACCGTCCACGATCAACAACTCTGTGGCACTACACGAGGTCCGAGGTTCGATTCCCCGATCCAGGCACCCGCGCAGCAGTCGACCGATGAGACCCTGTCCACAACCGCGTTCGTTCACGGCGATGCGGCGAGCCTTCTCCTCTGGCGACGGCGGACACGGTGTGGCCTGGCCCAACGGCGTTTCACTCATGGTGATGTGCGGATCGGGAAAGTAAGGCGACGGCGTCACACGCTCGGCCCAGTCACCCAACTCCACGAAGGGGAACGTCGGGCACTCGAGTGTGCGGCCGCCCTCCACCGAGCCCCCGGGGAACTCGGGGTGATAGTCGGGCATGCCGCCCACGGCATAGAACTGCACGGGCGAGTTGGCCTCGAGGAACGTCACCATCTCGGGGCCGGCGTCTACATAGGCCTCGACCAGTCGCTGGTCGAGCAGGCCGCGCGACAGCGACATGATGTAGGTGATCGCTTTCTCCCGAGTGTCCTCGACGCCCACCTCGGGCATATGAGGGTTGTTGGGAATCCAGACCTGACCGCCGGACCATGCGGTGGAGCCGCCCACCTGATCGGCCTTCTCGAACACCAGCACGCCAGCCCCGTGGTCATGTGCGGTGATGGCCGCTGTCAGTCCAGCACCGCCGGTTCCCAGCACCACCACATCGCATTCCTCGACAGCGGCCATGAACACTCCCCCTCGGCCAACGCCGTCAACAGACGGTCGTTGTACAACAAACGTTGCATAACGTACTGTGCGTCACGGCCGTGCGCAACACCTCGGAGGTGAACGATGCCCCGTTATGTCGATCACGAGGCGCGGCGTCGCGAAGTCACCGAGATCGCACGTCGTCTGGTCGTCGAACAGGGGCGAGCCGCCCTGACGGTCCGCAACGTGGCCGCAGCGGCGGGGTGTTCCAGCACCGTGGTCTCGCACTACTTCGCCGACATGAACGAGCTGTTCCACGCCACCTATGCGGCGGCTGCCGAGCGGTCATCAGTTCGCATCAAAGCGGTCCAACGCCGTGATCCGACTGATATCCGCGGCTTGGTGGAAGCCGTGTTGCCCCTCGACGCCGAACGCATCGACGACTGGCGGGTGTGGTTCGCGTTCTGGAGTGAGGCCCTCACCTCCCCCGCCTGGGCAGCCGAACAGCAAGCCAGAGCCGCGGCCACGCTGCAGCGCTTCGAACACTGTCTGGGCGCCCTTGCCGAGAACGGCCACCTCACACCCGGCGCAGATGTCGCGGCAGCAGCCGGGCGCCTGGCGGCACTTGTACCCGGGCTTGCGGCCGAGGCGATCTTCGACCCCGCCCGATGGACCCCTGCTCGACAGCGTCGCATCCTTCGTAGCGAACTGGCCTTGATCGGACTGACATGACCGACCCCGTACTGGAGTTCATCGGCGTCTACGACGCGGACGCAACGCTGTGGGGCGAGGTGTCGTACTGGGTCGGTGCACGCCTGGGGCGGCGACACTGCTCGTTGTGCGACATCACCCACGGACTGTTCACCAAACGCCGTGACTGGACGGTGTGCGCAACGGAACTACCGGCCCCGTTCGTCACCTTCCACCGCAACGATGCCCCCGACGACGTCAAACGCACCGCGGCAGGACGGTACCCCTGCGTGTTGGAGCGCACCACAACGGGCCTCCAGATGGCACTCGATCCCGATGCCATCGAGGCCTGCCAAGGTGAACCACACCGACTCGCGACCGCCCTCATGCAGCGTCGTCACGAGGGTTGAAGATCGCGTCGTCGCAGCCCCGCCAGTCCCAGACCCCCCAGTGCCACCGCCAACGTTGCCACCACGGCGAACGGGGCCCAATTCATGGCCTCGGCCGGCACCGCTGGTAGGTGATGGAACGGCGACAGCGCACGCAGCCAACCGGGTAGTCGCAGGAGTTCACCGAAGAAGTCGATGATCACGACCACACCCAACACCACCCACGCAACCATGGCGGCCCGGGGCCACCAGCCCAGCAGCACCAGGCCCACTGCGCCGAAGATCGCCACCCCGGGCGCCATGACCAGAGTGGCCACCACGAGGCGAGGGACCTGGCTGCGGTCACCAGTGATGACGGCGTAGGCGCCGCCCAGTCCCAGACCCGAGGAAGCGAGGACCACGAGCGAACCCAACGACACCACCATGAGGTGACCACCCGCCCAACGCCAGCGCGACACCACTGCTGCCCACAGTGCCTCCACCCTGCCGGAAGCCTCCTCGGTTCGCAGACGGGTCACAGCACCGACCATGGCCCCGGCGGTCACTGCACCCAACAAGGCGATGCTGGTGGCGAAGAACGCATCGACGAGATTGGCGCCCTGCAGTCGAGCCAGTAGATCGGCGAAGGCCGGATTCTCCGCCACGAGGTCCTCGATGTCATCGGCAATGGACCCGTAGACCGCACCCCCGATGAACATGCCCACGGCCCACACCACGAAGGTTGCCCGCTGTAGACGCCAGGCCAAACGCCAGGGGCGCGCCCTCGCGTGGCCGTGATCACGACCGCCTCTCGCTGCGATCATGCCACTGCCCAGGTCTCGGCGATCCGCCAGCGCGAAACCCATAAAGATCAACGTGAGCACAACACCAACACAAAGCCCCAACACCCACCACTGTTCACCGGCGAAGGCGCGCACCGCTTGCGCCCACCCCAACGGTGAGGCCCAACGCAAGGCACTGCCTCCGATGTCGCCCACTGCCCGCACCAGGAAGGCCGCCAACAGAGTGAAGAGACTGATCGTCAGAGCACCACGTGCGGCACCCGCCACCTGGGCCGCCACGACGGCGACGCCGATGAACATGAACCCGACGGCTGCCATGGAGCCCGACAGGGCAACAGATCCCACTACGTCGTACCCCGTGAGGACGAACCCCAGTCCGCATCCCAAGGCCAATACGGTCACGGCGCCCCCGACCACCAACACAGCCGCCGCCGTCGGTGCGAACCGACCCACCACACTGGATCGCACCAGCTCGGCGCGCTCCACATCCTCCTCGGCGCGGGTGTGGCGCACCGTGAGGAAGGTGGCCATGAGGGCCATTCCGATCATGCCCCACAGTTGAGTCTCGTTCACCAGAATGACGCCAAGGTTGGGGTGGTCGAACCCGTAACCGGGCCCCGCCAGAGCCACCAGCGCAGGATTGTCACCGAACAGTGCCGCATAGTCGTCGATGGCCTGCTGATCCGGGTACAGGGGCACGAGCGATGCCGCCGAGACCACCATGATGCCGCCCAACAGCCCCAACCACCACAGCAGACGCCAACGGTCTCGCCGAAGCACCACTCGCATCAGCCGACCAGTGCCGTGGAGGGTGCTGCCACGATTCATGGCAAGTCGTCCCCGTAATGACGCAGGAACAACTCCTCCAGCGTCGGAGGAGCAGCGGTGAGCGCCAGCAACTGGAACCGGTGCAACAGTCCCACCACGTCGTCGAGGGCGTCACTGTCGACAGCGAACCGGACCAGGCCGTTGTCGACCTCCAGATCGTGCACACCCGGGTGCACCTCGAGACCCGTCACCACCCCGGCCGTTCTTGCCGTGATCGACGTGCGGGTGAGGTGGCGCAGTTCGTCGAGGCTGCCGCTCTGCACGGCACGTCCCTTGCGGATGATCGTCACCCGGTCGCACAGGCGTTCCACTTCGGCCAGGATGTGACTGGAGAGCAGCACCGTGCAACCACGGTTGCGCGCCTCGACGATGCACTGCTGGAACACCGACTCCATCAAGGGGTCCAAGCCCGAACTCGGTTCATCGAGGATCAGCAACTCGGCGTCGGATGCGAGAGCAGCCACCAGGGCCACTTTCTGCCGGTTGCCTTTCGAGTAGTTGCGGGCTTTGGTGCGAGGGTCGAGGTCGAAACGTTCGATGAGTTCGCTTCGACGCGTCGGGTCCAGCCCGCCTCGTAGATCTCCCAGCAGATCGATGATCTCGCCGCCGGTGAGATTGGGCCACAGGTTCGTGTCGCCAGGCACGTAGGCGAGTCGCCGATGGAGATCCACAGCGTCGGCCCATGGCTCGCCTCCGAACAAACTCACCGATCCCGAGTCGTGGCGCAACAGGCCCAGGACGATACGGATGGTGACGGTCTTGCCCGAGCCGTTCGGCCCCACGAACCCGTGTACTTCGCCGGGTTGCACGGTCAGTGTCATTCCCTCGAGTGCCACGGTCGACCCGAATCGCTTCACCAGGTCGCAGACCTCGATGACGGACTGCACGACTGTGGACCGTACCGGCCACAGAGTGACCGTGTCCCGGCACCCCGACGCCAGCGCACCGGTGGGGCCGACGCATCGCATCGCTAGCATCGCTCGTTCTGTCGAACGCAACGCCGTACTACCTCATCGACGAGTCCCGCCTGCGAGCCAACCTGGCCGTCGTGGCGCGCCTGCGCGACTTGTCGGGTGCCAAGTCGGTGCTGGCACTGAAGTGCTTCGCCACATGGGGCGTGTTCCCGATCATCGCCGAGTACCTCGACGGCACCACCAGCAGTTCGTTGTACGAAGCACGCCTCGGTCACGAGCGCTTCGGTAAGGAGACCCACGCCTACAGCGTCGCATGGTCAGCCGACGAGGTCGCCGAGGTGGCCACGTTCGCCGACAAGGTGATCTTCAACTCGGCCGCTCAACTCCGACGCTTCCACGCCACCGTCGCCCACCGCATTGTGGGCGTTCGGGTGAACCCCGGCATCAGCCACTCGCACTTCGATCTGGCCGACCCAGCCCGGCGTTTCTCACGCCTGGGCGTCATCGACCCCGCCGAACTCCACGATGTGGCCCCACTGGTCAGCGGACTCATGTTCCATTTCAACTGCGAGAACGACGACGCCGCCAGCCTCGAAGCCTCCCTCACCACGATCGGGGACCGGTTTGGCGACGTACTCGCTCGCATGACATGGGTGAGTCTTGGTGGTGGCATCGCGTTCACGAATCCCGCCTATCCCCTCGAGCGACTCGCCGCTTCGCTGAAGGCGTTCGCCGATCGATTCGAGGTGCAGGTGTACCTCGAGCCGGGCGAGGCGGTCGTCACCGGCACCACCGAACTGGTCACCACGGTGCTCGACGTGGTGCACAACGAGGTCGATGTCGCTGTCATCGACGCCTCGGTGGAGGCTCACACCCCCGATCACCTCATCTACGGCACCACCCCCCGCTTGGCGTGGCCTCCCAAGGGTGACCATCGAGTGATCATCGCCGGACGCACCTGCCTGGCGGGCGACTCGTTCGGTGAACACAACGTCGCGGCGCCCTTGACGGTGGGGGACGAGGTCCGTATCGCCGACACCGGCGGCTACACCATGGTGAAGGCGTCGTGGTTCAACGGCATCAGCCGACCCGCCATCGCACTACGTCGCCTCGACGGCAGCATCGACATGCTTCGTCGTTTCGATTTCGGCGACTTCGCCGGAAACCTGTCCTGATCAACCCTCGATCACGTCACCTGGGAGGTGCAGCACATGAAGAAGAACGTCCTCATCATCGGCGCCGGAGGCGTCGCCCACGTGGCGGCTCACAAGGCCGCCATGCACAACGACCGACTGGGCGACATCTGTGTGGCCAGCCGCACCCTGTCCAAAGCCCAGGCCATCGTGGACAGCGTTCGTGAGATGGGCCATGTGAAGGACGCCTCGAAGTCCGTGACCGCCCGCCAGGTGGACGCCCTCGACGTCGACGCCACCGCCGCGCTCATTCGCGAGACCAACAGCCAGATCGTGATCAACCTGGCGCAGGCCTTCGTGAACATGGCGGTGTTGGAGGCGTGTCTGGCCACCGGTGCCGCCTACCTCGACACCGCCATCCACGAGGATCCCGACAAGGTGTGCGAGGACCCGCCGTGGTACGCCAACTACGAGTGGCCGCAGGCCCAACGCTGTGCCGACGCCGGCGTCACCGCCATCCTCGGTGCGGGCTTCGATCCGGGTGTTGTGAACGCCTATTGCGCGTTGGCGGCCAAGAGACACTTCGACACCATCGACACCATCGACATACTCGACATCAACGCCGGTCGTCACGGTCGCTACTTCGCCACCAACTTCGATCCCGAAATCAACTTCCGAGAGTTCGTGAAGGTGTGGACGTGGATCGACCGCCAGTGGAAGGAGTACCCCACTCACGCGGTGAAGCGGGTGTGGAACTTCCCCGTGGCCGGTGAACAACCCGTGTACCTGAACGGGCACGACGAACTGCACTCGCTGTCGCGCTATATCGATGCCAACAGCATCCGGTTCTGGATGGGCTTCGGTGACCACTACATCAACGTGTTCACCGTGCTGCGCACACTGGGCCTGCTGGGGCACGAACCGGTCACGCTCGCCAACGGCCAAGAGGTCGTACCGCTCAAGGTGGTGAAGGCCCTGCTGCCCGACCCCCAGAGCCTGGCTCCCAGCTACACGGGAACCACCTGTATCGGGAACGTGGTCAAGGGCGTCAAGGACGGTCAGCCCCGTGAGATGTTCATCTACCAGGTGTCCCGCCACGAAGAGGCATACGCCGAGGTGGGTTCGCAGGGCATCAGTTACACCGCTGGCGTACCGCCGGTGGCGGCGGCACTGCTCGTCGCCGACGGCACCTGGGACCCCGGCACCAGGGTGAACGTGGAGCAGTTGGACCCTGAACCGTTCATCGCCCTGCTCGATGTCATGGGGTTGCCCACCGACTACCTCGAGATCGAACCGGGATCGGCCGCCTCCTTCGACGGCGCAGTCGGCCCCCTCGAGGTCGAGATGCAGCGAGCGACCGCAACGGTCACCGTGTCGGCAGCCGATCCGATGATCGCCGTCAGGCCACCTGCTGCACGGTGAGGATGACCGACGGGATGCCCGGGCGATCTGGATTGGTGAGGCCCGTCACCGTAGGGAACAACAGTGTGGTGTCGGCCGACGACCAGTACAGCTCGACGTAATCCCCCGCCTCCATCGGCAGCATGATGTCCCACGAGGCGACACTGGCACTGTTGCGATCGCTTGCGGTGATCCGCCCGTTGCTCATGGGTTCGTACACGCCGTTGACGGCGAACCATATGTCAACGGTGTCGAGACCGGCGGTGGTCTTGAACACCTCGGCCGAGAACTGGAGGTTGTAGACGCCGGATGCGTCGACGGTGATCTTGGACCCGTCGACCATGCGCACACCCTGCGCGGCGATGGTCGAGTTGAAGCGGATCGCTCGGGCCACGTTGGGCACCGAGTTGGTCTGGTCGGTCGTGTCGATGAACGAGCCATAGGCCAATGGTGCCGCGGGTGGACCGGCCGGGCCCTGCGGGCCGGCAGGCCCCTGAAGGCCTATCGGACCTTGCTCGCCCGGAGTACCTGGGGAACCGATCGGCCCCGGTGCGCCCATGGCGCCAGTGGGTCCCGCTGGACCCATGAGACCCTGCTCGCCTGGGGCACCCGTGGGACCGGGCGCACCAGGCGACCCCGCTACCCCAGGTGATCCCGGAACACCTGGAGGACCTTCGGGACCCACGGAACCTTGTTCGCCCTGGTGGCCGCGCTGGCCTCGTGGTCCTGGCTCGCCCTGTGGCCCTTGTTCACCCTGCGGCCCGGGCTCACCCGGCTCCCCCTGCTCGCCCTGCTCACCCGGCTCTCCCTGCGGTCCGACCTCACCGGGCACGCCGCTGACGGTCACCTCGACACCGGTGGCGCGATCACCTCGACCCGTGGCATAGCCGGCTGCGAACACCGCCGTGACCACCACCGCTGCCAGAAGATTGGAGAACGAGAACACCCGGCTCACGGCAGGTCCAGGCACGGCGCGCACCGTATCCCCCACCCCGTCGTGCCCCGTCAGGGTCGTTCGCGCCCGCCAGACTGAGGCGATGGAACTGTGCGCAGGTGGTCGTTCGGTCGACGATGTGCTCGACGATCTGGCCGCCAAACGGTCACGCGACGTGCGCTGGCGCGACGGTCGGGCCTTCGCCTTGGCCTTCGACGGTGGCCCCTCGGTGCACGAGGTGGCCCAGCGAGCCGCCGCCATGTACCTCCACGAGAACGCACTCAACACCCAGGCGTTCCCGTCGCTGGGAGAGATCCAGGCCGAGGTCGTCGGCTGGACGGCGGCGTTGCTGCACGGCGGCGAGACGGCCGCCGGCTTCATGACCAGCGGCGGTACGGAGTCGATCTTGTGCGCCGTGCTGGCCGCTCGTCAGCGCGCCACGGTCGAACGCGGTGTCACTACTCCGCAGATGGTGTTGGCCGCCAGCGCCCACGCGGCGTTCCACAAGGCGGCCGACATGTTCGGCCTCGAGGTTCGCCTGGCGCCGGTGCGCCACGACTTCACCGCCGACGTGGACGCCATGGCGGCACTGGTCACGCCCCACACGGCGTTGGTGGTGGCCAGCGCACCTCAGTACCCGCAGGGAGTCGTCGATCCTGTCCCCGCCATCGCCGAACTGGCCGCCCGCGTGGGCGCCAGCTGTCACGTGGACGCCTGCATGGGCGGGTTTGTGCTGCCCTTCGCCGAGATGAACGGGATGGACGTGCCCCCGTGGGACTTCCGGGTGCCGGGGGTGACCAGCGTGTCGGCCGACCTGCACAAACTCGGCTACGCCCCCAAGGGCGCGTCGGTGATCGTGTATCGCAGCAGGGAACTGCGCCGCCACCAGACCTTCACCTTCGACGGTTGGTTGGGAGGCCTGTACGCCACGCCCAACCTGCAGGGCAGTCGGTCAGGGGCGCCCATGGCGGCGGCGTGGGCGGTCATGCAGCATCTCGGACTCGACGGTTACCGGGCGCTCACGGCCACCACGCTGGCCGCCGCCGACCGCATGCGGGCCGCCATCGACTCGATCGACGGGCTGCAGGTACTCGGCCCCAGCCGGTTCCATCTGCTGGCCATGGCCGCCGACCCGGCTTCGCCGAAGCCCGTCGCCCCCTTCGCCCTGGGCGATGCGCTAGCACGGCGCGGCTGGTACCACGGACGCCAGTACCCGCCCGACTCGCTGCACGCCACGGTCTGCGCCGGCACTGCGGCGGTCGTCGACGAGTACCTCACCCATCTGGACGCCGCTGTGCGCGAGGTGCGGGGCCTTACCGGCAGTGGAAGCGCCGGCGCCTACGCCACGCTGGAGTGACCGACATGATGGCACCGTCGAGCCACAGCGGACCGCGCTACCCAGTCGGCATGCCAACGGCTTCGCCGAGCCGGCCGGTGCGGTCTCGAACCGCCCCCGTTCGTCCAGCCAGAGCGTTCGGGTGTCGGCCACCCAGTGAACACGCGCCGGTGGGTCGTCGTCGAACAGGACCACACCTTCCGGTGCGATCCGCCCGGCGAGTTCCAGCGGAAGGCGGTGCAGCACCACGAGGTCGACGCCGGTTGGCAGTTGGAGCTCCCAGGAATGCGGGGGGTCCGATGACCACCAGGCCGCGACGTCCAGATCGGGACCTGCGCGCACCTCGCCCCGGGCGGTGCTGCCGAACACCAGCGCAAAGTGGGCGCCTGCAGCACGCAGGGCCGCGGTCCCGCGGTCGGCCAAACAGCCATCGAGGTCCACGCGCGAAGTGTGCGACTCCTCGTCGAGATGGCCGTCGGGACCATGAACCCGGCAACCGTGCCCAGGCCATCTCCCCGGATACGGCAAAGCGTGCCTGTGCGGCACTGCCCACCCTCGACGACGGTCGGAATCTGGTCAGTAGCGACACTCAAAAGTGAGCACTCGAAGATTGGAGAGTGATCCCTTTGGAGGATTGGGCGTTGCTCCGGAGATTGGCGGCAGAGGGAGTCCCGAAGACCCAGAGCGCTGAGCGGTTCGGGATTTTGCGCATGACGGTGGCGTCGTCGTCGACGTGGTTCTCGGCGCTTGGCCTGCAAGTTCCTCGGTCGGTGAACTCCGATCGACGCTGGCCATCGGTGTTGCGGTGCGCCTCGTTAGCGGGACCCACCAGAGATTGATCGACATGGCGCTGGGGTTCGGGGGAGTTGCTGCGTTGGCCTGAGCGGTATGTCTGCTGGCGCCCCCGGCAGGACTCGAACCTGCGACGCACGGTTTAGGAAACCGACGCTCTATCCACTGAGCTACGGGAGCGGGACGTTCGGGGCTTAGCACGCGGATGATTCCGCGCATTTTTCACCGAACAACCAGATGATACGAGACGCGGAGCAGGCTTCGACGG
>CAYMUC010000007.1:0-51495 GCA_964393535.1 uncultured Ilumatobacteraceae bacterium | reverse complement strand
ATCAACCTGGTCGATACACCGGGTCACGCCGATTTCGGCGGCGAGGTGGAGCGCGCGCTGGCACTCGTCGACGGGGTGCTGTTGTTGGTCGACGCTGCCGAGGGTCCGCTTCCCCAGACCCGTTATGTGGTGTCCAAGGCGTTGGCCGCCGATCTGCCGGTGATCGTCGTGATCAACAAAGTGGACCGCGCTGACGCCCGCCCGGAAGAAGTCGTCGACGAGGTGGAGCACCTGTTTCTCGATCTCGCCCACGGCGACCATCAACTCAGTTTCCCCGTGCTGTCGGCCGTCGCACGTGAGGGGCGGGCGGTCAAGGGCATCGGGATGCCGGCCGCAGACGCCGATCTCGTGCCCATTCTGGATGCCATCTTGGACACGGTGCCGCCGCCGCAGGCGGATCCCGACGCTCCTCTGCAGGCGTTGGTCACCAATCTCGATGCGTCGGAGTATCTGGGCCGGTTGGGCGTGGGTCGTGTGGTGGCAGGCACCCTGCGTGCCGGCGCCACGGTGGCACTGTGCCAAGGCCAACCCGATGTAGCACCACTTCGTCGCCGGGTCAGCAAACTGATGGCGTTCCGTGGGATCGGCCGTGAGGAAGTCCCCGAACTTCGCGCTGGCGACCTGTTCATCGTGGCCGGTCTGGCCGAGGTCGAGGTCGGAGACACGCTGGCCTCACCCGAGCAGCCCGTGGCCCTTCCCCGCCTCAGCGTCGACGAACCTGTGTTGCGCATGAGTTTCGGCGTCAACACGTCTCCGTTCGCCGGACGCGCCGGCCAGTTCGTGACCAGTCGCCACCTTCGCGAGCGTCTGGCGCGAGAGGTGTTGGGCAACGTCTCCATCAAGTTGGCCGAGACCGACTCGCCCGAGGTCATCGAGGTGGCTGGGCGTGGCGAGTTGCAGTTGGCGGTCCTCATCGAGTCCATGCGTCGTGAGGGGTACGAACTCCAGGTGAGCCGTCCCGAGGTGGTCACCCGCGAGATCGACGGCGTGCGCCACGAACCCTTGGAGGAAGGCACCTGCGATGTGCCCGACGAGCATGTGGGAACGGTCACGCAGTTGCTCGCACCGCGCCGAGGTCGAGTAGTGGATCTGCGCCCAGGGGATCCCGGGCGTACCGTGATCAGTTTCGAGGCGCCGTCGCGAGGCCTCATCGGCTTGAGGTCACAGTTGCTGACGGCCACTCGCGGTACTGCGCTGATGCATCAGCATCACGCTGGCTGGATGCCCTGGGTGGGCGAGTTACCGCATCGAACCGGAGGTGCCATGGTCGCCGACCGGCAGGGCATGGTGACCGCCTATGCGCTGGACAACCTGCAGTTGCGCGGCCAGTTGTTCGTTCGGCCTGGTGAAGACGTGTACGAAGGCATGGTCGTGGGCGAGAACGCGCGCAGCGATGAGATGGTCGTGAACGCCGTGCGGGCCAAGGAGAAGACCAACATCCGTACACACAGCCACGACGATGCCGTCAAACTTGCCTCGCCCGTCGTGCACACCCTCGAGACCGCCATCGAGTGGATCGCCGATGACGAGTTGGTCGAGGTCACCCCCGACGCCATTCGCATCCGCAAGAAGCATCTGGGCCTCGAGGACCGGCGACGCGCCTTCAAGCGCGGCGGGTGACCGCCACACCCCTAGCGCGTGCGTATCGCCGGATGGGGGAGTGGAACCGCTCGGGGTTGTTCCAAGTGGTCCGCCACGATGTCGTAGGCGTCCTGACCGATGAACTCCACCAGTTCGTCGCGCAGGGTGCGGTACACCGGTTCGCTGCCCACGAAGGCCGCCGGATCGTCGGTGCACCACCAGTGGAACCCGGCACCCGCCTCGCCCCAATCGCGTCGCTTCCACTCCCGCAAGGTGGACGTCACATAGCCGTGCTCGTCGACGTGCTCCTCGAGGCGGAGTGGCAACTGCCAGCACACGGCTGGCTTGACATCGATAGGTCGTAGATCCTGCGCCAGGGCGAATCGGTGCAGAGCGCACCCACTGCCGCCGGAGAAGCCGGGCCTGTTCAAGAAGATGCACGCACCGTCCACCACGCGGGTCATATGGCTGCCGCCCTCGTCGACGGTCAACCAGGCGGGTTGACCCGTGCGGGTGAGGCCTTGGCCCTCGTCGTGGTACTGCCACTGCTCGGCCGTGAGTGCACGCGCCACCCCGACCACGTTGCTGATGTCGTCGGGATCGATGAAGTGGGCCCCGTAACTGCAGCATCCCTGCTCCAATTCGGGAGTCGGGACCTCGTGCACCCCCTGACAGCCTGCACCGTAGATGCAGGTCCAGGAACTGCGCAGAAAGGTGAGGTCGATGACCCACGTCCGCTGCTCGTGGGGGTCTTCGAAACTGAACCATTCATGAACATCGTCTGGCCGTTGCGCCACGGTTGTCCAGGCTAGGGGAGGAACCCGTCAGGTGGGCTACCGTCGGTCTCGTGGCGTCTGGTGTGCAACCGTCGATGCGCGTGATCGATGATCTCCGGCGGTTGCTGGGTCCTGAGGTGGTGCGGACCGGGCCGAGCGAGGTGATGCTCTACGCCCGCGATGCCTCCACCTTCCACGGCGAGGCCGAAGTGGTCTGCTTCCCCACCAGTCGCGACGACGTGGTGGCCATCGTGCAGGCGTGCCACCGGGCGGGCGTGCCGTTCGTGGCGCGGGGTTCGGGAACCGGCCTGGCAGGTGGGGCGGTTCCCGTTGCCGGTGCCGTCGTCATCGTCATGACGAAATTGCAGCGGATCCTGTCGGTGAACACCACCGAGCGACACGCGTGGGTGGAGCCCGGGGTGCTGAATCTCGATCTGAGTCGAGCGGTGGCTCACCACGGTCTGCATTTCGCCCCCGATCCCTCCAGCCAACAGAGCTGCACCATCGGCGGCAATGTCGCCAACAACTCGGGCGGTCCCCACTGCCTCGCCGAGGGAGTCACCTCCTCGCACATCCTGGCGCTGGAAGTGGTCTTGCCCGATGCCAGCGTGGTGGTGCTCGGTGGTGAGGATCCCGAACCCGAGGGATACGACCTCCGTGGCGCCTTCGTCGGTTCCGAGGGCATGTTCGGTATCGCCACGTCCATCTGCGTGCGACTCACACCGAATCCGCCGGTGGTGCGCACGCTCCTGGCCGACTTCGACGATGTGCGGCGTGGCGCCGATGCCGTGAGCGCGATCATCGCCGCCGGCATCGTTCCCGCCGCTCTCGAGATGATGGACGCGTTGTGTGTTCGCGCCGTCGAGGCGTTTCTCGGCATCGGCCTTCCACTAGACGCCGATGCACTGCTGTTGGTGGAGTTGGACGGCGAAGCCGCTTCGGTGGCAGACCAGACCAGCAGGGTCGAGCAGGTGTTGGCCGACTTCGGGGCACGGCAGGTTCGGGTGGCGGCCGACGATACGGAACGTGCGTTGCTGTGGAAGGCGCGCAAGAACGCCTTCGGGGCAGTGGCGCGGATCCAGCCCAACTACTACCTCCACGACACGGTGGTCCCGCGGAGGCGGCTCACCCACGTGCTGTCTCAGGTGTACGACATCGCCGCTCGTCACGACCTCGAGGTCATGAACGTGTTCCACGCCGGCGACGGCAACCTGCACCCGATCCTGGTGTTCGACGCTCGCCACGACGGCGTCATGGATCGGGTGCATGCAGCGGGCGAGGAGATCGTGGCGGCCAGCGTCGCTGCCGGTGGGGTGTTGTCGGGTGAGCACGGCATCGGTGTGGAGAAGCGCGACCTCATGCCGCTCATGTTCAGCGCTGATGACCTCGCGTTGCAGGCCATGGTGCGGCGAGTGTTCGACCCCCGGGGCCTGGCCAACCCGACGAAGGTTCTGCCCACGGGTTCGAGCTGTGGTGACCTCGGCCATCAACCGGAGGGCACGTGGATCTGAGCGATCTGGTGGCGGCGCTCAGGGAGCCTGGCGACGACACGGTGAACCCTCGAGGCTCGGCGAGCCGTCACGCTCCCGGTACGGGACGGCCCGTGTCGGCTCCGAGCGGCATCGTCGAGTTCGAGCCGGCCGAGATGACGCTGCGGTGCGGTGCGGGAACGTCGCTCGACGAGGTGCACGCCGTCGTGGCAGAGGTGGGGCAGGAAGTGGCCCTGCCCACCGGGGGAACCGTGGGCGGTGCACTGGCCGTCGGACGAAGCGACATCCTGCGGCGTGGGCGAGGGCCTGTGCGCGACGCGCTGCTCCAGGCCAGGGTGGTCACGGCGGCGGGCGTCGAGGCGACCGTGGGTGGTCCCACGGTCAAGAACGTGTCGGGTTTCGACCTCTGTCGGCTGCTGGTGGGTTCGTGGGGAACTCTGGCCGTCGTTGGCGAGGTAGTGGTTCGCACCCGGCCCCGCCCCTTGCACCGCCAGTGGTTCCGCACCGACATCGCTCCCGATGTGCTCGTCCCGCGACTGCATCGACCGACGTCGGTGTTGTGGGACGGGGAGCGTTGCTGGGTGTGTCTCGAGGGTCATCCCGACGATGTCGCCGAGGCGAGTCGTGGCGCCGGGTTGACCGTTGTCGAGGGGCCTCCACCACTGCCCGACGGGGGGCGGTGGTCGGTGGCGCCGTCCCGATGGCGCGAGGTGGCAGGAACTGGCCACTTCGTGATGGAACTGGGCGTCGGTGTGGTGCATCACGAACGCCCGTGTGAACCGGGCCGTGATCCCGTGAGCGTCAGTTCGTTTCGTGTCGCAACGTTGGGAGATGAGTTGCGACGGGCCTTCGACCCCACACGGCGACTGAATCCACATATAGATCTGTATCGAAGGACCTCACCGTGACCACCCTGGCGCGCAGGTTGGGCCTGCGCGATGCCGTCGTGATCGGCTTGGGTTCCATGATCGGTGCGGGAGTGTTCACCGTGTGGGCGCCTGCGTCGGCGATCGCCGGTGAGGGTGTGTTGTTGGCACTCGTGATCGCGGGACTGGTGGCTACCGCCAACGCTCTCTCCTCGGCGCAACTGGCGGCGCGCCACCCCGAATCGGGAGGCACGTACGTGTACGCCCGGGAGCGACTGGGCCCAACTGCAGGCCACCTCGCCGGTTGGGGATTCGTCGTGGGCAAGACCGCCAGTTGCGCTGCCATGGCCCTGGCGGTGGGGGCCTATCTGTGGCCCCACGACGAACGCCTGGTGGCGGTGGTGGCCGTGGTGTGCATCGTGGTGGTGAATCTGCTCGGCATCACCCGCACGGTGGCCATCACCCGCGTGCTCCTCACGCTGTCGCTCACCACCCTCACGCTTGTCGTGATCGCTGGTGCAGGTTCGCCAGAGTTGAACCTCGATCGTCTCGACCCCTCGGGGACATCTCCTCTCGACGTGCTTCGTGCGGCGGGACTCATGTTCTTCGCCTTCGCCGGATACGCACGCCTGGCCACACTGGGTGAGGAGGTGATCGAACCCGAGCGGACCATCCCTCGAGCCGTTCCCCTGGCCTTGGGCATGGTGTTGGTGCTGTACGTGGTGGTCGGGGTGGTCACCGTGGGTACGGTGCCCTTGGACCAGTTGGCATCGTCGTCGGCCCCACTTGCCGAGGTCGTCGAGATCTCGGGTTGGGATCCCATGCGGCCCGTGGTGCGTCTCGGGGCGGGAGTGGCGGCACTCGGTGTGCTGCTGTCCCTCGTCGCAGGGGTGTCTCGCACGGCACTGGCCATGGCGCGTCGAGGTGAGTTGCCCTCGGCACTCACCCGTATCGACCAGCGTCGGGGTACGCCATGGGTGGCGGAGTTGGCCGTGGGGGCGGCGGCCATCGTGTTGGTGCTCACCCTGGCGTTGCGCAGCGCACTGGCCATCTCAGGGGTGGGAGTCCTCGTGTACTACGCGCTCACCAACGCCTCGGCGTTGCGGTTGTCGCCAGCGGAACGCCGTTGGCCGTCTTGGATCGCCGGTGCCGGTCTGGTCGGCTGCTGTGTGCTGGTCATCGCGTTACCCACCCGTGCGCTCATCGGGGGCGTCACCACCTTGGCCGTAGGCATGATCGTGCGGGTCGTCCAGCGGTCGTGGTCTCGCCGAGCGCTACCGTGAGCACGCGATGAAGTTCCACCTCGACGACGACGAACTGGCCTCGTGCGTGAGTTGCGGTCTGTGTCTGCCGCACTGCCCGACGTATCGGGTC
Source organism: uncultured Ilumatobacteraceae bacterium (assembly GCA_964393535.1). Taxonomy (GTDB): domain Bacteria; phylum Actinomycetota; class Acidimicrobiia; order Acidimicrobiales; family Ilumatobacteraceae; genus CAYMUC01. Next base: position 45,408 of record CAYMUC010000007.1, on the reverse strand, counting down.
ACGGGCGAGGAGGCACTGTCGCCACGTGGCCGCATCGCAGCGATGCGTGCCGTCGAGCGAGAGGGTGCCGTGGTGTCGCCCGAGCTCGTCGACCAACTGACCTCATGTGTGCAGTGTCGCGGTTGCGAACCGGCCTGCCCCAGTGGGGTGCCGTACGGGCACCTCATCGAGGGAGCCCGGCACGCTCTGGCCGATCATCATCGCAGCACGCCGCGCTGGCAACGACTGGGCTACGGCGTGCTGGCGCACCACCGACTGCTCCTGGCGGGATCCACGGCACTTGCGGTGGCGCAACGAGCACGCTTGGTGCCCCGGCGCCTGGGCCTGCCTCGCCTCCCGTTGCGTCGCCCTCCGGCGTTGCGCGGCACCGGCACCGATGCGTGGCTCGTGGTGGGATGCGTCATGGACGCATGGCAACGCCACACCCACCACGCCACCGCCAGCGTGCTGGAGGCGATCGGTGTGAAGTGGGCAGTACCTCAGGTAGGTGGCTGCTGCGGTGCACTGCACGTCCATGCAGGGCTCACCGACGAAGCCGCCCGCCTTGCCACCAGGCTCATGCGTTCCATGCCCGGCGACGCTCCGGTGGTGGTCAACTCGGCAGGCTGCGGAGCCCAGTTGAAGGATCTCGGACGTCTGCTCGACACGGCCGAGGCGCACGCCTTCAGCGCCCGGGTGTTCGATGTCCACGAGTTCGTGGCGACGCGCCTGGACCGCCTGCGCTCGCCGCGTCGTCGCCTGGGACCGGTGATCGTGCAGGACCCCTGCCATCTGCGGCATGTCCAGAAGGCTCACGGTGCGGTTCGTGTGGTGTTGTCCACCGTGGCCGAGGTGGTGGAACTCGACGACGACGGGCTGTGCTGTGGTGCGGGCGGTGCCTATGCCGCGCTGGAACCACATCTGGCGGGCCGTATCCGTGATCGCAAGGTCGAGGCCATCACGCGAGCCGTGGCTCGCAGTGGCGCTCGCATCGTGGCCAGTGCGAATCCCGGATGTTCGATGCACCTGGCGCAGGCTGGTCTGGAGGTACGCCATCCCATGGATCTCATGGCCGAGGCACTGTCATGACCGGCGACCACGACGATCTCATCGCGATGCTCGCGCAGGTCAACGAGACCATCGACGAGCGAGCACTGGAGGCACTTCGCGATGCCGTGGCGTCTGGAGCCGAGCGGCGCCCAGAGAGCGAACGGCACCTATCACAGGCGCGTCGGGCCATCGAGAAGGCGATCCACTCCCTCCAGCGCGCGGCCGACGGCTGAACCCGCTCGGGCGTCAGCGCAGACCGTGCATGCGCTGGGCGAGGGTGTCGAGCAGTTCGCGAAAGCTGGCCTGGAACGATGCCACTCCTTCGCGCTCCAACTGATCGGCGACCTGCGCGAGATCCACGCCCAACTCGCCGACTCTGTGCCAGGCGTCCCGTGCCGCGGCGGGATCGGCGTCGATGGTGCGGGCCAGTGTGCCGTGGTCGGCGAAGGCATCCAGGGTGGCGTCGGGCAGGGTGTTCACCGTGTCGGGGCCGATGAGCGCGTCGACGTAGAGGGTGTCGGGGTACTGGGGGTTCTTCGTGGAGGTGGATGCCCACAGCGGACGCTGGACCCGAGCACCCCGTGTTACCAGGGCCTGCCAGCGCGGACCGGAGAACACCTCGGTGAAGGCTTCGTAGGCCAGCACGGCCTGGGCGACCGCAGTGCGCCCCTGAAGAGCGGCGGCATCCGGCGAGGCCAGATCGATCAGGCGGCGATCTACCTCGGTGTCGACGCGGCTCACGAAGAAACTCGCCACACTGGCCACCCGCGACAGGTCGGCTCCCGGTGTGTCGGCATAGATCTCGAGGCCCTCGAGATATGCGTCCATGACCGCCCGGTAGCGATCGACGCTGAAGATCAACGTCACGTTGACGCTGCGACCCTCGGCGATCATCTGGCGGATGGCCGGGATTCCCGCCGGCGTGGCGGGAATCTTCACCATGAGGTTGGGCCGGTCGATGCGTTGGTGCAGTGCACGCGCAGCAGTCGTGGTGCCCTCGGCGTCGTGCGCCAGTTCCGGGTCCACCTCGACGCTCACGAAACCGTCTCGGCCCTCAGACGCGTCGTACAGGCTCGAGAAGACATCGAGCGCACCATGGATATCGGCGATCACCAACTCCCAGCACGCCTCCTCCACGCTGCATCCGCGGCGGACGAGGTCGGTCAACTGGGTGTCGTAGTCGGAGGAACCGAGGATCGCCTTGGCGAAGATGGTGGGGTTGGAGGTGAGCCCACGCACTCCTTGGTCGCGCAGGTTGGCCAGGTGCCCTGACGACAAGAAGTCGCGTCGGAGGTTGTCGAGCCAAGGACTCTGGCCGTGCTCGTGATAGAGGCGGGTCAGACGGTCCATCACTTCGCTCCTCGTGTCTCGATGAGGGTGCGGGCTCGACGAGCGATGTGGTGCGCGTCGATACCCAGTTCCGTCATCACCCGTGCCCCCGGTGCGCTGGCACCGAAGCGGTCGATACCGATCTGCTCGTGTGACCACCGGGCCCATCCAAAGGTGGTGGCGGCTTCGACCGACAGCACCGGCACCCCAGGTGGGAACATCCGCTGGCGGTAGGCGTCGTCGGTGCGCTCGAAGCGGTCCCATGAGGGCATGGACACCACCTGCGCGGCGATGCCCTCGCCGGCCAACAGTTCGGCGGCCTCACAGCACACCGACACCTCGCTGCCGGTGCCCACCAGGACCACGGCGGGTTGCTCGGGAGGGTTTCCCACCACACCGGCTCCGTGTTCCACGGCTGAACCATCGGTGAGTTGGGGAAGGTTCTGACGCGACAGCACCAGAGCCGTGGGACCGGGTGTGAGCACGGCGGTGCGCCAGGCGGCGACGGTCTCGTGTGCATCGGCCGGTCGAATGACCTGAAGGCCCGGAATGGCGCGCAGCGTGGCCAGATGCTCGACGGGCTGATGGGTCGGTCCATCCTCGCCGACGCCGACCGAGTCGTGGCTGAACACGAAGATGGCCCGAGCTTGCGACAGTGCAGCCAAGCGCAGTGAAGGCCGCAGGTAGTCGGCGAACACGAAGAACGTTCCTCCTACCGGAAGCACTCCGCCGTGCAGAGCCATTCCCACCATGCACGCACCCATGGCGTGTTCGCGCACTCCGTAGAACACCTGGCGACCGTCGGGGGTGGCCGCCTGTTGGGGGGTGGCACCTGCGAGTTTGGCGCCGGTGTTTCCTGTGAGGTCGGCCGAGCCGACCATCAACGACGGGAGCAGAGGGGCCGTGGCGTTGATGGCGGCCTGGATGGCAACCCGGGTTGCCGGTGAAGCCGAGGCGTCGAAGGGCACCTCGACGTCCTGCCAACCGTCGAGACCCGGATCGCCGGGCGACCACTGAGCGTTCCAGCGTAGCGCGAAATCGGAATCGCCGAGACGACGTTCGAGTCGCCCGACCCAGGCGGTGTAGGGCTCTGCCGCCCTGCTCGCCACATGAGCACGGTAGGCCTCCACCAGGTCGTCGGGCACCCAGAACGGTTCGTCGGGAAGACCCATGACGGCTTTGGTGCGGGTGATGTCGTCGGGGCCGAACGGGTTGCCGTGGGCCTCGTGACGGTCGGTGTAGTCGGGCGAAGGCACACCGATCCGGGTGCGCAACACCACCAGGGTGGGACGGTCCTGCACAGCCCGCGCCTGTACCAGCACCGCCTCCAGCGCGTCGCAGTCCTCTCCGATGTCGCCGGCTTCGATGACATGCCAGCCGTACGCCCGGAACCGAGCCGGAACGTCATCGGTCACGGTGAGCTGCGTGGACCCGTCGATGGTGATGCGGTTGTCGTCGAAGATGCAGGTGAGGCGACCGAGCCCGAGGTGGCCTGCCAACGAGGCGGCCTCGTGGCTCACACCTTCCATGAGGCATCCGTCTCCGGCGATCACCCAGGTGTGGTGGTCGATGACGTCACTGCCGAGAGTCGACCGCTGGAATCGCTCGGCGATTGCCATTCCCACGGCGTTGGCGAAGCCCTGACCCAGCGGCCCCGTGGTCACCTCGACACCTGCGGTATGGCCGACCTCTGGATGCCCGGGGGTGGCGGATCCCCATTGGCGGAACGCCCGGAGATCGTCCAGTGTGAGGCCGTATCCGTTGAGGTGCAACAGCGCGTACTGGAGGATCGAGGCGTGTCCGTTGGACAGGATGAATCGGTCGCGATCGGGCCAATGGGGATGCGCAGGATCGTGGCGCATGATGCGGCTGTACAACACATGGGCCAGCGGAGCCAACGACATGGCTGTGCCCTGATGGCCGCTACGGGCGGCCAGTGGTGCATCCATGGCCAAGCCGCGGATCACGGCAACAGCCAGGCGGTCCAGTTCGGCGGTGAGCGATGCGGGGGAGATGTCGGGCCGGGGCGTCTCAGGCACCCTGTGACTGTATCCGGACGGGTTCGCCGGACCGAGGTTGCTCAGAACAGCGCGACCGATGCGGTGAAGCCGTGCAGGTGGGTGCGACCCGCCACTGGGCCGATCTCGCCAGCGCACATCATTCCCACGGCGTGGGGGCCCACCACCTGCTGCACCACTTGGGCGTCGTGATGCGGTGTGTCGAACATGGCCCGACCCCGGCCGTTGCAGGTGAACACCAGCGCACCATGGTCGTCGGAGTGGCGCAGTGCCTTGGCCAGACGGAACGCCAGGTCCTCTCCAGCGGTGGTGGCGTCGCGGACATGGAACTGGACCACGGTGCCCACCGGCACCTCGGCACCCACCGTCACGGTGGCGCGTTGATCATCCACGGCCAGTACGGCCCGCACGAGGAAATCTCCTCGATCGGGGTCGAGTGCACGATCATCGGCCAGCACCCCGCAGTGCAGTCCGCTGAGGGCGAGAGTCCGCTCGGTGGGTGACACCGTCGTGAACAGGTCGCGCAGTCGCTCCAGTGCAGGCCGGCCCCCCAACTGCTCGATCACATTGCCGTGAGAGGCCGTCACGGTCCACGGCTGGCCGATGGGTCGGCATCCCTGTGACACCACCGTCCCGGTCAGCACCCCTGGGGGAAGCAACACTCCCACGGCACCATCGGCGCGCGCGCCGGCGTTGGTGATCAGGCGGTTGCCTCCAGCGACATCGGCCGCCGACGCGAGCCCACCGATGACCTTGAGGTGTGGGTGTCGGTGGGCCAGGTGATCCAGCAGTGGCACCGTGGGGAACGTCCACGGATCGGCGAACAGCACCATGGCGTCGGCCGTGGCCATGTCGTCGTCGTCGAGGCCCATGACAGTCGCCCCGCCCTCGGTCGGAACCATTCGCAGTGCGAAGGACCGCAGTCTCTCGGCCGGTCCGTCGAGGTGTGCGGTCCACAACGCCAGACCCGGTTCGGACTCACGACCCTGGCCGACGCCCAACACACCCCCGGCCGATGCACCCACCAGGGCCGAGGGTTCGACCAGGGCGCAGAGGGTTTCGGCGAGTTCACGGGCGAAGGGAGTGTGGTGTTCGGTGAAGGTCACCACGGCCAGGTCGGGGGAGGTGCCGACCTGCTCCAACACGGTGCCGATCGCTTCGCCGATGGCGACCTCGGTGGAGGGATGCGCACTCAGTGCGGCGGCGAAGCGACGCGTCATGACGCGGGCGGAAGCAGCGTCAACGGCACGAGGTGCCAGGGGCCACGGTCCACGCGGCAGTGAGCCATGATCTGTCCGTACTCCTGGAATTCCAACTCGCCACGGACGAACCGGGCGGTGAACTTGCCAGGTTCCACGGAGAAGGGACTCACGTTGCGGGCCAGTTGCTCGTCATCCTCGCCGGCGCCCTTGCGAAACACCACTTCGAACACGCCCTGACCCACTTCGTCGACCGGGCAGTAGATGATGGCCAGCAGGTGAGGTTCGATGGTGACGGGCACCGGGGACGGTGCGGCCATGGAGAAGAACACGCCGTTGAGATCGAGTCGTGTGGAGGGGCCGGGGGCCGGCCGGGTGTCGTACCGGTCCACGAACAGTGCTGACACGATGTGCATGCGCCGACCGTACCCGGCACGGCGACGTGAAGGTCAGACGGTGCCCGATGCGGGACGCCGAGCGTGCGTCAGACGAAGATCGTTCAGACGGACCTTGGCCAGTCGGAACCAGGTGAGCGTCTTGATCACCCACCAACCTGGATCGATCTCGAACCAACGGTGCGACAGCCTCGCCGAGGTGGGTGCTGCGTGGTGGTTGTTGTGCAGGCCCTCTCCCGCGGTGAGGAACGCCAACCACTGCAGATTGCCCGCTGAGTTCGGGTACGGGCGCCGACCGAAGTGGTGGCCGATGGCGTTCACTGCAGCCGAGCCTCCGAGGTACAGGTTCAGGTGAACGAAGGCTGCGAGTGCACCCGGTACCGGACCCATGAACAACATCAACAGTCCGGTCCCGAGTCCCAGACCTACCAGCGATCGGTCGAACAGCATGCGGTCCCAACGGTCGGCGGGCAGGTCGCGGGCGTAGCGAGCCAGTGTGTCGGGGTTGCGAGCCTCACGTCGGTAGAGGGCCACGTTGCTCATCTGCACCTTCCACCAACCCAGCAGCACGGGGGAGTGGGGGTCGCCGTCCACGTCGGTGAACGCGTGGTGCTTGCGATGGACCGCCACCCACTGCCTCGGTCGGATTCCGGTGGTGATCCACACGACCAGTCTGAAGCCTGCCGCTGCCACGGGCGAGAGGCTGAGTGCTCGGTGCGAGAGCGCTCGATGCAGGTAGACGGTGGTGGCCGTGTTGGCGATCAGAGATACGACCAACCCCGCCACGAGGACTTGCAGCACAGTCATCACGGGCGAGACCGTAGCATGCCTACCTACCGGTCAGTAGGCGGCATGGTCGATGGCGTACAGTGATCATCGTGCGACCGTTACCCAGCACCGGGGAGTTCGAACCTGTCTCCACCCGGGACGCCATCTTGGCGGCTGCCCGGCGTTGCTTCGCTGCCGCCGGATACGAGGGCACGTCGCTGAACGACATCGCCGCCGAGGTCGGAATCAGGCGTCCGAGCCTGTTGCACCATTTCGCCTCCAAAGACGCCTTGTACGCCGAGGTGTTCGAGCGTCTGTTGTCGGACTGGTTCGAACTGCTGGCCGACACCGTGGGAGACCCCCGTTCGGGCTGGGACAAGATCGAGTTGGTCATGCGCGCGGGATTCCGGTTCTTCGTGGAGAACCCGGACTACGTCAGGCTGATCCGGCGTGAGGCCGTGGACAGCGGTAGCCACCTCGGAGTCGACCTGGCAGGTGTGATCCGGCCTCTGTTCGATCAGGCCGCCGACTACTTCCGTGCTGCCATGGACGCCGGACTGGTTCGTCACCATCAACCGGAGCAGCTGCTGTTGACCGGCTATGGAGCGTTGTTGAGCTACTTCTCGGATGCCCCGTTCCTGGGTGGATTACTGGATGCCGATCCGCTGGGCGACAACCTTCTCGAGCAACGCTTGGAACATCTGTTGTCGTTCTTCCGAGTGGCCATGAGCCCGTTACCAGAGGCGAATCAGGTCCTACCGAGTTGAGTTGTGTGTGCCCTGTGGTGTACGACCCACCCGATGAGCACCGCCCACAACGATCCCACCGGTCCCGCTTCCACCCGTCGTACCCTGTCCGAGGCGGAATCCAAGGCCCTCGTGGCTCGCTACGGCGTGCCGCTGGCACCCCAGAGGTTGGTCGACTCGGCCGCAGCCGCTGCAGAGGCCGCTGCCGAGCTGGGCTTTCCCGTTGTGGCGAAGTTGAACGGCGACCGGATCGCCCACAAGACCGAGCGAGGGTTGGTGCGCTTGCGCCTCAGCGATGCGGCGGCAGTGCAGCAGGCTGCTGCGGAACTGTTGGCCAAGGCCACGCCCGAGGACGGTGCTGTACAGGTGCTGGTGGCACCCATGGTGCAGGGCAATCGCGAACTGATCGCCGGTGTTGTGAGAGATGCTCAGTTCGGTCCCATGGTGATGCTGGGCGTGGGCGGGGTGCTGGCCGAGGCCTTGGCCGATGTGGTGTTCCGGCCTGTACCGCTCGACAGGGTCACCGCCGAGGAGATGATCGACGGTCTCGCCACCCAGGCGCTCCTGGGCGAGGTGAGGGGAGAGGCTCCAGTGCAGCGTGAGCGTCTGGTGGAGGTGCTGCTCGGACTGTCTGGAGTTGCTGTGGGCCATCCCGAGGTGAGCAGCGTGGACCTCAACCCGTTGATCGTGGATGCCGAGGGTGCCGTGGTGGCGGTGGACGCGCTCGTGGAGATCGACGACAGCGCTGATGCCGGGTCGGCGCAGCGTGCAGGTGGCCGAACGAGGCCTAGCGACGCAGCCTTCAGGGCGCTGTTCGAACCGCGTGGAGTGGTCATCGCAGGTGCCTCCACGCATCCCGGCAAGTTCGGATTCGTCTCGCTGCACAACCTCTTGGCAAGCGGGTACCAGGGCGGCGTCTACGGCACGAACCTCCAGGGAGAGGAGGTCCTGGGCATTCGCACGGTACGCGACATCGCCGAACTGCCCGACGGGGCAGTCGACCTGGTGTTCGTGTGTACTCCAGCGTCGGCCAATCCCGATCTGCTACGAGCCTGCGCAGCCAAGGGCATTCGGGCGGCGTTCCTCACCTCGGCCGGCTACGGCGAAGCCGGTGAGGAAGGCCAGCGTGCCGAAGCCGATCTGGTGGCGCTGGCCGACGAGTTGGGCATCCTTCTCGCCGGGCCCAACGGGCAGGGCGTCGTGTCGACGCCGGCTTCCCTGTGCGCTCAGATCGTCGCTCCGTATCCGCCAGCGGGCCGCATCGGCGTGGCGAGCCAGAGCGGCAACTTCGTCTCCAGTTTCCTCAACTGGTCGCGTGCCACCGGTGTAGGCATCAGCCGAGCGGTGTCGGCAGGCAACGCTGCGGCCGTGAGCGTGGCCGACTACCTCGACTTCTACGCCGATGATCCAGCGACGGCTGTTGGCCTGGCCTACGTGGAGGGCATCACCGACGGTGAGGCACTCATGAGCCGTTTGGCGGCGGCAGCGGCTCGCAAGCCTCTGGTGTTGGTGAAGGGCGGCGCCACCGAGGGCGGTGCCCGTGCGGCGGCCAGTCACACCGGTGCCCTGGCCGCAGACGACAAGGTGTTCGACGGATGGTGCCGTGCCGCTGGGATCACCCGAGCAGCCACCGTGGAGGAGGCGTTCGAGGCGGCGGCCACCTTCGCCACGCAACCGGCCCCCACCGGTCCCAACGTGGTCGTGTTGACCACCGCTGGCGGATGGGGTGTGGTCACCGCAGACGCAATCACTCGGGATCGCTCGCTGCGCCTGCTTCCCCTGCCCGACGACCTGCGGCGGGCCATCGACGAGCACCTGCCCCCTCGCTGGAGTCGCAACAACCCTGTGGACTGCGCCGGTGGCGAGACCCGCGAGACCATTCCCACCGTGATGCGCCTCATCGCAGAGCATCCCGAGGTCCATGCCGTCGTGTACCTGGGTCTGGGTATCCAGGCGAATCAGGCTCGACTGATGCGCGAGGGGCGCTTCTACCCCGATCACGGACTGGATCGCATCGTCGCTTACCACGAGCGTCAGGACGCCCGCTTCGCGGAGGCTGCGCACGAACTGTCGGTGGCGACGGGCAAGCCGATCCTCACCGCCACGGAGTTGGCCGTTGCGGACCCCGACAACCCTGGACCGGCCACCGTTCGGGCCACCGGTCGTCTGTGCTACGGCAGTGCCAACCGGGCGGTGACAGCCCTCGGACACCTGTGGCGGGATGCGCAGTATCGTCGTCGCCGTGGTCGCTGACGTCTCTGGGGTATCGCCACCCCGCCTCGTACTGCCGGCACCGGCACCGACATCACCGAGAACGGGATGACCGACACAACCTGGTCGCCTCGTCGGCGTCGCCGTCATCCTGTCGCCGTTCTGATGGTGGCGGTGACCCTGCCGGCCCTGGTCCTGGCCGGGCTGTGGGGCATGGCCGAACGCCGTGCCGAACAGGGGGAACCACACGCGGCGGTCACCCCGACCGAGAACGGGGCCGAGGCGACGACGGTGACGTCGGCGACACCTGTGTTGTCGCTTCGGCGTGCCCCTACGGCTGTAGCCGTGTCAGGTGCACTGGGGGCCTTCCGATTCCAGTTGGGTGCCGTGTCCTCGGTGCTGAACGACACCAGCTGTCTGGCCGTGCGTGCTCACGACCGCGAGGTGGTGAACGTCGGTGGTGATCGACCGTTGATCCCTGCGAGCAATATGAAGTTGCTCATCGGTGCCGTGGCACTCGAGATCATCGGCTCCGACACGACCTTCGTGACCGAACTGCGCGGTGACGTCGTGGGCGGTGAGGCATCTGGTCCGCTCCATCTCGTCGGTGGCGGAGACCCTCTGCTGGCGGTCCAGTCGTATCCGGCCAGTCAGCGCTACGCCCCCGAGCCACGCACACCGGTGGAAGCGCTCATCGAACGAGCGGTCTCGGCCGGGGTGGCCACGGTGAGCGCAGGCTTGGTGGTCCACGAGAATCGCTACGACGACGAGCGGTTCGTACCCAGTTGGGGCGACGGCATCCGAGGAACCGAAGCGGGTCCGGTCGGCGCCCTCCTCATCAACGACGGCTTCGTGTCGGGGAATCCGGTCAAGCCGTCCAACCCTGCGGTGGCGGCGGGCGTCGAGGTGGCGAACCTGCTTCGCTCGGCCGGGGTAGCGGTGTCGGGTCCGGTGCTCACAGCGGCCGAGGCCACCGGTTCTGCGATGCCCGAGACCGTCGTGGCCACGGTGACGTCGGCGCCGCTACGTGAAGTGGTGGCCGAGATGTTGGTGACCAGCGACAACACCACTGCCGAGATGCTGGTGAAGGAGATCGCCGTGGCATCGGGTCGTCCCGGTACCCGCGTCGACGGCCTCATCGTGGTCCAGGAGACGCTCGACCGGTGGGGGCTGCCGTTGCAGGGAATGACACTGGTGGACGGCAGCGGACTCGATCGCGGAAACCGTCTCACCTGTGATCTGGTGTCGAAGCTGCTGGGGCGCAACGGCCAGGCCAGCGAGTTCATCGGGTCCATGGCAGTAGCAGGCGAGACGGGCACCATGGCTCGCCTGTTGAGCGATACTCCACTGGCTGGTCGGCTGTTGGCCAAGACGGGAACCCTGCGTGGGGTGAAGGCGTTCAGCGGCTACCTCCCTGGTGCCGGTGGTGTGGACCTCAGCTTCAGCCTCATCATCAACGGTGACGAGACGGCCTCGTGCGGAGTGACGTCATGTCCGCAACTCGAAGCGTTGGCTCGCGCATTGGCGACGTACCCCGGGGGGACTCCTCCTCCCATGTCGCTTCGCCCACTCTCGGTTGCGGTGACACGATGACGTCCGCCATGACATTGCCGATGTTCCCGCTCGGCTCGGTGTTGTTGCCCGGGGGAGTGCTGCCACTGCACATCTTCGAACCGCGCTACCGGGCGCTGGTGCATCACTGCATCGACTCGCCCGATCACGACTTCGGCGTGGTCCTGATCGCTCGGGGGTCCGAGGTTGGCGGGCAGGACCAGCGAACCGATGTGGGCACTCGTGCACGCATGGTCGAGATCGCCGAGCTTCCCGACGGCCGTTACGGCGTCGTGGCGGTGGGGGTGGAGCGCATCGTGGTTCGTCGCTGGCTTCCCGACGACCCGTATCCCCGTGCCGAGGTGGAGCCGTGGCCCGACGAGCCGTCCGATGGTCTCGACGACGCCCGCCTGGCCGTCCACGTGGCCGCCACGGCGGCTCGGGTTCGCCGTTGCATGGCACTGGCCAGTGAACTCGGTGATGCCGTTGGCGACCCGACCACTCCCGTAGCCGACGACCCTGGCCTGGCGACGTACCAACTCGCCACCCTGGCGCCGGTGGGCCCCTTGGACCGCCATCAGGTACTGCTGGCACGCCATGCCGAGGCTCGCCTCGACGTGTTGGACACCGTGCTCGACGACGTCGAGGCGTTGCTCAGGTTTCGCCTGGGTACCTCGCCGCAGTGACCCCCGGATGACGCCGACGCGCTTCGTCTGCTAGAACCGGTGGGATGCCTTCGCAGGAAACGCCATCGGGAGATCGTGCTCCGTCCACTACGACGGGGTCTGACGATGCGTCGGTGGGTGATGTGTTCGACCTGGTGAAGGCCTACGCCCGCCAGGAGACCCTGGGCCCGCTGAAAGGTGCCGGGCGCTGGCTGGGCTATGGCGTGGCCGGTGCTGTCTGCTTGAGTGCCGGCCTCGTGCTGGTGGCCTTGGGGCTGCTGCGCTTCGTCCAGACCCAGTGGGAGTCGGTCTTCGACGGAGCCTGGTCGTTCGTTCCCTACCTGATGGTGCTGGTGGTGGTGGCCGCAGTGACGGCGTTCGCCCTCAGCCGAGTGTCCAAGGCGACGTTGAACAAGGAGCCCCGATGAGTGACCGGCGCATCTCGCGCGATGACCTCGAGTCGTCGTTGAAGGGTCTGCAGAACTCGGTGGTGGGCGAGGTCGAGCAGCGCAAGCAGCAGTTGCTGGGTCTCGTCGCCGCTGGCGGCGTGGTGTTGCTCGTCGTGTTCTTCCTCCTCGGTCGCCGCAGTGGTAAGCGGCGCACCACGATGGTCGAGATCCGTCGTCTCTGATGACCGACCGACGCGCTGGAGTGGCACTGGCTGCTTCCTTGGTGAGATCTCCTATCGGCGGCTTGCGTAGCCTCGCCCTTCGACGTGGCCTGCTGGGTGGCAGTCGTCCATGGATGATCGTGGCGGGGGTGCTGTGGGGTCTGCGTCTGGTGAGACGGGCCTCCGGGCGACGTCCCGAGTTGCTCGCCGTCGAGCGACTGAAGCCGGGACAAACCCTTCAGATCACGGCGCTGTCAGACCGGGCGTCCGGTGGGGCGCAGTAACCCCTACGCTGCATGACCTGATGATCGTCGTCTTGCGCAACCCTCGACGCGAGGTGGAGGTCGAGGGTTCACGCCGCGCCGATGTGCTACTGCGGGAGTTCGACCTCGCACGTGAATCGCATCTCGTGATCTGCAACGGCACCCTGGTCACCGGCGACGCCGTCCTCCCGGCCGATGCCGTCGTCGAGATCCGCCCCGTCATCTCGGGAGGCACCTAGATGCGGTGCCGGGTGTGTCGCGACACGGCAGTCATCGACCTTCCTCGACATCATGCAGCGTTCTGCCCCGAGCACTTCCAGCAGCTGTGCCGTCGCCAGGTCACCAAAGCCATCGATGACTTCGACATGCTCGAACCCGGTCAGGCGGTCATGGTGGCGGTGTCGGGAGGCAAGGACAGCCTGGCACTGTGGGATCTCCTCATCGAGTTGGGGTACCACGCCGAGGGTCTCTACATCGGCCTGGGCATCGGTGACTACAGCGATGCCTCGGGCCAGGTGACACGGCGGTTCGCCCACGATCGAGGCCTGGTGCTGCACGAGGTATCGCTGCGCGACGACCACGGCTTCGACGTTCCCACGGCGGCGGCCGCCACTCGTCGTGTGCCTTGTTCGTCGTGTGGGCTCTCGAAGAGACATCTGTTCAACACCGAGGCACTCTCACGTGGCTTCGATGTGGTCGCCACCGGCCACAACCTCGACGACGAGGCCGCCGTCCTGTTCGGCAACACCCTCCGGTGGGATCTCGAGTATCTCGCTCGCCAGACGCCGGTGCTCCCCGCCCGAGCGGGCTTTCCCCGGCGCATCAAGCCGTTGATGCGCCTCACCGAACGCGAGACCGCGGCCTGGTGCCTCATCAGGGGTATCGACTATCTGGTGGAGGAGTGCCCCATGGTCGAGGGCAACCGGCACCTGGGCTACAAAGAAGCACTGAACCAGATCGAGATGACCTCTCCTGGCAGCAAGGCGGCGTTCTACCTCGGGTTCCTCGACCGCATGGCCCCTCGTCTGGCCGACGAACATCGGGCGATGCAGGACGACCTGGCCGAGTGCGTGCGCTGTGGTGCGCCGACCACGGGCGAGGTGTGTGCGTTTTGTCGTCTGGTGGACACGGCATCGGCTCATGAGCCGGTACCGGTCGAACTGATCCGTACACGAGGCCGAGGAAGGCGGAAACGATGACGGGAACCTTCCAGTACGGGGAACGGGCGATGCTTGTGGACTCGAAGCAACGCCGTTACCTGGTGACCCTGACCGAAGGGGGCGAGTTCCACAGCCACGCCGGCTTCGTGCCCCACGCCGAACTGGCGGGGCGGCCCGAAGGCGTGCGGGTGCGGTCCACGCGCGGGGCCGGCTACGTGGCCATCAGACCCACCCTCGAGGACTTCGTCGTGGAGATGCCCCGAGGTGCCCAGGTCATCTACCCGAAGGATCTCGCTCCCATCTGCATGATCGGCGATATCGGTCCCGGAATGCGCGTGCTCGAGTCGGGTGTGGGCTCGGGTGCGCTGTCCATGACGATGTTGCGCTGGGGTGCGGAGATCATCGGGTACGAGTTGCGCGAGGACTTTGCGGCCCGTGCTCGGGCCAACGTCACGAGCTTCCTCGGGGCGCAGGCCGCCGAGCGCTACCACGTCCAGTTGCGAGATTGCTACGAGGGCATCGACGAGGTGGAACTCGATCGTGTGGTGCTGGATCTCCCCGAGCCCTGGCGCGTGGTGCCTCATGCCGAACAAGCACTGCGTCCCGGTGGCATCCTCGTGGCTTACACGCCCAGCATCACACAGGCCGCCTCGGTGAGGGCCGCGTTCGAGGAACGACGCGGCTGGATGGGTGCACGAACGCTCGAGGTCCTGCATCGCACGTGGTACATCGCCGGTGCGGCGGTTCGGCCCGATCATCGCATGGTGGCCCACACCGGCTTCCTCACCACGGCTCGCTACATCGGCGAGCCTTCAGACGCGACAACGCCCCGCCCGGCCGCGGCTACCACGGCCTGACGGGGCGCGTTCCCCTGCGGGGTGTCAGCGATCAGGGCTCGATGAAGATGCACTCGCCGGGGCATTCCTCGGCGGATTCGATGACGGCGTCGAGCAGATTGTCGGGAATATTGGCAAGGCCGTCGGCACCCTGGGGGTTTCCCTTGGCGGTGGCGAACACCTTGTCGCCTTCCTTCACGTAGGCCAAACCGTCGTCGAGCAAAGTGAACACGTCGGGAGCGATCTCTTCACAGAGACCGTCACCCGTGCAGAGATCCTGATCGATCCAGACCTTCATGGTTGCTCCTTCAGAATGCGGCCACGCAGTTCGCGTCCAAGCCGTGCGGACGTTGTGGAGTTTACATGGGGTGCACGGTGGAAACAGGATCGACCGAACCCGCATGGTGACGTACCCGGGTGTAGGTTCGCATCGGGAGGTGGTCGTGTGCCTCACGAACACGATGGTTCCGAACAGGCCGGTGCGGGGGATGCCCGTGGTCCCGATCTCGACGCGACGCGGTTGGTAGAGGAGAACCTCGACCTGAAGCGACGCCTCGACGACGCCCCACGCCGGCTGCGGGCCCTCGAAGAACGACTGCTCGAGACCAAGGGTCAACTGGCGCAGGCCGTGGCGCAGAACGAGAAGTTGTCGTACACCCTGCGAGAGGCACGCGAACACATCGCCAATCTCCGTGACGAAGTCGACAAACTGACCCGTCCTCCCGCCGCCTACGGCGTGGTGGTGGGCAAGAACGACGACGAGACCGTCGACATCATGACCAGCGGTCGCAAGATGCGGGTGAATCTGCATCCAGAGATCGATCCTCTGACCCTGGAGCGCGGAGCAGAAGTCGTGCTCAACGAATCGTTCAACGTGGTCATGGCCCGCGCCGCTGATGTGTCGGGTGATGTCGTCACGGTGAAGGAACTCCTGAGCGATGGCATCAGGGCGTTGGTGGTGGGTCGTGCCGATGAAGAACGGGTGTGCGAACTGGCCGATTCGCTGCGAGGTGTGCATCTGCGCAGTGGCGACACTCTGCGCCTCGACACCCGCACCAACCTCTTGCTGGAGAAACTGCCTCGGCCCGAGGTGGAGGACCTCCTGCTGGAGGAAGTGCCCGATGTGAGCTACGGCGACATCGGGGGTCTCGACGGTCAGATCGAGCAGATCGCCGATGCGGTGGAACTTCCGTTCCTGCATGCCGATCTGTTCGCCGAGCACCGTCTGCCGGCGCCCAAGGGCATCTTGCTGTACGGGCCACCCGGGTGTGGGAAGACGCTCATCGCCAAGGCCGTGGCCAACAGTCTTGCCACCAAGGTGGCGGCGCGATCGGGGGCCGACAAAGGACGCAGTTACTTCATCAACATCAAGGGTCCGGAACTGCTGAACAAGTACGTGGGCGAGACCGAACGACAGATTCGTCTGGTGTTCCAACGGGCGCGTGAAAAAAGCGAGGAGGGTTGGCCGGTCATCGTGTTCTTCGACGAGATGGACTCCATGTTCCGCACCCGGGGTACCGGCATCTCCTCGGACATGGAATCGACCATCGTGCCCCAGTTGCTGGCCGAGATCGACGGTGTCGAGGGTCGGCGGAACGTGATCGTGATCGGTGCCACCAACCGCGAGGACCTCATCGACCCGGCAATCCTGCGGCCCGGGCGCCTGGACGTGAAGATCAAGATCGAGCGCCCCGATGCGGCGGCCGCCCGACAGGTGTTCAGTCGGTATCTCGATCCCGAACTGCCTCTCGATACCGACGAGGTGTCGGTGTTGGGCGGTGGCGACCCCCGACAGGCGGTGTCGGCAATGGTGGACGCCGCAGTGAACGAGATGTACCGCGATGACGTCGACAACCAGTTCCTCGAGGTCACCTACGCCAACGGGGACAAAGAGGTGCTGGCCTACAAGGACTTCGTGTCCGGTGCCATGATCGAGAACGTCGTGCGCCGGGCCAAGAAGCTCGCCATCAAGCGGGTCATCGCCGGGGGATCGCGGGGCATCCGGACTCAGGACCTCATCGACGCTGTGCGTCAGGAGTTCAAAGAGCACGAGGACCTGCCGAACACCACCAATCCCGACGATTGGGCCAAGATCTCGGGCAAGAAGGGTGATCGGATCGTGTTCATCCGAACACTGGTGGGTCAGAGTCGCCAGGAGGCCGGCATCACCGGTGGTCGTGCCATCGAACGGGCGGCCACCGGGCAGTACCTGTAGCGAGGCACCGTCGGATCGGCGCAGGGACGGCCCGGTAGGGTTCGGTCATGGCGCTACCCAAAGTGTGCGGGATCGAGACCGAATTCGGGATCGTCACCCGCGGCTTCGACACCAACCCGGTGTTGGCGTCATCGCTGGTGGTGAACGGTTACGTGAACGCCACTGTCGGCCGGGTGGGTTGGGACTTCGACGCCGAGCAACCCGCCCATGATGCCCGCGGGTTCGACATCATCGATGTGATGGCACCCGAGGTCGAGACGCATCTCGTCAACGCCGTGCTCACCAACGGTGCCCGGTTCTACGTGGATCACGCCCATCCCGAGATCTCCACCCCCGAATGCCTCACGGCACTCGAGGTCCTTCGATTCGACCGAGCGGCCGAGGAGATCGCCAGGGCCGCCATGCGTGCGGTGTCGGATGTGCTACCGCCCGGTGCCGAGGTCGTGTTGTACAAGAACAACTCCGACGGCAAGGGCAACAGTTACGGCTGCCACGAGAACTATCTCATGGCCCGTGAGGTGCCCTTCGGTCGCATCGTGTCGCAGATCACGCCGCACTTCGTCACTCGTCAGGTGTATTGCGGTGCCGGGAAGGTCGGGTGCGAGCTTCCTGGCGTCGATCACCGATCCGTTGGGTACCAGATCAGCCAGCGAGCCGACTTCTTCGAAGAGGAGGTCGGCCTCGAGACCACCCTCAAGCGGCCCATCGTGAACACACGAGACGAGCCGCACTGCGATCCGCAGCGTTATCGGCGCCTCCACGTGATCGTGGGCGACGCCAACATGAGTGAGGTGGCGACCTTCCTGAAGGTGGGGACCACCGCCATCGTGCTGGCCATGATCGAAGATGATGCCCTGGGCACCGAGGTGCTGTTGGCCGATCCGGTGCGGGCTATCCAGCAGGTCAGCCATGATCCAGATCTCAGCGCCACCATCGAGTTGCGATCTGGGCGTCGCCTCACCGCTGTCGAGTTGCAATGGCATCTTCTGGAACGCGCCCAGCGATACCAGGCGTCGCATGGGCTTGACGCCGTGGGCCACGAGGTGGGTGCGTTGGTGCTCGAGCGATGGGAACAGGTGCTCACCGGACTGGAGCGCGACCCCATGACGGTGGCGGCGCAGGTGGACTGGGTTGCCAAGCGGCGACTCCTCGACGGGTACTCCCAGCGGCACGGCATCGCCGAGGGCGATGTACGGCTCAAGGCCATCGATCTGCAGTACCACGACATGCGAAGCGAGCGGTCTCTCGCCGCCCGTGTGGGGCTGGAGACGTTGGTGAGCCTCGACGAGGCCGTCACGGCCATGACCGAGCCCCCCGAGACGACCCGCGCCTACTTCCGTGGACGGTGTCTGGCCCGTTGGCCCGAGGACATCGTGGCGGCGAACTGGGATTCATTGGTGTTCGATCTGGGCCGTGAACCCCTGCGACGTGTGCCCATGATGGAGCCGCTGCGCGGCACCGCAGCCCATGTGGGTAGGTTGATCGATGACAGCTCCACGGCGGCCGATCTGATCGCTCGCCTGGGGGCATGAGGCATCACGGATCGAGCGAGCAGCACAGGTATCACGACCAGAACGGACGAGTAGCACCTCCATGGCCGAGCGCACCCAGAAGCCCAAGACCACCTCCGAGCGCACAGCGGAGGTCGACGCCGATGTCGAGGTGACTGCTGCCAGTGGCACCGGCGACAAACTCATCGCCGAACTCGATGACCTTCTCGACGAGATCGATGAGGTGCTGGAGTCGAATGCCGAGGATTTCGTGAAGAGCTACGTACAAAAGGGCGGTCAGTGAGCACCTCCATGTCGATGCCGTTTTTTCGAGCCGGAGACGATCCCGGCCCGAACTTCCCCGAACTGTTGCGCCGACTGGACCTGTGGCCGGCGACTCCGCTGGCGATGAGTGGCGTGGGTTCGGTGAGTGTCCCTCATGCCACCACGTGCGTGGCGCTGCGATGCGCTGGGGGAGTGGTCATGGCTGGCGATCGCCGTGCCACCTCGGGCAATCTCATCAGCCACCGCAGCATGGAGAAGGTGGTCCAGGCAGACCGCTTCAGCGGAGTGGCCATCGCAGGCGCTGCGGGGCCGGCGATGGAGATGATCAAGTTGTTCCAGTTGCAACTCGAGCACTACGAGAAGGTGGAAGGGCAGGGCATCAGCCTGGAGGGCAAGGCCAACCAGTTGTCGATGCTGGTGCGCTCGAACCTTCCCGCCGCCATGCAGGGCATGGTGGTGGTGCCCATCTTCGCCGGCTTCGACGAACGCCGCACCGTGGGACGCCTCTGGGACTTCGACGTGACCGGTGGGCGCTACGAGGAGCGTGACTACGTCGCCACCGGTTCGGGCAGTCTGCACGCAGGCACGGTGGTGAAGGTGGGATGGCGGCCCGAACTCGCCCTCGACGATGCTGTGAACCTCGCCTGCAGGTCGCTGTGGGAGGCCGCCGATGCCGACTCGGCCACCGGGGGTCCCGATGTGCTGCGGGGTATCTACCCGGTGGTCGCCACCATCACGGCCGACGGGTGGCGCCGCCTCGACGACGACGATCTGGCACAGCGGTACGCGGCCATCGCCGCGGAGGTGAAGCAGCGATGACGATGCCGTTCTACGTCGCACCCGAGCAGGTCATGAAGGACCGGGCCGACTATGCCCGCAAAGGCATCGCCAGGGGTCGGGCATTGGTGGCACTGCAGTACGAGGACGGCATCGCACTCGTCGCAGAGAACCCGTCACAGACGCTGCGCAAGATCAGTGAGATCTACGACCGCATCGCCTTCGCAGGGGTGGGGAAGTACAACGAGTTCGATCAGTTACGGGTGGCAGGTGTTCGGGCCGCCGACCTGCGGGGTTACCAGTACAGCCGAGACGACGTGGATGCCAGGGGACTGGCGAACCAGTACGCGCAGATCCTCGGGCAGATCTTCACCCACGAGATGAAGCCGTTGGAAGTGGAGATCCTGGTCGCCGAGGTGGGAACCAGTGCCGCCAGCGATCAGGTGTTCCACATCCTCTACGACGGCACCGTCATGGACGAGCGTCGTTTCAGCGTGCTGGGCGGCGATGCCGAGGCCATCGGCTCGCGTCTCGATGCGTCGTGGAGCGATGCGATGACGCTCGCACAAGCGGTTCGAGCCGCTCGTGTGGCGTTGTCGGGACCGGACCGCACGCTCGACACCCCTGATCTCGAGGTGGCCGTACTGTCACGATCCAACGGTCGGCGCTGCTTCCGTCGCCTCGCCGACGCAGCCGTCGGCGAACTGTTGGCGGACTGAGGGGAGTCACCCTGGCGACGCGCGGTCCCATGGAGCGACGCATCTTCGGTCTCGAGACCGAGTACGGCGTCACTTGCACCCTGCGCGGCCAACGTCGACTCAGCCCCGACGAAGTGGCGCGCTATCTGTTCCGGCGCGTGGTGTCCTGGGGGCGAAGTTCCAACGTGTTCTTGCACAACGGGGCTCGGCTCTACCTGGACGTCGGCTCACACCCCGAATACGCCACGCCCGAATGCGATTCTCTTCACGACCTCGTGGTGCACGACCGAGCAGGTGAGAGGATTCTCGAACAGCTCCAGCACCACGCCGAGGAACGGCTGGCCGAAGAAGGCATCCGCGGCACGGTGTATCTGTTCAAGAACAACACCGACTCGGCGGGGAACAGTTACGGCTGCCACGAGAACTATCTCACCGGCCGCAGCGACGACATGGTGCGCCTGTCCGAGGTGTTGATCCCGTTCCTGGTGTCCCGCCAGATCTACGCCGGCGCAGGCAAGGTGATCCAGACCGCCCGCGGCCCGGCCTACTCCATCTCGCAGCGCGCCGAACACATCTGGGAAGGAGTGAGCTCGGCCACCACCCGCAGTAGGCCCATCATCAACACGCGCGACGAACCCCATGCCGACGCCGAGCGTTACCGTCGACTCCACGTCATCGTGGGGGACTCGAACATGAGCGAGTACACCACCTTTCTGAAGGTGGGCGCAGCAGCGTGCATGTTGCGCATGCTGGAGGACCCGTCCGTCGTACTGCGAGACATGACCCTGGAGAACCCCATCCGGGCGATCAGGGAGATCAGCCACGACCTCACCTGCCGACAGACGGTCCAGTTGGCGAACGGCCGTGAGGTGTCGGCGCTCGACATCCAGCGCGAGTACCTCGACCGTGCTCTTCGCTATGCCGACACGAAGGGGTTCCCCGAGTGGGAGCAGCGTGCGCTCGACATGTGGGAGCACTGCGTGTCCACGATCGAGCAGGATCCCTTGCGCCTGGAGCGCGAAGTGGACTGGGTCATCAAGTACCACCTGGTGGAGCGGTTCCGAGCCCGTCACGATCTGGCGCTGGGACATCCCCGAGTGCAGTTGGTCGATCTTCAGTACCACGACCTGGCCGAGGGCCGGGGGTTGTTCTCCAAGTTGGCGCAACGTGGCCTGGTCGAGCGCATGTGTCACGATGACGAGATCGACACAGCTATCGACACCCCTCCCCAGACCACACGTGCACGACTGCGCGGCGAGTTCGTGAGACGTGCCAAGGAGCGTCGTCGGGATTACACGGTGGACTGGGTGCACCTGAAGTTGAACGATCAGGCGCAGAGAACGGTGCTGTGCAAAGACCCTTTCGCCAGCCACGACGAGCGCGTGGAACGACTGATCGAGTCGCTGTGAGGCCGACGCCGTGACCGCCCCCATCGATCCGCTTCTGGCCCCCAAGGAACCAGTGCTCCCTCCCGACACGTCGTCGGGTAAGTCGGCATTGCGGGTGGGGCTCGAGTGGTTCGCGGTCATCGCCGTGGCCGTGATCGCCGCCATCACCATCCGGGTGCTGGTACTCCAGCAGTTCTACATCTCCGGGCCGTCCATGCAGACGACGATGGTGTCAGACGAACGAGTGCTGGTGAACAAACTCTCGTACCGGCTTCATGAGGTGAATCGCGGCGATGTGGTGGTCTTCGACCGCATCACCACCAATGGTGGTGTGGTGCAACACGACGACCTCATCAAGCGGGTCGTGGCCCTGTCAGGAGAACGTATCGAGATACGTGACTGCGTCGTCTACATCGACGGACAGCAGCTGGTGGAGCCGTACCTCGATCCTGAACATCTCGCACGTCCCGATGCACAGTCGCGCTGCAGTGTGGCGACCATGGCTCCCCAGGTGATTCCCCCTGACCACGTCTTCGTGATGGGTGACAATCGAGCGGAGTCCTTCGACAGTCGTATGTTCGGTCCTATCGACGAGGACCTCATCGTGGGTCGGGCGTTCGTGGTGATCTGGCCCTTTGGGACCTGGCGTTGGCTGTGATGCCCGTCTGACGGTTCACCCCGGCCGGGGTGAACCCACCTCGGCCCGGTAGGCGTCCATCATGCGGTCCACCCAGTCGCTGTACACGGCGTCCACGCCCATCCGCAGTGCAGAGCGGAGGCCGTCCTCGAACTGGAGATCCCAGGCAAATGCCGTGCGCCCGAAGCGGTGGAACAGGGTGGCGAGTCCCCCGGTCATGTCGGTGTGATGCATGTTGATGCCGTCGATACCGCGCTGACCGAGGACTGCGGCCCTCCGCTCGGGTCCCTCGGCGATGCGCTGCAGGCGGGTGGAGTTCACCAACCGAATGTCGTCGTCGACCTGGCGAAGCGCCGTCAACTCGTCGACGTCGGGATGGCACAGCCACACCCTGGGAAGCATCGCCGGGAAGTCACTGCGCACCAGTTCCACGACCGCCGCCCCTGAACCCTGCGACTTGAGATCCAGACTGAGGTGGATTCCGGGTCCGGAGGCTTGCGCACAGAGGTCCAGAACCTCGGCCAGGTCGGGTATGTGCGCAGGCAGGTCGCTTCGCACCACCGTTCCCAAGGGGCGTTTGCGGAATCCTGAGCGCATCACGCCGTCATGGTCCAGCACCAGCACACCGTCTGCGGTCTGCCACACATCGCTTTCGAGACCGGTTGCCCCCAGGCGAAGGGCCAGACGAAAAGCCTCCATGGTGTTCTCTGCTGCGTGAGCGCGTGCCCCACGGTGAGCGAAGGCGATGGGGACGTCGAGGAGAGAAGCGAGTCGTTGCTGCACCAGTGGCCCACCCTACGACGGCCCTAAACTCGGCGTCGTGTTCAACCTGTCGGGCAGCGAGGTCGTGGTACTGCTGCTGCTGGCACTGATCGTGTTGGGTCCAGAACGCCTACCCGATGCCATTCGGAGTTTCGGGCGCGTGTACGGCCAGGTGAGGCGGATGGGTGAAGGCTTCCAGGCCGAGATGCGCAGTGCGCTCGACGAACCGATGCGGGAGTTGCGCGAGACCGCCGACCTGGCGCGTCGCGCAGTGACCGAGGTCCCGACGCTCGACGATGACCCGCCCGTGAAGCCACGTGCGCCCCATTCCGATCCCACTCCCGAAGGTCCGACCACCGGCGAGGCCACCACGAGCCGTCCAGACCACGACGATCGACCTGCACCGAGGGACCCGTGAAACTCCCTTCGTGGCTGGTCACCCCCAAAGGCGACCCCACCGGCACCGGGATGACCATCACGGAACATCTCGCCGAGTTGAGGGTGCGGATCATCCGCGTGCTGCTGGCCGTGGTCCTCGCGACCGTGCTGATGCTGTCGTTCTACGACTGGGTTCTGGATCTGATGCTCCAGCCGTATCGAAATCTCTGCGAGCGTCGAGGTCCAGAGTTCTGTCAGGCCGATCTGTTCGCACTGGGACCACTCGAAGGGTTCTCGGCCCGGGTACGAATCTCGTTGTGGGGCGGCCTGGTTCTGGCGCTCCCAGTGATCCTGTGGCAGATCTGGCGCTTCGTGGTCCCCGCATTGCATGCCAAGGAGAAGCGCTACGCCATCCCCTTCATGTTCTCCACGATCGCACTGTTCTGCCTTGGTGCCTTTCTCGCCTACTGGACCCTCGACAAGGCGTTGGAGTTCCTCATCTCGTGGTCCGGATCCGACGTTCAGCAGGCATTCCAGATTTCGCGCTACGTGTCGTTGGTGGTGCTCATGGTGGTGGCGTTCGGCATCGGGTTCGAGATTCCCGTGTTGCTGGTGTTCCTCCAAGTCGTGGGTGTCATCACACCCCGGCAACTCATCCGCCAGTGGCGTTTCGCCATCATGGGTGTGTTCGTGTTGGCGGCGGTCATCACGCCCAGCGGTGATCCGGTGTCGCTCCTGGCCTTGGCGCTGCCCATGCTGCTGCTGTTCTTCGTGGCGGTCGGAGTGGGGTATCTGATCACCCGCTCGCGACGCCGGCGAGAGCGACTCGAAACAGCGGACCGGAGTTGATCGTGGCGCGGCGGCCGGATCGGGATCGGCTGATCGGCCACCACGGCTTTCCGCTGGATGATTTTCAGATCCAGGCCCTCGACGTCCTCGATGACGGGCGGTCGGTCCTGGTGGCGGCCCCGACGGGATCGGGCAAGACCGTCGTGGCCGAATACGGGATCGCCGCAGCGCTCGCCGATGGCTGCCGAGCGTTCTACACAGCTCCGATCAAGGCGTTGTCCAACCAGAAGTACCTCGACCTGTGCCGGATCCATGGCGCTGCCCAGGTGGGTCTGCTCACGGGGGACAACAGCATCAACGGTGATGCACCGGTGGTGGTGATGACCACCGAGGTATTGCGCAACATGATCTACGCGCAGTCCCGCGCCTTGGATCGCCTCGCACTGGTGGTGCTCGACGAAGTGCATTTCCTCCAGGACACCTACCGAGGTCCTGTCTGGGAGGAGGTCATCATCCATCTCCCCGACACCGTGCGCCTGGTGTGCCTGTCGGCCACCGTGTCGAATGCGCAGGAGGTCGCACAGTGGATCAGTACCGTGCGCGGTCCTACCAAGGCCGTGGTGGAGACCAGGCGTCCGGTGGAGTTGGAGGCGACGTTCCTGGTGGAGGACCGTGCGACCGATCAACTGCAGATGCTTCCGGTCATCATCGACGGTCAGCCCAACCCCGCCGGGTTACGTCTCGACGCTGTGGGCTCCCGGCCCGTCACCGGCCGGAAGTCCCGGGGGGGTACCCGACGGCGACTGGCCACCCCGTCGCGACTCGACGTACTCGATCATCTCCATGCTGAGGGTCTGCTGCCCGCCATCTACTTCATCTTCAGCCGCAATCAGTGCGATGAAGCGGCGCGTAGCGCGCTGACCGGGGGACTGCGCTTCACCAACCTCGCCGAACGTGAGCGCATCGGCGACATCGTGGCCGAGCGACTTGCTGGTCTCGACGCGGCCGACTTGGCGGTCCTGGGCGATGCCCAGTTCATCGCCCAGTTGGAGGCGGGTATCGGAGTGCATCACGCCGGTATGGTCCCAGCCTTCAAAGAAGCGGTGGAACGGTGCTTCGCCGAGGGCCTCGTCAAGGTGGTGTTCGCCACCGAGACACTGGCGGTCGGCATCAACATGCCGGCTCGCTCAGTGGTGATCGACAAGTTGACGAAGTACACCGGTGATCACCACGCGCTGTTGACGCCGGCCGAGATCACTCAACTCACCGGGCGCGCTGGACGGCGTGGGATCGACCACCAGGGCACCGCCGTCGTGTTGTGGAGTCCGTTCGTGTCCTTTGAACGGGTGGCCGGTCTCATCTCCAGTCGGTCGTTCCGTCTCACGAGTGCGTTTCGCCCCACGTACAACATGGCCGTGAATCTGGTGCGCACCTGCACCCGTGTCGAGGCTCACCGACTGCTGGACCTCTCCTTTGCCCAGTTCCAGGCCGACCGCGACGTGGTCGAGGTCCAGGCGCGCATCGAACGACTGACAGCGAATCTGCAGGGCCTCCGTGACGAGGCGACCAGTCCCTACGGGGACATTCAGGACTATCGGCGCCGGCGGGGCCTGCTGAAAGACACTGGGCCGCGCCGCGACAACGGGGTCCGTGCCGATGTCGAGCAGTCCCTCAGCCAACTCCGACCGGGCGACGTGGTGGAGCTCGAGCATCCGCGACACGGTGGGAGGGCCCTGGTGCTCACCACGGCACATCGCACCGACGGGGTTCGTGTCACCCTCCTCACCCCGAAACGCCAGATCGTGAATCTCATGGCCGTGGATCTCCAGGCACCGCTGTGGACGCTGGGACATGTGGATCTCCCACAGCCGTACGCGCCGCACCGTCCTCAGTTCCAGGTAGAGGCGGCCCGGCGCCTGGCTCGGGCCCGCCTGCGCACGGTGAGACGCCGCGCCTTCACCGAGGATGCTGCCCGCCATCCGGTGGAGGACGACCCCGACCTTCCTGATCGCCTGCAGGCAGCGCAACGTGCCGACAAGATCGAGCGGGAACTCCGGGAACTCCGTCGGCGATCAGCGGGTCAGGAGCGCACGGTCGCCCGACGCTTCGACGACGTGGTGGCACTGCTGGATCGTTGGGGCCACGTGAGCGACTGGGCACTGACCGATGCCGGCTCGGTCTTGGCGCGAACCTTCCACGAATGCGATCTGCTGGTCGCCGAAGCGGTGACTCGTGGCTTGCTCGACGGGTTGGACGCCGCGTCGACGGCGGCCCTGGCGTCGGTGTTCGTGTACGAGCATCGCAGTGCCGACACCCCGCCACCTCCGTGGTTTCCATCGAACAAGGTGAGGCGGCGCTGGCATGACATCGAGGCGTTGTCGGCCTC
This sequence comes from uncultured Ilumatobacteraceae bacterium, assembly GCA_964393535.1. Classification (GTDB taxonomy): domain Bacteria; phylum Actinomycetota; class Acidimicrobiia; order Acidimicrobiales; family Ilumatobacteraceae; genus CAYMUC01. The sequence continues at coordinate 18,823 of CAYMUC010000007.1, read as the reverse complement.
GCTGGCCAGCGACGAGGAGCGCTCGGGACTCACGGTGCATCGCGCACCCGACCCGACCTTCGTGGCCGTGGCCTATGCCTGGGCCTCGGGTGACGGTTTCGCCGAGTTGGTGGCCGAGGAGGACATGACCGGCGGTGACTTCGTGCGCACCATGCGCCAACTCATCGACCTGTTGCGGCAGTTGGCTCTGGTGGCACCCCATACGGTCACCCAGGACACCTGTGGCGCTGCCGCCGATCTGCTGCGGCGCGGCGTGGTGGCCGCCACCGACGTCGGTGGACCGTGACCATTCGGCCCGGCGAGCCCTGGGGTGAGGTGCGAGTGGTACCCCGCGATGTCCTACGGGTCGAGGACGATGCGGGCATTCGTAGGCTCCTCGAGGCCGGCTCACTGCCGCCGCGGGGCCAACCGGTGGCCCCACGAGGAGGAGACTGCTGGCGGGCCGCTGGGGGGCGAAGGGAACGGGATCGCGTGTCGGCCGGTGACCCGGTGGCGGTGCTGCCGTGGGATGCCCTCGAGGTGCACGCCGACGGGCGACCGATGTGGGCAGTGGCGCACGTGGTGGCCCGAGGGTGGGCCTGGTCGGGTGCGGTCACCGCAGTGATGAATGTGGACCATCTCGGCTCGTGGGACGTCGCTCCTCGCGCTCATCCCAACGATGGACGCCTGGACTGGGTCTCGGTGTCGCACTCCATGGACTGGCGGGCCAGATGGCAAGCCCGACGCAGGTTGCCGCTGGGTACCCACGTACCGCATCCACAGATCGAGGTGCGGCGCGGCGACACCATGGAGGTCACGTTCGCCCGCGCTCGCCGTCTGTACGTCGACGGAGTGCGAGAGGGCTCGGTCCGGCACCTGCACGTCCGCGTGGTAGCCGACCGCTTGACGCTGTGCGTGTGAATCGGGCCGTGAGCGCGGTGACGTCGCTGCAGGTGCGGACCGCGGCCAGTCACCTGGGCGACACCGTGCCGGGTCACCCCGAGTGAGAACCCGTCGTCTGGTCCGCGCCCCAGGAGTGGTGGCCTTCTACGATGCGAGATGTGTCGGCGTATGTCCCCGAAGCGTTTTCCGAGGAAGAAGCCGAGATCCTCCGGCGTTACGTCACCAATCTCGACGGTCCCGTCTTCGCGTTGGTGAACCTGCCCGAGGTGGTCAAGGGGGCTCTGTTCGCCCGCTACTCCCGTTCGCCCAAGAGCCTGCGGCGCTTGTTCCTCGACGAATTCGTGGGTGACCTCGACATTCGCGGTGACGAGGGTGTGGATGCCACCGTGGGCGTGAGCCGTGCCGAGCAACTGTACGACAAGGTGTTCGTGGAGTACGGCGACGACTCGGTGGCTCAGTTGGGTGGGGTGCACCTGGCTTGTGAACAGGCCTCGAACCTCCTCACCAAGGTCCTCGAACGGGGCCGCCTCATGAGTTATCTCGAACAGAGCACCCGGTACATCGCGTATGACGCCCGACTGGGGGGTCGCTATCGGTACTACCGGGACCCATCGGTGCTCACAGGGCGACTGGGTACCCGGTACGTGGGCGACATGGACCGGATGTTCGACTCGTACAGCGCCCTCATGGCTCGGGTGACCGACCATGTGCGGGCCACCGTGCCCCGGCATCCCAACGACAGCGATTTCGTGTACCGGCAGGCCACACGCGCGAAGGCACTCGATGCCGTGCGAGGAGTGCTGCCGGCTTCGGCCCTGTCGAACGTGGGCATCTACGGATCCGGACAGGCCTACGAGGCGCTGGTCCTGCGGCTACGGGTACATCCACTTCCCGAGGCGCGCGCCTATGCCGAGTTGATGCTCACGGAACTGCGTAAGGTCATCCCCAGTTTTCTGCGGCGGGTCGACCAACCCGAGCGGGGTGGTGCGTGGGCCTCGTATCTGGAGCACACGCGCACCGATACGGATTCCTTGGTCCATGAGCTCTTCGGTGACCTGCCCGTCGAGCAGGCCTCGAGCGTCACCCTCGTGGACTTCGATCCCGACGCCGAGGACAAACTGCTCGCAGCGATCTGCTACCCCTACAGCCATCTCCCCGAACAGCAATTGATGGATCGAGTTCGGCGACTGGGAGCCGACGAGCGCCTCGCACTGGTGCGTGCGGCCGTGGGAGATCGTCGCAACCGCCGCCACAAGCCCGGTCGTGCCTTCGAGAGGATCGACTACCGCTTCGACGTGCTGTCGGATTACGGGGCGTTTCGCGATATGCAACGCCATCGGCTACTCACGGTCGAGTGGCAACAACTCACACCTCATCACGGGTACGTCCGGCCTGATCTGGTCGACGAGGCGGGCGGAGGCGGCGTCTTCGACGAGGCCATGGCGCGTTCGGCCAACCTGTATGACGCCATGCTCGAGGATCACCCACAGCAGGCCTCCTATGCGGTGTCCATGGCCTATCGGCTGCGGTACTCCATGCAGTTCAACGCTCGCGAAGCCATCCACATGCTGGAGTTGCGTTCGTCACCTCAGGGGCATCCCTCCTATCGGCGTATCGCTCTGGAAATGCATAGGCTCATCGCTGAACAGGCTGGGCATCGTGCGGTAGCAGAGGCGATGGTCCATCTCACCCGAGAGGCACCCGAACTCGAGAGACTCGAGGCCGAACGTCGGGCCGAAGCCCGTCGTTCCGGAGGTTGAGACCTCCTGGTTTGCCCGTAGTATCCGCCACGCGAGACGCCCCCCGCCTCACGAAGGGATTCCCCATGGCAGACGAACTACTCGGTGACGGACCCGAAGACGGCGAGGAACTCGACGTCGACGAGTTGGATCCGGAGTTGCTCGAGGTGGAGCCCGAGGACCTCGACGAAGAGGAACTCGAGGAAGAACTCGACGATGAACTCGACGACGAGTTCGGAGACGACGAGTTCAAAGAAGACGACGAAGAGGACGACGACGAGGGCGAGGTCCGCAGCAAGCGGACCAGCGCCGAGGACGAGGACGATGACGACGACCTCACCACCCCCGACGACGTCGAGGCCGATCTCGACACCATTCTGAAGGATCGCTTGGTCGCCGTCGACGACGAACCCGACGAGGACGACGAGGAAGCCGAACCCGAGGATCGCTCGGACTCGGGGGACCGCCTCCAGCCCAAGCGGGCTGATGAGCAGTTGTGCACGTCGTGCTTCCTGTTGGTCCGGGCCAGCGCCCCCGTGTGCCCGGTGGGTGACGACGACTGCCCGACGGTTCGCACATGACGAGGTCCAGCGCAGCGGCGGCCACGGCGATCGAGACCGTCGCGTTCGCTCTCATCGGCGCAGCCGTCGAGGTGCCCCGTTACCTGCCCCGCGTCATCGGCCAGCAGAAGACAAAGATCGACCAGCAATTGGTGCTGGCTCGATTCCTGGGCAAGATGGCCGTCACCCAGGTCCAGAGCGAACTCAAGCGGCGTGTCGCCGCCAGTCAGACGCCTGCACCGGTGCCCACGACCACCCCTTCACCGGTGGTCACGGTGGTGCCCGACGCGGCGCCCTCGGCTCGGGTGTCGGCGGTGGTGACCGAGTCCACGGTGAGGGACCTTCCCATCGAGCATTACGACGAGTTGTCGGCAAGCCAGGTCATCAGTCGGTTGACGAACCTCGACGAAGCCGAGTTGAACGCCGTCAACGAGTACGAGTCCACTCACCGGCGGCGCCGCACGGTACTCGGTCGCCTCGACCAACTGCGCACAGCATCGGAATGAGGATCGGGTACTGCGCGTGACCCCCGCCGATCCGCAACTCTCTGTTCGTCTCGCCACACTCGAGGACGTGGCGGCTCTCGTGGCGTTGGAGCACGAGGCGCGAGAGTCCATGGCGCAGCAACGGGGCGGGGTTCGCCGTCTGGCGGAGGTCCCCTCACTCGGCGGCGACTGGGCCGTGTGGCTCCAGCGAGACCACTCAGCGGTGGTGCTCGCCGAGGTCGACGGTGTACCGCTCGGCTGGCTGTGGGTGACGGGACCCGACGACATGGGCGTCGCAGTGGTGAACAGTGTGTACGTCACCGAGGGAGCCAGGGAACTGGGACTCGGTGGCGACATGGTCGACTGGGCCGTGCGCTGGGCGCGCAGTCACAGGGCTGTCTCTCTCGATTCGTGGGCACTCCCCGGTGATCGGGACACGAAGAACCTGTTCGAACGCAACGGTCTGACAGCGAGGCTGATCACCGTCAGCAGGTCGCTGGGCGACGACTGAGCGAGGGACGCCTCAGCGTCCCGTCCACTTCGGTGGGCGCTTTTCGATGAAGGCTGTGAGACCTTCCTTGGTGTCCTCGGACGACATGACGCCGGCGAACTCGCGATTGGTGAGCGCGATGAGTTCTGCATCGTCGTGCGACGGGGTGGCCAGGACGACTCGCCGGCTTGCCCACACCGCCAACGGGGCGTTCTGGCAGACGACGTCGGCCAGAGCCAGTGCGGCGTCCACAGCGGTCCCGGGTTCCACCAGTCGATTCACCAGGCCCAACTCGTACGCCCGTTGGGCGGGGAGTGGCTCGCCCGTGAGGATCACCTCCATGGCGGCTGCCTGGCCGATGGCGCGGGGAAGGCGAAACAGGCCGCCAGCTCCGGCGATGAGATTGCGCTTCACCTCGGCGAGTCCGAACGACGAACGAGTTGTGGCGACCACCATGTCGGCACCCAACACGATCTCACACCCACCGGCAGTGGCGAGGCCGTCCACGGCGACGATGACCGGCTTGCGCCGCTCTCGATAGACAAAGCCGGCGAACCCGCCGCGTGATGTGTTGAGCGCTGCGGCGTTGCCCGAGTTGATCGCCTTCAGGTCGGCGCCCGCGCAGAACACCGGGCGGTCTTGACCCTCGGTGTTGGCGGTCAACACGCCGACCCACACCTCGGGATCTTCCTCCATGCGGTCGATGGCGGCCTCCACCCCGGCGGCCACATCGCCGTTGATGGCATTGCGGGCTTCGGGACGGTTGAGCGTGATGAGGGCCACACGGCCCCGAACCTCGTAGAGGACGATGTCGGACATGGCCCGATGCTAGGAGTGGTCGGCCTCCAGGGGCGAACCAGTCGTGTCGTCGGGGACGACCGCAGGCTCCGCCGGCACCGTCACCGGCTCGGCCGGCGCCGTCGCCTGCACCGGTTCGGCTGGCGCCGTCGCCTGCTCGGTTGGAGCGGTTGCCTGCTCTGGCGAAACAGCCACGGTCGCACCAGGCGTCTTCGCCGGCTTGGCTGGCGTTGGACGGCTGGGGCGACGCTGGTCGGTGGGACGAGCGGGTCGCAGAGGCTTGGGCGCAGGCGTCCCGGGAGCCGGCAGTTCCACGCTCAGCGCAGTGGCCACCTGCGGGAGCAGAACGGCGAGACGCTTCACGGTGGAGATCAACTCGTCTCCAGGAGCGGCTGGAGGTGCTTGGACCGTCACCGAAGTGTGTACCGGCGAGAAGGCCGCTGCCTCCAACAGTGCCACCCAGCGTTCCTGCGGCTCGACGGGTGTGAGCGCAGCCGAGGCTGCAGCAACCAGTGGTGCGGCCACATCGGCGGGGAACGGAACGCCTGCCTTGGGGGGTTGTGAGGACAACTTCAGGGCCCGCACCACTCGCCCCACGGCGAGCGCCGCAAGGATGTCGTCGAGCCACTGCTGATGCTCGCGTTCCTGCTTGGTGACCAGGGCTTCGCGAAGTTGTGCAGCCAGTTCCCGGGTGCTGTCGTCACGTGCCACCACCGGATCGTCCGACGCCACCACCACCGAGCGGAGATCGCGCAGATCCAGCAGCTCGAGGTCCTTCAGGGCGGCCTCGGCGCGGTCACGCCATTCGGCCACGCGCAACTTCGGGAGCAGTCGCTCGGCCATGTCCAAGAGGTTCTGAGCCGGAATCTCTTCCTTGCCTTCTGCACGAAGACGATCGTTCTGCTCCTTCACCGCTTGGCGCACGGCGGGGATTCCGCCTTGGAGGACACGCTCGGCGACCGTGCGGTGTGCCTCGGGAAGGGCGGTCAGCACCTCGGTGCGATGCGTGCGTCCCGGCTTGAGGCGCCGCGGCTTGGGGCGGCTGGGCAATTCGGGAGGTGCGGTGAACGGGCCACGGCGACCGCGCTGGGAGTCGTCGCGAGGGCGACGACGCTCCCCGTCTCCAGGCGCACGCTCGGTGCGAGGACCACGACTGTCGCGCTCCCTGGTCGAGCGCTCGCCGCGCTCGCTGCGGTCACCGCGCTCGCGGCGATCCCCACGCTCACCACGCTCGCCGCGGGGCCGGTCGGGTCGGTCTCCGCGCTCACCGCGGTCGCGACGGGGCCGGTCCGCCCTGTCGCCGCGTCCCTTGGAGGCCAACTGCTGGGTGACTGCTTCGAAGGGTCGCTCCGTCGGGAGGAGTTCGAGGCGTTGATTCGGACGGTCCTCCTTGGCGCGATCGGGTAGCACCGTGACGATGGTGATGCCGTCGATCTCGAAGTCGGCCTCGACCCGCAGCACGTCACCTGCGCCTCGGCCCGCAGGGACCAAGTCCGAGGGCATCACCCCTTTGGGTTCACGAGCGCCGGCAGCCCTCCAGTTCCACGACCCGTCGGGGCGGGTGCTGGTGAGTTCGATCTCCATCCTGCGAGACATAGTTGCCCACCGTATCGGGTCACCATGCCCGGACTCCACCGCATCGGATACCGTGCTGACCGTGGCGCTGTACGCACTCGGAGAGCAAGTCCCTCACATTCACCAAGATGCCTATGTCCATCCCGATGCCGTGATCATCGGCTCGGTGTGGATCGGGGCCAACAGCAGTGTGTGGCCGGGTGCGGTCCTGCGCGGCGACGACGGAGAGATTCACATCGGTGAGCGCACGTCCATTCAGGACGGTTGCGTGTTGCACACCACACCGATGCACCCCACCGTGGTGGGCGACGACTGTGTCATCGGGCATCTTGTCCACCTCGAAGGATGCACCATCGAAGCGGGGTCTCAGGTGTCTACCGGAGCCATCGTGTTGCACCGAGCCGTGGTGCGCAGTGGGGGCATCGTTGCGGCGAATGCCGTGGTGCTCAACGACACCGAAGTACCCGGTGGAGCCCTGGCAGTCGGGGCGCCGGCGGTGATCAAACCGGGAAGGGCACGCCCCGGTGACATTGCCATGGGGGTCAAGGCCTACGTGAACAAGGCGCGCCGATTCGCCGACCAGATGCGTCGCCTCGACGGCTGACATGAGCACCGTCACGGCACTGGTCGTCACCGTTCCTGCCAGTGAGGCGGATCTGGCCAGCGATCTGTTGTGGGCGATGGGGGTGGCCGCCATCGAGGAACGCCAACCCGACGATCCCGGTACCGAGGATCACCTGGTCGAACTGTGGACGTCGCTCGGTGCCGAGGTCGACTCGGTGGCGCGGGCGATGGAGGCGTTCCCGTCGCGGTGGCGTTGGCATCTCGTCGAGGTGGATGGCGACGTGGTGCATACATGGCGTGCTCACGCTCACCCCATCTGGGTACAGGACGATCTCGTCGTGGTGCCAGCGTGGTTCCAAGGCGATCTGGGGCCGCGGTCGGCCACGGCGACCACACTGGTGATCGATCCCGGTGAAGCGTTCGGTCTGGGTGATCACCCCACGACGATGGCGAGCCTTCGTGCACTGCGTCATGCCGTGCACCCCGGCGCCACGGTGCTGGATGTGGGGTGTGGCAGTGGAGTGCTGGCCATCGGTGCACTCCGATTCGGAGCCGTGCGCGCTCGTGCCATCGACATCGCCGAGGCCGCCGTCAGTGCCACGCTCGCCAACGCTCGGCGAAACGGGGTGATGTCACGACTCGAGGTGTCCACGACTCCTCTGGCCGAGATCAATGGCACCTACGCCGTCGTGGTGGCCAACATTCTCGCTCCGGTGCTTCGCGAGTTGGCTCCTCAGTTCAGGCGGGTGTTGGAGCCCGATGGCGTGCTGATCGTGAGCGGATTGTTCCACGACCGGTACGACAGCGTGGTGGAGGCAATGGCGCCACTTCGCCATATCGACACCGATCGTTGTGAGGGTTGGGTGGCGCTCACCTTTCGCTGGTGACGCGACCGGCCGCCAGCAGGGTGTGTACGTCGGCCTCACCCGGAAGCGATGGGATGGCACCGGGTTGGGTGGTGGCCAGTGCACCCCCCGCCGCTGCAGCGTCTGCGGCGTCCATCCACGTTGCGCCACGTGCCAACCAGGCTGCGAACACACCGCAGAAGGCATCGCCGGCTGCCGTGGTATCCACCGGCGTCACCGGCCACGGCTCGACGCGTTCCACGTGCTCCACCCCATGGTGGAGTCGAGCACCCCTGGCTCCCTCGGTCACCAGCAGCCGACGCACTCCGGCGTGCACGAGTGCCGCCGCGCCTCCCAGCAGGTTGAGTTCATGTTCGTTGGGAATCAGCACATCGATGCGCTCGAGCACGTGAGCGGGTAGCGGGGTGGCTGGTGCCGGGTTCAGCACGACCAAGGTGTCGGGGTGAACGCAAGCGATGACCGCCTCGACGACTGCCACCGGGATCTCGAGTTGCATGAGGACCACCCGTGCTGCCCGGAGGTGTGCTGCGTGTGACCGGATGTGGTGGGGGGTGAGCGCGGCGTTGGCTCCGGGCACGACCATGATGGAGTTCTCGCCGGTGTCGTCCACCCCGATGAGGGCGCGCCCGGTGGGAGCCTCGACCGTCATCAGTCCGGTCACATCGACGCCCTCGACCGACACCACGCTGGCGAGCGTGCGCCCAGCGGCGTCGTTCCCCACCGCCCCGATGATGCTGGTCCGGGCACCAGCCCGCGCAGCGGCCACCGCCTGGTTGGCTCCTTTGCCGCCCGGATGTTCGCTGAAGTCGTGGCCGAGCACGGTCTCACCCGGCCCGGGAAGGCGCTCCACACGAGCGACGAGGTCGAGATTCAGCGACCCCACAACGCAGACGTCCACGGTCGAGACGGTGGTCATGACACCCCCAGTGCGTCGAGCAGTGGGGTCACGTCCAAGCGCTCCAACTGCGGTAGGTACCAGCGAGCGGTGTCGAGGCGGAACCGCTCGCACAGTTCGGGACGGAAAAAACGCGAACCCACTCGGACCACGTAGTTGAGCAGAAAGAACCGGTAGGCCTCGGGAAGGAAACGGATCTCCTCGGCCGACAAGGGGAATACCCGGTGGTAGGCGGTGAGGAAACGCACGAACCGAGTCTCGGTGAGTGTGTGTGGCTGGTAGGTGAAGTGAGTGCGGTCGCCGGTACGGCTCGAGACTCGGGACAAGAAGTAGAAGTCGAGCAGGCGACTCTCGATGCGGAACCAGTCGTAGTCCCAGCGAGTGAACAGTCGAAAGTCGGCATCGCCACCCAGGGGATCGAACGCCACCGAGAAGTTCCCCAGGTTCCAGTCCACCAGGACCGGCATCTTCGGCCACTCGTCGTAGTGGACCTGTTCGAGGTGCAGGAGCAGTTCATGGGTATGGCGCCACAGCGTGCCGATGTGCTCGGGCGCGAGATCGAAGTTGCGGGGAGCGAACGGGCTGGACAGCAGATCGAGGAGTTCGATGGCGTTCGACTTCATCGAGTACGACAGTGGCGGGAGCTGGGGTGCGATGTCGGCGCACGCCAGGTGGAATTCGGCGATCTCGGTGGCGAACCGGTCGATCTGATCCGGCGTCAGGATGCGAGGGAGACCTGCACCCCGGGGGACCTCCTGGTAGAAGGCGGCCCATCGCCGTCCGTCGTACCACGTGTAGGCGCGACCGTCTCGCCCTAACACCTGCGCAAGCAATCCCGAGAATCGGGTGCCCTCGAGAAGCCGACAGCATCGGTAGAGGCGGTCGTGGTCCTCGGCGAACAAGAAGTACGACCCATATGAGGTGATCTTGGCGATGACCGACGACTCGTCATCGAGAGCGATGCGGAACACCCGATTGGTCGACACATTCGAACTGGTCTCGGTGATCCTGACGATGCGACGAGGGTCGGCGTAGTCGGACCAAGCGAACTGAACCGCCTCGACGGCATCTCCGACACCCATGGGTTCCACGGGTTCATCATGGCACCCGACGTCGTGGAGGTCGGGCGCAGACGGTGCGTGGGTCGAGTGGGCGGCTTCAGCCGGCGGCGCGGCTACGTACCCCGATGGGTGCGATGAGGCGGAAGCCGGCAGCGTGCCGTTCCTCCTCGGTCTCAGCGCCCCAGAAGCCGTACTCGTGGTGTTGACGGGCGTAATCACGACACGTGTCCAACACCGGACAGGCCAAGCACACTTCGCGGGCCGCTTCCTCGCGCCGGCGGCGGGTCTGGGGTCGCTCCGCCGGGGGAGCGAAAAACAGGTGGGTCATGCCTTGACAGGCCCCCTGAAGCATCCAATCGTCATCAGTGGCTTCGCGCGGTGCAACGAGGTCGAACGCAGCCATCTGGCCCCCCGGTAATAGTGACTTCCGACTCCGAGTCGAGCGGTGACTGGTGACACACCCCCGACGAGCGACAAGGTAGACCAAACTAATCAACCGGTCAATTCATTGCGCCGTGTCTCCGGTGATCGCGCAGACGTGTCGAACACCGGTGGCGAAGCGGTCGAGGTCGTCGGTGGTGGTGTCCCACGCCGTCATCCAGCGCACCTGATGACGGGCCATGTCCCAGTCCCAGAAGAACGACCACTGCTGAAGCGGTGCGATGGCCTGCGCCGGCAGCAACGGATAGATGCTGTTGACGTCAGGTGCGGCGTCGAGGTGCACACCAGGTATGCCTCGCACCCTTTCGTACAGGCCCTGTGCCATGGCGTTTGCGTGACCTCCGAGGCGAATCCACAGGTCGTCCTCGAGGTAGGCCAGCAGTGGTGCGGCGATGAAGCGCATCTTCGACGGGAGTTGTGTCACCTGCTTTCGTACATACGGTGCCCGCCGCGCCAGATCGGGGTTCAGATACACCACCGCTTCGCCATAGGGAAGCCCGCCCTTGGTGGCGCCAAAGGAGACGACGTCCACACCGGCATCCACCGTGAAGGCCCGCAAGGCTGCATGGTCGGCCCCCAGTGCTGCCGTGGCGTTGGCGATGCGAGCCCCGTCGAGGTGCACGCGCAGCCCCAGTCGGTGGGCGGTGTTGCACAGTTTCGCCACCTCCTCGGGTTGGTACAACGCTCCGAGTTCGGTGGGTTGAGTGATGGAGACGACGCCCGGCTGCGCATGATGGACGCCGCGCGATGTCGCTGCCAGTTGCTCGAGCTGCTCGGGGCGGACCTTGCCATCAGGGGAGTCGACTGCCAACAACTTGGCACCCAGGACCCGCTCGGGGGCCGCCGCTTCGTCGACATGGATGTGTGCCCACGCGCTGCACACCACGGCCTCGGCCGGTTGCAGCATGGTGGCCAGTGCCATCACATTGGCACCGGTACCGCCCCACACGAGAAAGGGTTCGGCCGCAGGCCCGAACAGATCCCGTAGCCGATCGCAGCAGGCCTTGGTCCAGGGATCCTCTCCGTAGGCGAGAGCCCGGCCACGGTTGGCAGCAAGGAAGGCCTCGGCGATGACGGGGTGCATGCCCGCTGCGTTGTCGCTGGCGAAACCCCGCTCGGGTGGTTCGGGTAGGAGGTTCACGGCGCTCACGCCGTCAGTGTGGCAGGCACAGCGGTTCACACCGCTGCCAGCACCCGGCCGGTGCGGGCCCCTGACGACGGCGCCAGGTCGCTGATCACGAACGTCCGTTGCAGCCAACGGTCGCTGCCGTCGAAGCGTGGTCGATAGGGACTACGGCCATGGACGGCGACGTAGTTGTCGACCACGAGGAGATCACCGCTCTGGAGTGTCACCGAGGCGTGGTGTTCGTCGATGAGGGTCCGCAGAGTGTCGAGGGCTTCGTCGGCCAAGGAATCGAGGCCCGTCATGAGGTCGGCGTCGAAGATCATCGTCGGTCGGCGTTCGTCGCCCTGGAACACCGCCATGGGCTCGGTGAGCCGCCGCGGTCCACCCCGGAGGTGACTCTCGTCGACGGCCGTGCGGAAGCGCGTCTGGAACAGCACGCGGCGATGATCGGGATCGAGATGCGGAATGAGTGCTGCACTGGACGTCAAGGTGGTGTGTGCCTGCGGGTCACCTCGCAGACACAGCAGCAGCAGATATCGGGGTCGGAAGGGATGAAAAGCGGTCTCGGTGTGGAACATCAACGGCGCCTTCGACGATGTGGAGATCTGCCGAGTGGCCGTCGAGGCCACCGGCACGATGTTCTGCACCAGGTCCCCGCCGTGCTCTGGGGCGTACCCCACGGGTTGCCCCAACCTCCGGGCCGCGGCCAGGAGCAATGCCTCGCTGGCGAGACTCTTGGTGATCGGGGCGGTGGGTGACGCCGGGGTGGGTGGGACATCGCCGAGGGGGAGTGGCCGGAACACGATGGCGCCCGCATCGCCGGGATCGTCCCCGAACCCCACCAACGCGTCGTACAACTCGGCGGGGAAACCACGCGACAGACGTCCCGCTACCTGTACGAGTTCTTCCAGTGAGGAGATGTCGCAGGCCTGCTCGAGAGGCGGAAAGCTGGGCACGGCCACGACAGGGGGTGTCATCGGAGGACGACTCTGGAACATGTATTCCGAGAGTAGTCATGCATGGAACACCATTTCCATGCAGTGCCGGCGGGGTACCATGCCCGAGTGCCTGCCAGAAGCGCTTCGACATCGCCCCAGGGTGCGGTGGCGGGCGAGTCGTTGGCCGAGCGGATCGCTCGGTGCGCCGACCTCCTCACCGCCGCCGAGCGTCGGGTGGCCGAGACGTTGTTGGGGGAAGGCAGGTTGGCGGCCTTCGGAACTGTGGCAGAGGTGGCCCAGGCGGCGGGTGCGGGAGTGGCCACGGTGGTGCGCACGGCCGGCAAGTTGGGCTTCGACGGCTACAGCGCACTCCAGGCCGAGGCGCGCCGAGAAGTGGCCGACGAGTTGGCGCCGGCGTCGCAACGCATCCATGCCGAGGGCGGGCCGACAGACGACTTGATTCGTTCGACTCTCGACGTGGAGATCGCCAACCTCCGTCGCACCTTCGAGGGGTTGGACGAGGCGGAGGTTGACGGGTTCGCCGACGACCTGGCCGACCTTCGCCACCGGGTGACTGTGGTGGCCGGGGAGGCCGCAACGGGCGTGGCGTCGCAGTTCGCTCGTGACCTCGCGGCCCTGCGTCCTGACGTGGTTCACGTCGTGGGAAACGAAGTGGCGATTGCTGCACACCTGGCGCAATTGTCCGATGACGACCTGATCGTGGTCATCGACCTCCGGCGATATGACCGTTGGCTCGTGGAGGCCCTGCAGTACGGGGACCAACGCCGACTGCGGCGCGTCGTGATCACCGACAGTGTGCTGTCGCCCCTGGCCGGGGGAGCGCACCGTTGCCTCGTCGTAGGGGCTGTGGCCACCGGACCCTTCGACAGTTATGTCGCCGCCCTGGCCGTAGGGAACCTCATGGTCGCCGCCACCGCTCAGCGACTTCGTCGCGTCGCCGCCGATCGACTGGCGCGGGCAGAGGAGGCGTGGAAGCGCCTGAAAGCCCTTCGAGACCCGTGAACCGCCGCACCCTTACCCCATCCCGCAAAGCGTCATGACGGAATCAGCGAGACCTGAGCCGACCAATCGCCGCTGCCGGTGGTGTCGTCGGGTGCTGCCACCCCGGAAAGGCCCGGGCCGCACACGTGAGTTCTGCTCCCAGGCGTGCCGGCAATGGGACTGGGTGGCGCGCCAGCGTGCCCGGGAACTGCACCTCGCCGAAGGTGAGTTGGTTGTGGCGCGCCGAGAACTCGACGCGCTGCGCGACGACCTGTACGTGTTGGCCTGCGCGGTGGACGACGTGGATCGGGACCTCGGGGCATCGGGGGAGCCGACCCGTCAGCAGCTCGCGGAGGCGTTGAAGTGGTTGCTCGAGGCGGCGCGGCCCTTGCGCGACCGGGAAGTGCGCCCGCCGTCCCCAGAACCAAAGTGACAGAACGGATCTTATGGGCGGTTTGTGTTCATGCCGGCGACACGACGCCCATAAGATCCGTTCTGTCAGATCGGCGTCGAGCGCTCACCTGGTGATCCACCCCAGTGCACTCCCTCGCGGATCTGCATCGGCCCGGTGTGCTCGTGTACGTCTCTGGAGGAGCTCAGCCAACCGCACTCTGGCTAACCTGCGGCGATGGCTGAGGACACCGGTACCGGAACATCGTCCACCTCGGGGAACGCGGGTCTGGGTCTCCCCCAACTGGGTGCGCTGTTCAGCATGTTGGGCCTTCCCAATCCCATCGCACCGGTCGTGCACACCATGGAGCAGATGCGTCGTGGATTCGACGACCTTCTCACCATGGTGGAGACACTGCAGAAGACCCTCGAGCAACTGAACGCCACGGCCGAACGAGTGAATCGCATGCTCGACGACGTGGAACTCCCCATGCGGACCATGGGCGAGATGATGCGACGCATGGGTCCGCTGACCCAGATGGCGGAAACGGCCACGAATTTGCTGAGCCCGAAGCCCAAGCCGAAGCCCAAGCGATCAACCGGCGGCTGAGTCAGGGCGAACGGTAGCTCCACTCCCCGACCTACCAGCGAGTGGTGCTGTCGTCGCACGGGGAGTCGACAACACGTCACCGTTCTCACCCGTGTAGCCGGTACCGGCGATCACCGCGACTCCCCCGCCGCTCCGCTTGGCAGTCACATCGGCCATGCTCGTTCAACAACAGTGTGTTGTTCGGCGAGATGGCGACGTCGATCAACCGTTGGCGGCCAGAGGCAACCGCGGCGCACGACCGGCGCTCAGTGCCACGAGTTCTGCATCGACGTCATCCTTCACCGAGGCCAAGGGCAAGACGTTCAGGACTCCCTGGCCCCTACGGAGCACGTCGACCAGTTCATCGCCCCGGCACATCACGACCGATGTGCCGCTGATGACGAGGTGGGCCGACGTGATGTCGGCTTCCACATGCTGGCGAAGGTAGTCGAACACGTCCCGGACGTTCTCCAGACGGATGCCAGCATCGAGCAGGTTCTTGATGACCCGCAACTCGAGGAGATCGCGGTAGGAGTAGCGACGCCGGGAACCACTACCCGCTGCGTCGGAGAGCGAGGGACGGATGAGGTCCGTACGGGCCCAGTAATCCAACTGACGGTACGAGATGCCGACAATCTGGGCCGCTCGCGTGCCGCTGAATCCCTCGTTCGCCGAGTCCGCCATGCTGATCCTTTCACGTCTGCCGCACAGGCCCCTGCGAGGCTACGGAGTGGTGGCCCGAGCGTCAAGAATCAACTCGCTCCGAAATCCTCGGGATTCACCTGGTCGATGAAACTCCTGAACTCGTCGAGGATCTCGTCGGCATCGGCCTCGTCCTCACCGGCTTCGTCGTCGGGTCCTTCGGGAAGGTGCGCCGCATCGTCGAGTACCTGCGTCGCAGCGAAGATGGGGGCCTCCGCTCTCACGGCCAATGCCACAGCATCGGAGGGTCGACACGACACGGTGAGATCCATGTCACCACGTCGCAGGTACAACTCGGCGAAAAACGTGTGATCGCGCACTTCGGTGATCACGACCTTCTCCAGCGAAGCCCCCAACTCGGCGATGACATCGATGAGCAGGTCGTGCGTGAGGGGACGGGGTGGTACCACTCCCTCCAAGGCGAAATGAATGGCGCTGGCCTCAGGGGTGCCGATGTAGATGGGCAGTATGCGGTGTGGTTCGGCCTGCTCCCGCAGCATCAGCACAGGGGCATTCGCTGGTACCTCGAGGCGGACCCCGATCAACTCCATCGGTTCCATGCGGCGACTGTACAGCCCGTGAGGCGCTAACGGCCTTCGACCATCGCTCGTACGGCATCACCGACGAGGGACATGTGCAGTCGGTCGCTCAACGACACCAGTTCCTCGAGGAGACCGGCCACCTCCAGTCGTGCCTGAGGATTGCGCTGTCGTAACAGAGGTAACACTCGTTGCTCGAACAGGCCCACCTCGCGGTCGGCCGCCACCCGCCACGCCCGAAGGTGTCGAACCTCGATGCCCAGTCGAGCGAACCGAGCCGCCAACTCGGCAACAGTGCAGGCTGCAGCGTCGTAACGAGCCTGTTGCGCCACTCGTCGAACCGTCACCAGACCGAACTGTTCCAACTGGTCCAGGATGTCGCTGTCGACGCCGGTCAGTGCCACGACGTCGTCGCGTGACAACAGTTGCGGTCGCTCCAGTGCATCGGTGACGTCGCGAGCCAGGGTGGTGTCGGGTCCCGCCACCGGTGCCGGGGTCGGCTCGGCGGTTGGCTGCGCGGTCACGACGCGGCCGGCAGCGCTGGGATGCTTTCCCGGGTCGGGCCGGTCGGCGTCCACATTGGGGGTGCGGATGCCTCGAGGAGGAGTGGCCACAGCGTCGGATTCGGGCGCGTCGCCATCGTCGAGTCGATCCCTGATGACCTTCAGTGGAAGGTAGTGCTCCCGCTGTTCCCGAAGGATGAAGCGCAGCCGCGACACATCCTCGTCGTAGAACTTCCGGTAGCCCGACGGCGTCCTCTCGGGCTCGATCAGGCCTTGGCTCTCGAGAAAGCGGATCTTCGAAATCGTCACATCGGGGAATTCCTCGAGCAACAACCCGAGCACCTCGCCGATGGACAGGTAGGGCCGATCGCTCACATGTCCTGCCGAGGTTGGTCGAAGAACACCAGACGGAACTTCCCCACCTGTACCTCGTCACCGTGTGAGAGCGACACCCGTTCGATGCGCTGTTGGTTCACGTAGGTTCCGTTCAGCGATCCCGCATCGCGGACCTCGTAACGACCATTGGCAAGGCGTTCGATCTCGGCGTGGCGTCGCGACACCGTGATGTCGTCGAGGCTGATCTCACTGTCGGGATGGCGCCCCAACTGGGTCAGTTGCGAGGCGAGAACGAACTTGTCGCCGGCCTGGGCACCGGAGCGGACCACGAGCACCCCCACCCCCATGGCGCTGGGATCGAACTCGACCACTACGTCGTCGCCAGTTCCCGGGGCATCGAGAAGTGCATCGACTTTGGCCAGGGTGATGGTGTGATCGGCGGGTAGATCCAGCGTGCTTCCACATGCGGAACAGAACACCGACTCGGGTGGGTTCCGGTGACCACACTGGTTGCAGAACACGTAACTCACGCCTCACGCTCCGATGAGGTTCCGGTAGGCGGCAGCATCCATGAGGCCGTCAGCCCAGTTCGGCGCGGAAACCTCGATGTCGCACAGCCATCCATCACCGTAGGGGTCGAGGTTCAGAAGTTCGGGACAGTCGGCCAGCTCGAGGTTGACCGCAACGACGGATCCGGTCACCGGGGCGAAGACATCGGAGACGGACTTGGTGCTCTCCACCTCGCCCAGGGCATCGCCAGCTCCCGTGAGCGATCCGATCGCGGGAAGTTGAACGTAGACGACATCTCCCAGAGCATCCTGCGCGTACTGGGTGATGCCCACCCTCACCACGGTGCCGCGATCTTCGACCCACTCGTGATCGGCGGAATAACGCAGCGACTCGGGCACGCTCATGCTGCCAACGGTAGCCGGTGAAGACGAGCGTGAAATGGCCTCAGCGAACCAATTGCCGGACGCGTCGCGCGTACTCCTGCGCCAGTCGTCGCGCTTCGGTGTCGCTCGAGGCCTCGGCCCAGACATGGGTGACCGGTTCCTCGGGGTCCGGCAGCGCCAGAACCCAGCCGTCGGGGTAGGCCACACGCACCCCGTCGACGAGTAAGACGTCCCGACCGGCCATCTCGACGAGGGACCGCATGACCATTCCCTTGTACTCCCAAGGGGTCACCACGGTGTCGTGTACGACGTGGACCTTGGGCAACTGGTCCACGACCTGCGACAGCGTCGCACCGGAGCGCGCCATCACGTCGAGCAGTTTCAGCAGACTGGCGGCAGCGTCGAAGGCCGGGAGGAATCCCGGAAGGATGTACCCACCAGCGCCGTCGGAGGCGAAGCCGACACCCGGCTGCCGTGCCGCATCCATGAGAGCAGGGGTGGAGACCTTGGTGAGTTCCACGCGGACCCCATGTCGAGCAGCGATGTCGAGGGCATGACGGGTGGTGTTCACCGGAACAGCGATGGCATCACCCAGCAGATGGTCCGACACCAGCTCCACGAACGCCAACAGTGCCTCGGTCGAGGTCAGGACGCGCCCGGTGTCATCGATGACGGTCAGCCGGTCACCATCGGGATCGATGACCGCTCCGAGGTGTGCACCTGATGCCCGGACCAATCCTGCAACGCGGTCCGTGGCTGCCACCTCGTCGAAGCCGAGGCGTCCACTGGTCGAGGTGTATGGGTTCACCGCCAACACGTCGGCTCCCAGTTTCGCCAGAGCATTGGGCATCACCGATGCGACCGCTCCGAAGGAGTAGTCGATCACCAACTTGAAGTGGGCATCCACGATGGCGGCGGGATCGACCGTGGCCTCGAGTGCGACGGCGTACTCCTCGAGTGCACGAGCGGGGAATTGGATGTCCCCCACCTCGCCAGGCAGTGCACGACGATGATCCTCGCGTTGAAACAGTCGCTCGATCTTGCGCTGCGCGTCTTCGGAGAGGTCCACTCCCTCGGAGTCGAAGAAGCGCACGGCCACCCGGTCGGGATCGTGAGGGTGCAACCGGACGGTGAGTCCGCCCATGGCTCGAGTGGAACGAGCGAGGAACCGGGTGACGGGCACCGAGGCGGTCTCGAGATCCAGCACGTCGATACCCGCAGCGTTCAGGCCGGCCATCATGGCCCGCTTGAGCATGCGAGCAGAGCGACTGGAATCGCGCGAGGTGGCGATTCGGGTGCCTTTGGGCAGCGAGGTTCCATAGGCGAGTGCCAGTTTCACCGCCAGTTCGGGGGTGACGTCCACGTTGGCCAAGCCGCTCACGCCGTCCCTGCCGAACAGACTGCGGGCACCACGACTCTCCCACACGATCGAGTCGTTCACGACGGCAC
>CAYMUC010000006.1:0-52529 GCA_964393535.1 uncultured Ilumatobacteraceae bacterium | reverse complement strand
TGCGCGCGACCTGGGTGATGCGTTCCAACTCACGAACTTCCTGCGCGACATCGCCGAAGACTTGGACCGTGGACGTCAGTACGTTCCCCAGGAAGATCTGCGCCGATTCGACGTGGACCTGACAGAGCGCAAGGTGACGCCGGCGTTCATCGAGTTGATGCGCTTCGAGATCGACCGCTGTCGGGACCTGTACGCCTCGGGTGAGCAGGGCATCGCCATGCTGCCCGAGCGATCGGCTCGCTGCATCGAGGCGGCACATGGTCTGTACGGCGGCATTCTCGACCGCATCGAGGCGCAGGGCTACGACGTGTTCAGCAGCAGGGCCAGTGTGTCGACGGCGTCGAAGGCGTGGACCGTGGCCCGACTGCTGCGCCCCGCCCGGTCATGATGACGGTTGCTGATCGAGTAGGTCGGGTGGCTGCTGCCGTGACGGCAGTGGCCATGGTGGCCACCCCGTTGGCTCGCCAGGGCGGCGTGGTGCGGCGAGGTTTGACCAGTGCTGTGGTGACTGGACTGTTCACCAGCACCACCTCACGAGCGGTGCGACGGTGGGGAGTGGGCCGTGGTGCTGCGACGGCTGCTGCGGTAGCCGTCGGTACTGCTGCCGTGGAACGGATGGGGACCCGAACCGGTGTGCCCTTCGGCCGATACCACTACACGCCGCAGTTGCGCCCGCAAGTACGTGGCGTACCGGCCGTAGTGCCGCTGGCTTGGTTCGCCATGGCCTTGCCGGCGCGCGAGACCGCCCACGCAGCGCTGGGTGCACGCTCGACCCGGCGCAACCGCATGTTGCTGGGGGCGGCAGCACTCACCGCCTGGGATGCGTTCTTGGACCCCCAGATGGTGGGGGAAGGGTTCTGGGTGTGGCGACGCATTGGCCGGTACCGGGGGATACCGCTCACCAACTATGTGGGTTGGTTTGCCACCGCCGTGGTGGTGATGGCGGCTCTGGAGCGTGCCTTGCCGGTGGACGAGGAACCCGATGCCGGACTCGTGGCCACCTACGGTGCCATGACGGCTATGGAATCGGTGGGGTTCGCCGTGTTCTTCCGTGACCGACTGGTGGCCACCGTGGGGACGGCGGCCATGGCACCCATCGCAGTTGTGGGAGCCTGGCGAACCTGGCAGGGTCGACATGGCTGAAGCCGTCCCCGCAGTGGTGGTCGGGGGAGGGGTTGGCGGCTTGGCAGCGGCCATTCGCCTGGCTGCGGCGGGGCATGCCGTGACGGTGCTGGAACGTCGCCACGAAGTGGGTGGCAAGTTGACGGTCTACGAACGGGACGGCTTCCGCTTCGACATCGGGCCGTCGCTGGTGACCCTGCCGCATCTGTTCGACGAGGTGCTGAACCTGGCCGGCACCCGACTCAGCGACCACGTCGACCTCGTGCGGCTTGATCCGCAGTTCCATTACCGCTGGCCCGACGGCGCCGAGGTGATGGTGCACGATGACCCTGCTGTCACTCGCGCTGCATGGGACCGGGTGGCGCCGGGGGCCGGCGCGGCATGGCAGCGACTGGTCGATCACGGCCGACGCATCTGGGACGTGAGTGAACGAACGTTCTTCGCAGGGCCGATGGAGCATCCGGCGGCGCTGATGAGACGGATGCGCTCGCCACGCGATCTGGTGGACATCGACCCGCTGCGCAGCCTGCACCACGTGGCGCGACGACGCTTCGACGATGCCCGGTTCACGCAGTGGGCCGGGCGCTACGCCACCTACAGCGGCTCGTCGCCGTATCGAGCCCCCGCCACCCTGGCCTGTATTCCGTACCTGGAGACGCGCTATGGCGCGTGGTACCCCGTGGGTGGGCTGGGACGTCTGCGCGACACCTTGGTGGCTACCGCCGTAGCGATGGGCGTGGAAGTGCGCACCGGGGTCGACGTGAAGCGCATCCGGACCGTGGGCGACGCCGTGTCCGGCGTCGACACCGCCGATGGCGACACGGTGAACGCTCCGTTGGTGATCGCCAACGTGGACGCCGAGCATCTGTACCGGGACCTGCTGCCCGACACCCGCTCGCTACGCCGGGTGCAGCGAGCCGGCCGCTCCACCAGTGGGTTCGTAGTGGTGGCAGGGGTGCGGGGCCACACCCCGGGACAACGACATCACACCATCTGGTTCTCCCCCGACGATCGGGCCGAATTCGCAGCACTGCATGCCGGACGCCTGTGCTCGGCGCCCACGGTGTACGGATGCGTGACCTCGGTGACGGACCCCAGCCAGGCGCCCGAGGGACATGAGTCGTGGTTCCTGTTGGTGAACGTGCCCGCCGGTGTCGATGTGGACGCCGAGGCATACAAAGAGGTGGTCCTCGAGCAATTGGCACGACGTGGTACCGAGTTGCGCGACCGATTGGCGTTCACCGACACCTTCACGCCCGCCGACCTGGCGGCGCGGTACCGCTCGCCCGGGGGTGCCATCTACGGCACGTCGTCCAACGGTCGTCGTGCGGCGTTTCTCCGCCCGGGGAACAGAGGCCCTCGCCGAGGGCTGTATCTGGTCGGTGGGTCCAGCCACCCCGGTGGCGGCCTGCCCCTGGTGCTGACCAGTGCCCGCATCGTGAGTGACATGGTTCGCGAGGACGGCTGGTGACACCCCTGGGCGCACTGTCGTTGGTGGCTCGGGCGGCAGCCGTGGCTGCGGTGGCGCGGCGCCTGGCTCGAGCGGCCCGGCCGGCACCTGCGATCACGCCGGTGGCCGATCATGCACTCACGGGCCTTCCCGGTATCACGGTGGTCATTCCCGCTCGCAACGAAGAACACCGACTGGGACCCTGTCTGGCGGGATTGAGGGACGCACCTGGCGTGGTCGAGGTCATCGTGGTCGATGATCACTCCACCGACGACACCGCCGCCGTCGCTCACGCCTGCGGTGCCCGGGTGGTTCCCGCAGCCGACCTGCCTCCCGGGTGGGCAGGCAAGGCATGGGCCGTCCAGCAGGGACTGGTGGCGGCATCGGGCGAGTGGGTGGTGACCTTGGACGCCGATACGCGGCCCGACCGGCGGTTACCTGCTGCGGCCGTGGCACGGGCACTGGCCGACGGTGTCGACCTGATGACCGTGGCGGGGTCGTTCGTCTGCCCCACTGCACCGCTGGCTGCTGTGCACCCGGCCATGCTGACCACCCTGGTCATGCGGTTCGGCCCGCCGGGGAGCACCACCGACGCTGGACGCTTGCTGGCCAACGGACAGTGCATGGTGCTGCCGAGGGCGGCGTTTCTGGCCGACGGCGGTCTGACACCCGTGGCGCATCACATGGTGGAAGACGTCGCCCTGGCACGTGAGCGGGCGGGACGCGGGAGGCGGGTCGCCTTCCTCGATGCAGCGGAGTTGCTGCATGTCCAGATGTACGACGACGCGTCTGACGCGTGGCGCGGGTGGGGGCGCTCGCTGGCACTGCCCGGCGTGGAGGTCCGTCCCCGGCAGTGGCTGGACCTGGCGACGGTGGCAGCCGTGCAGGGGGTCCCGATGATGCGCCTGCTCGCAGGACGGGCCGACGTCGTGGACGCCGTGGCGTTGCTCATGCGCCTGGGCACTCTGGCGGGTACGGCCAAGGCATACCGGCCTCGCCGGTGGAGTTACTGGGCGTCGCCACTCACCGATCCGGTGGCGGTGGCTGCGCTCGCCAAAGGCATCATGCGTCCGAATCAGGCGTGGCGGGGTCGCCACGCCCCGACTGCCACGCCGCCTGCGCAAACCGGAGTCCGATGAGGCTCATGAGCACGCCCGTGGCAGCGGTGCGCCATGGGCCGTCCACCACCAGTTGAACGACGGGGAAACCGAACACGCCCACCCGGGCGGCCACATCGAACCGCCGGGTGATGCCGCGTACCAGGGCGGTGAGTGCAATGGCGATGGCGGCGGTGACGGGAGCGGCAACCACCACGGTGCCCACGAAGGTGAGGATGCTGCGGCCACCTCGGAACCGGGCGAACACCGGCCAGGCATGCCCGACCATGGCGGCGCCTCCGCCAACCAATGGCATGGTCCAGGCGCGGTCCATGTCTCCCGACAAGGCCCACCCCAGACCAGCGGCGGCAGAACCTTTGGCAATGTCGAACACGAACACGGGGAGCGATGCACGGACACCCAGTTGCTGGCGGGCGTTCCAGTAGCCGGGATTGCGGTCGCCCACGCTGCGCAGATCGGCCACGCCTCGGCGTCGTGCCCACCACCCGGCAGCTGGCAGTGAACCCAGCAGATAGCCCACGCTCGCCGTGATCACGATGGCCGCCGTGTCGTTCACGGATGTCAGCATGGCTCATATGGCCCACATCGCCAGTTTCCATCTGGTGCGCGAACCGGCGGGACTCGTCGGCGCTGCGCGAAACCTGGCGGCCTTGGGCCTCGACCGGGTACACCTCGCACGGACCGAAGGCTGTTTGTTGTGGCGGCTCATGGGTACGGGACAGGGTGACGACACCGCCCCGTCGGTGGATGTGCAGCGGCGGGCGGTCTTCGCTCTGTGGCGTAGCGAGGAGCATCTCGACCGCTTTCTCGAGCGGTCGCCGGTGGTCCGCCGTTGGCAGCATGCCGACGAGGTGTGGCAGGTGCGGTTGCGCAGCCGTGGTGGGCACGGGGCCTGGGCCGGGGTGCAGGTCATGGCAGGTCTGGAACCTGCTCACCGCCCTGACGGTCCCGTGGGCATCATCACACGTGCGGACGTGGAACGCAGCGCGTGGCGACGCTTTGCAGCGGCCGGGCGGCCTGTGAACGACGAACTGCGCCGAGCCGCCGGACTGTTGGCCGTGGTGGGGGTGGGCGAAGCTCCCGTCGGGCGCCAGGCCACCTTCAGTCTGTGGCGCTCACTGGAGGATGCACTGGCCTTTGCCGACGGTATGCCGGCGCATCGAGACGTGGTGCGACGCACCCGCACGGAGCAGTGGTACGGCGAGGAGTTGTTCGCCCGTTTCGAACCCTACGGTTCGACGGGGACGTGGGACGGCAGAGATCCCCTCAGCGATCGGACGGACTGACGTCGAGCGGGTTGCGGCTGGTGCGAGCGGCTCGCTGCCTGAGCGCTGCCGGGATGATGGGCAGCAGCATGCCGTAGGGCTCGCCGTTGTACAGGTGGTGTACTCGATGAGCCTCTGCGAGGTGATCGCCCACTCGGTTGGTCGGAGGACGCCATCCAGCGACGCGCCGATGGATGTACACGTCGTGCACCAGGGCATAGGCGGCCCCGTACAAGGTGATCCCCACCCCCACAGCCACCAGGTCGCCCAAGCCGTCGACGTTGAAGCCCAGTGCCATGCCCGCCACGACCACGCCGGCGAACATGACCGGGTACAGATCGTTCGCCTCCCAACCGGTGGACCCGGGTCGGTGATGACTGCGGTGCAGCCGTTCACCGATGCCGTGCATGACCCAGCGATGGGCGGCATAGGTGACGGGTTCCATGATCACGAAAGCGATCGCGATGATGAGCACAGAACGCATCGCCGTTCAGGTTACCGACGGCTCGTGGCGGTCGCCGCCACACTGTGGCCATGATCGTCGAGGTCGCCTGGCCGACTGCCGTGCTCATGGACGCGGTGCTGTGGGCCATGTGGAGTGCTGCGGTGGGGTGGTGGCAGGCCCGCCGGCCGTGGACCTCGATAGAGACTCGCCGGGGGGAGCGTCTTCGGGCGTGGGAACAACAGGGGGCATGGTACGAACGTCACCTGCGGGTCCGGCGATGGAAGCGGTGGCTACCCGAGGCGGGGACCTGGTTCGGGGGTGTGTCCAAACGCCGACGGCCCGTCGATGACGCGGGCGGATGGCCGAGGTTGGCCGCCGAGTGTCTGCGGGCCGAGCGCACACACTGCTGGATCCTGTGGGCCACGCCGTTGTTGGCGGTGTGGAACCCGCTCGGGTTGTTCGTGGCAAATGTGGCGTTCGCCGTTGTCGCGAACGTTCCGTGTTGGGTGGTGGCTCGCTCGACTCGCGGTCGAGTCGAGGCCATGATGCGACGCCGAGGTCAGCGGTAACGGTCGAGCGCGGCGGCGAGGTCGCTGTCGTTGGCCACTCCGGGCTCGGCCCTCACAGCGTCCAGCCACGGAGCCGAGGACGCGCACACCACCGAGATCGGCTCCTCGAGCCTGCTCGTGGCCACGGCCAGACGGGCGAAGGCGGTGGCATAGTCCGGAGGCCGCAGTTCGAGTGCGAGGTCCAACATCGCCCACGGATCCGGAGGCCCCGCGGAGTCGTTGGACGCCACCATGGGAGGGAGCACCGAGACCGAGGTCGGTTGGGTGGCGCCCCCGGTGAGACCGGGGCCATCGCCCAAGATGGCCCCGTGGACCAGATCGGGGCGCCCCCCGGCGATGAGGAGTGCCACATAGGCGCCAAGTCCGAAACCGACCACGGTGCAGGCACCGAGGTGGGCGAGGGCGGCGTCGACATCACCCATGAGCAACTCGCTGCTGTAGCCCCCACCACGGGGCAGGGTGGAGTTGCCGTGCCCTGTGAAGTCGAGACCGAACACCGGCCCCTGCCACTGCGCGGCCCAGGACGGGCAGTGACTCGGTGCGTGGTGGCCCAGTCCGTGCAGAAGTAACAGTGGCCGACCAGTGCCATCGCCGAGGTGGTGCAGCGCGAGTTGGATGCGATTGTGTCGCAGGTACGTGATGGCGGTCACGACGGTTCACCGACGAACTCGAGTGCCAGATCGGCCATGGCGTGGGGAGCCTCGATATGGAGGAAGTGACCGAGGCCGTGCGCCGGTAGGACGCGGCCTCCTCGGGGCAGCATGGGCTCGACGTCGTCTACCCGAGTTCCCCATGCCATGTCCTCGATCTCGGTCCCCAGCACACCGAGGAACGGCACGGCCAGTCCGGGGAGACGCAGCATGGACCACTCGGGTCGCCACGGCCCGAAGCCGCCCATCCGCATGGTGGGGTCGATCTTCCATCGCCAACCGTCGGTTGATTCGAAGCCGCCCACTGTCACCAAGTACCGCAGCCACTCCTGCGACAGGCGGGGGTTCATCCGTCCGCGACGAAGCGCCAACTCTTCGACCGTCCCTGGTTTGCGCTGAGCCGTGACTGTGGTGCGGCGGTGGTCGAGCCACTGGGAGACCTCCGACGCCAACATGCGGGAGCGCTCGTGGTCCGCTACATCGGGAAGCCGGCGACGTGACGGGATGCCGTCGAGGTTCACCAGATGCGTGAAGCGATACGGGTGGGCATCGGCGAGTTGGATCATGAGCGCTCCACCCTTGCTGTGGGCCACGACCGGTGCGGGATCGGCAGTGACGGAACTCATCACGGCCAGGGCGTCGCGCAGATCCGCATCCCAGGAGTAGAGCATGGCGTGTTCGCTGTCTCCGTGGCCGCGTTGATCCCATGCCACCACTCGCCAACCTGCTGCTGCGAGCAAGGGGGCGAACACGTCGAAGGTGCGCGCGAAATCGAACCCGCCGTGCACCAGGAACAGGGGTGGTGCGAGCGCCTCACCCCACTCGTGGACCGCCAGGGACACCCCTGATGAGGTGACGGACCACCTGCGAGAAGGAGTCGTGGCTCCCGGATACGTCGCCTGCACGGACATGCATCGCCACCGTACGGCGTCCTGTGCACCGTCACCCACTCGTCGGCATGACTAGCCTCGTCCCACGAGGGAGGAGCCCGATGTCGATGCGACGACCCGATCCGCAGTTGCAGCGGGCATGGCGTTCCAAGCCTCCGCGCTCGCAGCGCGCCGTCCAGGGTGTGCTCGCCGTGGTGGCCGCCTTGGCGGTCGGTGTCGGTGGGGCCCTCGTGGTGCGGTCGTGCAACGGCAGCGATGATGCACCGGCGGCACCGGTGCTACCCCCTCTCACCAGTACCTCGACCTCGACGACGTCGTCCACCACGACCACGGTCCCGGCGATTCGCACGTACGAGGTGCAGCGGGGTGACTCACTGTTCTCCATCGCCGAGCGATTTGGTGTGACCATGGCGGCACTGATCGAACTGAACGGGATCGACGACCCCGATCGCATCGAAGCGGGCCAGGTGTTGCAGTTACCTCCGAATGCGACGACCACCACCTCGAGTCCCACCACGAGTCCGGTTGCTGATGCCGACGCGACGACCAGTGCAGGTGCACCCGCCTCCACACCTGCCTCGCCGTAATCTCACCATCATGAGTTTCTGGCCCAACGCCGAGCACTGGTCGGTGAAGATCCCGTTGCACACACCCCACCGGCGTCTCCCGGTGCTCGCCGACACCGGGTTCGTGGCGCTGCGAGACGCCCCCTTCGAGGTGCCCGCCAACGAGTGGGAAGTACTTCACTATCAGGATTGGAAAAGTGGTGGGGACACCAACTTCGCCCCGCTGGCATCTGCCGACGGTCAACTCGATTGCCGCGGCTTCTGGGACAAGGGCAAGACCGACAAGGACGCCTTGTGGACGTCGAACGCAGCGTTGGCCCCCACCCTGCGTGACTACGTGGCCTCGGTGGGCGCGAACTTCGGTCGGGTCCGCATCATCAAGCTTCAACCTCAGGACCGCGAGCAAGCACTGCGTTCGCTGCATCGCGACGACAACAACCGGTTCAACCCCGACGACGAAGGTTGGGTGGTGCGTTCGTGGGTGGAACTGACCCACAACCCGCACAGTTACATGTTGCTCATGGACAACGACGCCGATGGCCTGCCCGATCCGGCCACCGAGCGGCGGGTGCCGTTGCATCGGGGAGCACGCTTCGTGGTCGATACACAGCGCCTGTGGCATGTGGTCGTGCATCTCGGTGATGCGCCTCGGTACGCGCTCATCACCAGTTTCGAGAGTGGCGATGCCCTGGGGTCGTGGATCGAGCGCGAGCGCGTCGATGAGGCCGACGATCAGGTGAAGTCGCCAGCCGCCTGACGCAGGTCGGCCAACACCTTGATGAGGTCGCGCAGGCGGTCGTCGTCGAGGCCCGACTGCAAGAACACCTGCTGATTCAGCACCTCGGTGGCGCGCCGACCCAGTTTGCGACCTCGTGCCGTGACGCTGGCCAAGGTGGTGCGACCGTCGGTGGGGTGCGCCACCCGTTGCACCAGGCCGTCGCGCTCGAGTCGGTCGATGGCGTTGGTGATGCTGGCGGCATGGACCTGCAATCGCTCGCCGATCTTTCCCAAGGGCAATTTGCCGGTGCGGGAGAACGACAACAGCATGAGAACTTCGTAGCGGGCAAAGGTGAGTCCGAGCGGCGCCAGGGCTTCGTCGACCCGGGCGAGCAGGATCTGGTGGGCTCGCATGATCGAGGTCACGAGGGCCATACCGTCAGCGGCTTCGGGCCAACCCCCTTCAGCCCAGTTCCGGCGCGCCTCGTCGATGGGGTCGAAGCGCAGAGGTCGACGCGGTGCCACATCGTGAGCGTACCCCGAGGCACGGAATGATTTGACGTCAAACTTCCCATTCCTTGGACTTCCAAGTAGTGTGACGCGTATGAAGGGTTCCGAGATCGAGCGCGTGGGCGTGTTGGGATGCGGCCTCATGGGCTCGGGCATTGCCGAGGTGTGCGCCCGCAAAGGCCTTGACGTGGTGGTGGTGGAAGTGGATACCGCCGCCGTGGAACGGGGGCGGGCCAAGGTGGAACGTTCGCTGGAGACGGCGGCGTCCCGCGGCAAGTTGAGCTCTGAGGAGTTCGATCTCGCTCGCAGCGCGCTCACGTTCACCGCCGATTGGGATGCCTTCGCCGATCGGGACCTCGTCGTCGAAGCGGTGAGCGAGGAACCCACACTGAAGGATCAGGCGTTCCGCCGACTCGACGCCTCGGTGAAGGGCGTCGACGCCATCCTGGCCTCGAATACGTCATCCATTCCCATCATGAAGTTGGCCATCGCCACGTCCCGTCCCGAGAACGTTGTCGGCCTGCACTTCTTCAACCCGGTACCCGTGCTGCCCTTGGTCGAATTGGTGCCGTCGCTCATGACCAGCCAGGACACCATCACGGGGGTGTCCGATTTCGCCGGGGACGTGTTGGGCAAGCATGTGATCCGGTCCCAGGACCGAGCCGGTTTCGTGGTCAACGCCCTGCTGATTCCCTACCTCCTGTCGGCCATTCGCATGGTCGAGTCGGGCTTTGCCACGGCCGAGGACATCGATGCGGGCATGGTCCATGGCTGTGCACACCCCATGGGCCCCTTGGCCCTCGCCGATCTCATCGGATTGGACACCACCATGGCGGTGGCCGAGTCGATGTATGCCGAATTCAAAGAACCCCTCTACGCCCCACCACCGTTGCTGAGCCGCATGTGCGAAGCCGGACTGTTGGGTCGCAAGTCGGGCCGAGGCTTCTACGGGTACCAAAAATGAGCGCTCCCACAGATATGAACTCACCCCTCCACGTGCCGGCGAATCCGGTGCGTTTCGTGACCGCCGCCAGTCTGTTCGACGGTCATGACGCCTCCATCAACATCATGCGCCGCATCCTGCAGGCGCAGGGTGCCGAGGTCATCCACCTCGGGCACAACCGGTCGGTGGACGATGTGGTGCGCGCTGCCGTGCAGGAAGACGTCCACGGCATTGCCGTGTCGTCGTACCAGGGCGGCCATGTGGAGTACTTCGAGTACCTCATCGACCGCCTGCGCGCCGAAGGCGTGGGCCATGTGCGGGTGTACGGCGGCGGGGGCGGTGTCATCGTGCCGTCGGAGATCGACCGCCTTCACGCCTACGGTGTGGCGCGAATCTTCTCGCCTCAGGACGGGCAGCGTCTTGGACTTGCGCGCATGGTGAACACGATGATCGCCGAATGCGATCGTCCGCTTCATGAGGTCGCAGTCGCCGATGTCGAGGCCGTGGCCACGGGTTCCGAGCGCGAGTTGGCGCGGCTCGTCACCATGTTGGAGGACGGTTCGGCCAGCGACGCCATGCTGGCGACGTTGGCTGATCTGGCACCGCGGCGTGCTGTGCCGGTGTTGGGCATCACGGGTACCGGTGGTTCGGGCAAGTCGTCACTCACCGACGAGTTGTTGCGCCGCTTCCGCCTCGACCAGTCCGACAAGTTGCGCATCGCCGTCATCGCTGTCGACCCGACGCGGCGTCGCGGTGGCGGGGCTCTGTTGGGTGATCGCATTCGCATGAACGCCGTGGACACGTCGCAAATCTTCTTTCGCTCACTGGCCACCCGCTCGGGCGGTAGCGAGGTTCCCACCTGCCTCGATCAGGTGGTGCAGGCCGCCAAGGTGTGGGGTGCCGACCTGGTCATCGTGGAGACCCCCGGTATCGGCCAGGGCGATGCCGAGATCGTGCCGCATGTCGACGTGCCGATGTATGTGATGACGCCCGAGTTCGGGGCGGCATCGCAGCTCGAGAAGATCGACATGCTGGACTTCGCCGAGATCATCGCCATCAACAAGTTCGAGCGGCGCGGCGCCGAGGACGCGTTGCGTGATGTACGCCGGCAGTACGCCCGTAACCGAGAACTGTTCCACGTGCCCGTCGAGGACCTGCCCGTCTACGGCACGGTGGCGTCGCGGTTCAACGACGATGGTGTGACGGCGCTGTACCAGCACCTGCGCACCGTGTTGGCCGAGCGCGGCCTGCAGGTACACGAGGGCGCTCTGGCCCCGGTGAACCTCAAGGCGTCCACGGGATTGGGTGTCATCGTGCCCCCGTCGCGCCAGCGCTATCTCGCCGAGATCGCCGACAGCGTGCGGACCTATCACACCCACACCGTGGCGCAGGCCGAACTGGCACGTCGGCGTCAACAGTTGGCCGCCACCGCTGCAATGTTGGAGGAGCGTTCGCTGAACGCCGATGACGTGCGGCAACTCGAAGCCGAGGTGGCTCGACGTGTGGACGCGGAAGTCGATGATCTGCTGGCGGCCTGGCCGGCGCGACGGGCCGAACTGGCGGGAGCCGATCGCCCGGTGCGTGAGTCGCTGTCGGGAACCAAGATTCCCAAGCTGGCCCTTCCACGCCATGACGATGCCGGAGAGTTGGTCCGGTGGCTTCGTAGCGAGAACCTGCCCGGCTATTTCCCGTTCACCGCTGGCGTGTTCCCCCTGAAGCGTGAGGGCGAGGACCCCGCTCGCATGTTCGCTGGCGAGGGCGGACCTGCCCGGACGAACCGCCGGTTCAAGATGCTGTCGGAGGGTCAGCCTGCTACCAGGTTGTCGACGGCGTTCGACTCGGTGACGTTGTACGGCTTCGACCCGGCCGAGCGTCCTGACATCTACGGCAAGGTGGGCAACTCGGGCGTGTCCATCGCCACCTTGGACGACATGAAGGAGTTGTACGGCGGCTTCGACCTGTGCGACCCAACGACGTCGGTGTCGATGACGATCAATGGTCCGGCCCCGACCATCTTGGCGATGTTCTTGAACACCGCCATCGATCAGCAGATGGACCGTTTCCGTTCCGAGCAGGGTCGGGAGCCGTCGGCTGACGAGGCTTCCGATATCAGGGCCCGCACGCTGCAGACGGTGCGTGGAACTGTTCAGGCCGACATCCTGAAAGAGGACCAGGGTCAGAACACCTGCATCTTCTCCACCGAGTTCTCCCTCGGCGTCATGGCCGACATCGCCGAGTACTTCGTGCAGCAGAAGGTGCGGAACTTCTACTCGGTGTCCATCTCGGGGTATCACATCGCCGAGGCGGGCGCGAACCCCATCAGTCAGTTGGCCTTCACACTGGCCAACGGCTTCACGTACGTCGAGGCGTATCTCGCCCGTGGCATGAACGTCGACGATTTTGCCCCCAACCTGTCGTTCTTCTTCTCCAACGGCATGGACCCCGAGTACACCGTGCTGGGCCGTGTGGCCCGACGTATCTGGGCCGTCGCCATGAAGCAGAGGTACGGAGCCAACGAGCGATCGCAGAAGTTGAAGTACCACATCCAGACCTCGGGGCGGTCGCTGCATGCCCAGGAGATGGCGTTCAACGACATCCGCACCACGCTGCAGGCGCTGTGTGCCATCTATGACAACGCCAACAGCCTGCACACCAACGCCTACGACGAGGCCGTGACCACACCGACGGCCGAGTCGGTGCGCCGGGCCCTGGCCATCCAGTTGATCATCAACCGTGAGTGGGGCCTCGCCATGAACGAGAACCCACTGCAGGGCTCGTTCATCGTGGAAGAACTCACCGATCTGGTGGAAGAGGCCGTCCTCGCCGAACTGGAGCGCATCTCTGACCGGGGTGGCGTGCTGGGCGCCATGGAGACCGGCTACCAGCGTGGCCGCATCCAGGACGAGTCGATGCTGTACGAACAGCGCAAGCACGACGGCACGCTGCCCATCATCGGCGTCAACACGTTCCGCAACCCAGCTGGCGATGCCATCCCCGATTCGCTGGAGTTGGCGCGGTCCGACGATGGCGAGAAGCAGGATCAGATCGCTCGACTGCGAGCGTTCCAACAGCAACACGCGGCCGAGAGCCCTGCGGCCCTGGAGCGGCTCCGACAGGCCGCACTTGCCGGCGAGAACCTGTTCGCCGTGCTCATGGACGCCGTGCGCTGCTGCTCGCTGGGCCAGATCACCGACACCTTGTTCGATGTCGGTGGGCGGTACCGGCGCAACGTCTGAACATCACCACATACATCAGCCCAGGAGGGCGACACATCATGAACGGGTATCACGTACCAATCGATCGGATCATGCAGGCGATGAAGATCGCCGGTCTGGAAGAAGTGTTACGACTTCCACCGTTCGAGGGCCTCGATGCCGACTCCATTCGTGATGTGGTGCAAGGCTTCGCCAATCTGGCGGAGCAGGTGATCGCCCCTACCGATCGTGAGGGCGATCGGGTGGGTGCGGTGCTGGACCCAGACACGGGTCGGGTGACGGTCCCCGCCTCGTTCCACACGGCGCATGCCGAATTCGCGAAAGGCGGCTGGACATCGCTGGCCGCACCCAGCCATCTCGGTGGTGGCGGTTTCCCCGGTGTGGTGGCCACGGCGACTCAGGAGATGTTCGGCTCGGCGAACCTGGCACTGTCGTTGAATCCGGTCCTGACGCAGTCGGCCATCGAGCTGCTCGAGCGGTGGGGCGACGAGCGTCAGCAGGGCCTGTATCTGCGCCGGCTGCTGGACGGTGTGTGGACCGGCACCATGAACCTCACCGAACCCGATGCCGGCAGTGATGTGGGTGCTGTGCGGGCCACCGCCGAGCCGACCGGGGATGGCCGCTGGGCCATCAGTGGGACGAAGATCTACATCACCTGGGGCGAGCACGACCTCACCGAGAACATCATTCACCTCGTGCTGGCCCGGGTGCCGGGAGGGACACCGGGCACCAAGGGCATCTCGTTGTTCCTCGTGCCCAAGGTGCTGGTGGACGACGAAGGACACCTGTTGGAGCGCAACCACGTGCGCTGTCTCTCGCTCGAGCACAAGATGGGCATCAATGCCAGCCCCACCTGCGTGCTCGAGTTCGACGGTGCCATCGGCGAGATGGTCGGTCCGGTGCACGGCGGTATGGCGGCCATGTTCTCCATGATGAACCCGGCACGCCTCGCCATCGGCCTGGAAGGTACCGCCGTGAGCGAACGGGCCTATCAGCAAGCGCTGGCCTATGCCCACGACCGCCAGCAAGGACGGGCACCTGGATGGACCGGGGACGGTCCGTCGCCCATCATCGAACATCCCGATGTTCGCCGCATGCTGGTGTCCATCGCAGCGTCGGTGGACGCCTGCCGGCTGCTCACCTTCGCCACGGCCATCGCCGCCGATGTGGCGAGACACCATCCCGACGCCGAGATGCGCGAGCGTGCTCAACGACGGGTCGACCTGTTGACCCCCATCGCCAAATCGTTCCCCACCGACCAGGGCGTACGGAATGCTTCGCTGGCTGTGCAGGTGCATGGCGGCATGGGTTTCGTGGAGGAGACGGGCATTGCGCAGCGGTACCGCGACGTGCGTATCGCCCCGATCTACGAGGGCACCAACGGCATTCAAGCCATCGACCTGGTGGGCCGCAAGGTGGGCCGAGATCGTGGAGCGGCCATGGCCGAACTGTGCGCGGACATCGCCGCAACCGCGCAGCGCGCCTCCGAGGTGCATGGACTGGAGGTTGCTGCGGCGTCGCTGGATCGAGCCCTCGAAGCGCTGCGTGAGGCCACCGACTGGGTGGTCGCCAAGGGTGGGGCCGCCTCGGTGGATGTGCTGGCCGGAGCGACGGCCTACCAGGAACTGGCCGGAGCGGTGACCGCAGGCCACTTGTTGATCGCCCAGGCCTGCGATGGCACTGCTCTCGACGTGGCGCGAGCGACCGTGTTCGCCGTGGAACACCTCGACCGGGTGGCACTGTTGAACACGGTGCGCCTGGGAGCCGACACCCTGGCTGCGGGTCTCGGCCTGGCGTGACCTCTGCGGTCGAGGCGGTCCGCGACGCAATCCTGAACCACGTGCCCCCCGGGGGGCGCGTCGCGTTGGGCGATGGAGCCGGGGCGGCGGTCGAGGCATCTGCCGGCGTGGTGGCAGCAGCCGAACAGCTCGGCGATCTCGAGGTGATCTGTGGTTGGTGCCTGGGCGACACCTGGGCTGCGCTCGATCACCCAGCGATCCGTCTCACCACCTTCATGGGTGGCTATGGCATGCGTGGCCTGTTGAAGCGTGGTCGCGCTCGGTACTTGCCGCTGCGACTCGGCTCGCTCCCCGCCGCGTTTCACGGTGCTCTGCGCAGTGATCTGGTGGTGGTCAGCGGACGTGTGGTCGGCCAGCACTGGGCGCCGGGCACCGAGGTGTGCTGGACGGCGGCGGCCATGGACGCCGGGGCTCGTGTGGTGCTGGTGGACAATCCTGATCTTCCACAAGGTGGCGCGCCGGGACCCCGACCCGGAGGTGTGGTGGCCGAGGTGTCGTCGCGCCACAGTGCTGTCCAGGTGCCCGAACTCGCCGTCGATGACGTGAGCGCGGTCATCGGCGAGAGGGTGGCGGCGTTGGTGCCCGAAGGGGCCCCACTGCAGTACGGTCCCGGTGCTGTGGGGCGCGCCGTCCTCTCGGCACTACGCCATCCTGTGCGTGTGTGGTCCGGGGTCGTCACCGATGCCGTGGTCGATCTCGACGAGCGGGGACTGGTGCGAGGTCCGACCGTGGCCACCTATGCCGTGGGAACCGACCGCTTGTACCACTGGATGAACGATCGCGGTGTGCTGACGCGTGTCGAGCACAGTCACGACATCACGGCTCTGGCCGAGGCCGGGATCTGGGCGATCAACACCGCCTTGGAGATCGACCTCACGGGTCAGGTGAATGTGGAACGTATCGGCGACGATGTGATCGCCGGAGTGGGCGGACATGCGGATTTCGCCATGGCAGGTGGCCGCTCGGTACACGGAGCCAGCGTGATCGCTCTCCCGTCACACCGGGCAGGTCGTCCCACGCTGGTGGAGCGCCTCGAGGTACCTACGTCGACGTCTCGCAGCGATGTCCACCTGGTGATCACCGAACATGGTTCGGTCGATCTCCGAGGACTCGACGACTACGAGCGAGCGCAAGCCTTGTCCGCATTGTGGGGCTGGTGACCGACCTCCAGACGCGACGATGGCCGCCCCGAAGGGCGGCCATCGCATCATCCGGACTGGGATCGACCGTCAGGGTCGGCGATCCCCTCCAGGTCAGGGCTGGAACAACGTGAAGGCGCCGGGGCCCGTGGCGAAGCCAGAGGCGGGCACGTTCTTGTCGGTCACCAGCGGGCTGTCCATCCAGTAGGTCGTGGCGCTGGGCGTCTGGCCGGCGAGCAGCTGGGCGAACAGTTCGCAGGCCAGCGAGGCGGTCCCTTCGAGGTCGTTGGCCGCGGTGGCCACGAAGCTGCTGCCCGAGCGGATCAGGTCGAGAGCGCTCGAGTCGCCGTTGAACGACACGACGAACTGTCCGGTCGCTGCAGCGTCCACGGCAGCGGCGGCACCCTGGCCGATGCTGTCGAAGGAGGCCAGCACGGCATCGATGTCGGGGTTGGCCTGCAGGGCCTGCTCAACCTTGGCCTGGGCATCGGCCACAGCGTTGGCGATGTCGACCTCGACCTCGACGATCTCGATGTCGGGGTACTCGGTGTTCGGGCCGGCCATCGCCTTGAAGGCGTCAGCGCGCTGACGCAGGCTGGGCGTGACGCGGGCGTTGGCGATGAGCACCGTGCCCGCGGCGACGCCACCGTTCTCGGCCGCCAGGCGGTCGATCACGTACTGGCCGACGCGAGCGGCACTCTGGAACTCCAGGCCCGTGATCGAGTAACTGCCCTGACGCTGACCGCCCCAGCCGGTGACCACCGGACGGTTGGCGGCGGCGGCCTCGGCCAGTGCTGCGTCCAGCGAGCCACCACCGATGTCGTTGGCGACGTTGTAGATGGCGTCCACGCCTGCTGCGTTGGCCTGCTCGAAGGCCTGCACTGCCTCCACGCCACCCTTGGCATCGAAGGTCTGGGCGCTTCCACCGTTCTCGGTGAAGCACGCCTCGACACCCGCAGCGATGCGGTCGACCGGCTCGAGACCGGGTGCCAGCGAGACGATGCCCACGGTCTTGCCGCTGAGTGCGCTGAGGTCGCCGGTGGGCTGCGAAGGAGCAGCCGTCGGTGCCGGTGCCGCAGTGGTGGTCGTGGCGTCTGAGGTTTCGTCGTCGCCGCATGCGGCGAAGATCAGCGCAGCGACGGCCAAGCCGGCCACTGCCTTGTATCGGGTATGGATCATGGTCTCCCCCATGTTGTGTTGTGTTGGGTTCGGTACGCCGCAGTCTGCAGAGCGGCACCTGCGCCGAGACCTGAGGGGTGTCGGGTCACGGCAGAGGACTGGGATCGAGGGCCGGATTGGCCCCTTGAGTCTGGGCCGCAAGCCAGCGGTCCATGGTGGCTTTACTGGCATCGGTGCCGACCAGCGACAGGAAACCCTTGCCTTCCTGGCGAAAGCCGTCTGTGGTCCGGACACGACCGGCAGCCAAGGCTCGCTTCGCTGTGGCCAGCACGACTGGGCCGATGAGCGCCAGACGTTCGGCCACGGCGACAGCCTCGGCGATGGGATCGTCGCCGAGCAGTTGGACGAGACCCATGCGGTGCGCCTCGACGCCTGAGACCGGCTCACCGGTCAGCACCAGCAGAGCCGCATTCCCCATGCCCACCAGTTCGGGGAGCCGTTGGGTGCCGCCGGCGCCTGGCATGATGCCCATCCGGGTCTCCAGTACACCGAGCCGTGCCTGGGGCGCAGCGACGCGAAGATCGGCGGCCAGCGCCAACTCGAGGCCTCCACAACTGGCCTGACGGGGTACCGCCACGACCGACGCGCTGGGGTAGGTCTCGATCGCCTGGATCGCGCTCACCCATGGAGCCCAGTCGGCAATGGGCCGACCCTCGGACATCTGACGCACTTCGCCGAGTTCGGCATGCAGGACGTCCATCACCAGAACGAGGACGGGTGGTTCGGGGCGCGAGGCGCGCTCGGCGATGAGCGCCCCCAATTCCCGGGCTTGTTCGATGCCCATGGTGCGCCGTTCGCCACCGTCGTAGCGCAGGACCGTTACGTGGTCATCACGGTCGACGAGCCAGTGGGCGTTCGGATCGACGGCATCAGCGGGGGTCATGCTGCATCACCTCCGGCGGACGTGGTCTCGTAGCAGAGATGCAGGATGTCGGCCTCGCTGACTGGTCGATGCAACTCACCCACCATGCGTCCCTCACGCAGCACCACCACTCGGTGAGCGATAGCCGACACCTCCTCGAGGTCAGACGACGCCACGATGACCGCCACGCCCTGCGCGGCCAGGGAACTGACCAGTCGGAGAATCTCGGTCTTGGCGCCGACGTCGACACCCTTGGTCGGTTCGTCGAGCATGATCAACTTGGTCTCGCGACCCACGAGCCATCGCGACAACAAGGCCTTTTGCTGATTACCACCCGACAGCGTCGAGATGATCTGTTCCGGACCTGTGGTGGCGATCCGTAAACGGTCGATCTCGGCCAGTGTGCGCTCGGTCTCCCGTCGACGGTGGGGGGTGGGAATGCGATGACTGCGGCGGAAATCACGCAGATGGGCCAGCACGACGTTCTCGCGTACGGTGCGGCGCGTGAGGAGACCTTGGCTCCGGCGTTCCTCGGGAATGAGCGCAAAGCCGTTGCGAATGGCGTCGGCAGGTGAGCGGAACGCCACCTCGCGGCCCTGCAGGCGGATGGTGCCGGCTTGCGGACGGTGGTAGCCGAACAGGTTCATGAGCAGAGAGGTTCGCCCCGAGCCCACGAGGCCGCCGATACCCACGATCTCGCCGCGCTTCACGGTGAAACTGATGTCGCGCAGTGGGCCACCGGCCAACCCCTCGACTTCGAGCAGGACATCATCGTGAGGTTCGGCGGGTTCCTCGAGGGGTTCCATATCGCCCGCCTCTCGGCCGATGATGGCCGAGACGAGACTGGTGCGATCCAACTCTTCGATGTCGTGACGGGCGACTGTGGTGCCGTCCTTCATGACGGTGACCGCTTCGGCGAGATGCAGGATCTCGCCCAGTCGGTGCGACACGAACAACACGGCGATGCCCCGTTGCCGGAGACGCTCGACGGCTGCGAACACTCGCTCCACCTCGGCGTCGGCGAGCGCCACCGTGGGTTCATCCATCACGACGAGACGTGCATCTCCAGCGCAGGCTCGGGCGATGGCGACCATCCACCGTTCTGCGACGCTGAGGCTGCTCAGTTGCCTCGTGGGATCGACATCGACGAAGTCGGCCAGCATCCGCCGGGCCTCTTCGTGGGATCGACGGTGGTCGATGAAGGGTCCCCGGCGTGGCAATCGCTTGCCCAGGAACATGTTCTCGGTGACCGTCAACCGAGGCACTACGGCGACGTCTTGGTGGATGAAGTGCAGGCCGAGTTCGTCGGCTTCTGCCTCAGTGGCGATCTCCACCTCGCGGCCATCGACGAGGATCACACCGGAATCACGAGGTTGGGCGCCGGCGAGAATCTTGATGAGCGTGGACTTACCTGCGCCGTTCTCTCCGACCAGTCCATGAACCTCGCCAGGACGGATGAACAGCGATGCCTGGTCGAGTGCGCGGACGCCGGGAAACTGCTTGGACAGATCCCTCACTTCCACGACATACGGCTCGGTCACCCACATCCCCCTTCGGTCAGCACGTCGGACGCCAGACGAGAGAAACCGTCGCAACGTGTGGCCCCTGACACTAGCGATCGGATTGCCGTCAGAAAAGCCATAGCCAAACGATCGTTGGGTGTGCTACGAAATACGCTCTCGCTTTGGTTGCATGCCACGAGGCATTCGTTCCACGCGACAGCCATGTGGCAAGGTGAATAACCACATCATCGTTGGGTAGGGGGAGCGTAGTGACAGACACGACTGTGACGACCGAGACGC
Source organism: uncultured Ilumatobacteraceae bacterium (assembly GCA_964393535.1). GTDB lineage: Bacteria > Actinomycetota > Acidimicrobiia > Acidimicrobiales > Ilumatobacteraceae > CAYMUC01. The sequence goes on along the minus strand of CAYMUC010000006.1, from coordinate 32,288 downwards.
CTGTCGACGTGGCGTCGGGAGGTCGTCGGGCCGCAGATCAACCCGACCGCGGGCAGCGCATCCTGGCGTTTTCCTCTCGTTACGGCACCTTGTTGTTCCTCGGCGTGCTTCTGATCCTGTTCACCGTCCTGTCTGAGATCGTGCTGGGGAACCAGCGCTTCCTCACCGGTGCCAACGTGTCGCTGATCCTCCGACAGTCGGCGGTGCTGGCCATCCTGGCCGGTGGGTTGACCGTGGTGCTGATCCTCGGCGAGTTCGACCTCTCGATCGCTGCGACCTTGACGCTGGGTGGGGCGATGTTCGCGCAGTTCGCCCAGGGGAACTACGTGTTCACCTGGCCCAGCATCCCCTTCACCGACATTGGCGGTGGTGCGATCTTCGGCGATTCCTGGCAGACGAACGTCTTGTTCGCATTCATCGCTACCTTGGCGTTCGGACTGCTGGTGGGCTTGCTGAACGGCGTGATCGTGTCCTACTTCGGTGTGACCGCCTTCATCGCCACCCTTGGTATCGCCGGAATCGTCGAGGGTTACTTGATCCGCCTCACCGACGGTAGGTCGGTGCAGTTGCCCAAGAACATCACCGACACCGCCCAGGGCACCCTGTTCGGTTGGGAAGCCCCCCAGGGTTGGAGTTGGGTGCTGCGGCCATTCGGCAAGGAGTTCGAGATCAATCTCGTTCGCCTGAGCATTCCGCTGATCGCCCTCGCTGCAGCCGTGGTGCTGTTCGCCTTGTGGGTATTCCTCAACCACACCGAAGCGGGCCGACGCATGGACGCCGTGGGTGGGAACCCCGAGGCCTCGCGCCTGGCCGGTATCAACGTGAAGCGCTACCGACTGGCTGCCTTCCTCATCTGCGCCACGGTCGGAGCGTTCGCCGGCATGGTCTTGGCCGCCGGGCGAACCGGTTCGGCTGTGACCTTGGTCGGTAACCAGGGCTCGTATCTGCTGCAAGCCTTCACCGCCTGCTTCCTCGGGGCAGTGACACTGCGTGAAGGAGAGTTCCACATCGTCGGGACGGTCGTCGGCGTGCTGCTCATGACGGTCACCTTCTCCGGCCTCATCATCCTGGGTGTGCCCGGGTACATGCAGACCATCGCCAACGGAGCCATCCTCGTTGCTGCGCTGACCTTTGCCAGCGTGGCCCGCAAGGCTGCCGTTCGAACATAGATCTCGTCGCTTCGGCGACAGAGCCGCCCGGTTCGTCCGGGCACCACCATCCATCAGGGGAGGAACATTCATGACCATCAAGAAGAGGTTCGCCGGCGCGGTCCTCGTCGCAGGACTGGGCCTTGCTGCCGTGGCCTGCGGCAACGACGACTCGTCGAGCGACACGACCGCTGCACCCGAGACCACGGCTGCACCCGAGACCACGGCTGCACCCGAGACCACGGCTGCACCCGATACCACGGCCGCACCCGAGCCCGAGCCGGCAGGTCCGAACACCGCTGCTGGTGAGGTTCCCGAGGGTGGCGTCGAAGTCGCCATCTCCGGTGACGTGAGCGTTTTCGCCGGCCTCGAGGTGGGCATCGCCAACCTCGCTCCGGTACCCGGCGCCGAGCGTTGGTCGCGCCCGCTCGAGAAGTGCCTCACCGATGCCGGTGCCACGGTGGACTTCCAGGACGTCGGTGGCGACCCCACCAAGCTTCCCGGCATCCTCGAGGCCTGGCAGGCTGCGGGCAAGGCCGCTGTGTTCAACATCGGCATCGATATGAGCGGTCAGGACTCGCTGATCGCCGCCTTCACCGAGGCTGGCACGCCGTTCGTGACCTGGGGTGCTGGTAACCCCGCTGGCGTGGTGTCCCTCGACGCCAACCAGGCAGAAGACGGCCGCATCATCGCCCGGTACGTCGCCGAGCAGATCGGTGGCGAGGGGGACGTGGTGCTCGTGAACGCCAACAACCCCGCTCTCCAGAGCCGTGAAGAGGGCATCAAGGAAGTGTTCGCCGACTTCCCCGGCATCAACCTGACCGTGACGGGTGAGGCCCTGGGCTTCAGCGAGGAGTCGGCTCAGAAGTCGGCCGAGGCCGCCCTGCCGGCCTACCCCGAGGTGAAGGCCGTCATCGGCGGCTTCGGTTCGCTCGGTGTGGGTGCGGCCCGCGCCGTGGAGGCCGCCGGCAGCGACGCCATCGTGGTGTCGATGAACGGTGACCCCGAGGAGTACGCCGCCATTCGCGCCGGTGGTCCGTTCGTGGCAACCGTGGCCGACGGCCACGAGTTCGGTGGACAGGCCGCCTGCGAGATTGCAGCGTCGATGATCGCCGGCAATGCCGCCCCCGGTGAGGCGGGCAAGCAGATCCTGGCCACTTCGGTGCTGGTGACCGCGGACAACGTGCCGGCCGAAGGCGCCACCGAGGCGACGCCTCGCGCCTTCTACCAGCTGCCCTGATCGGTTCCGGGGCGGGCGGGACTCTTCCCGTCCGCCCCGGCTGATCCCCCACGATCGCAGGAGTACACACCCGATGACCGCCGTATCGACCGCTCGACCCGTTGCCATCGTGACCGGTGCTGGTCGCGAGCGCGGTATCGGTCGCGTCATCGCCGAACGCCTCGGTGGCGATGGCTTCGGTGTCGTGGTCCACGAGCGCACTTCCGATCCCGCAACTCTCACCTCGGCCGAGCAACAGTCGGGTTGGCGAGGGGCGGCGTCGGTGGTCGACCTGATCACTGCATCGGGCGGCGTCGCCGTGAAGGCCGTGGGAGACGTCACGGATCGGTCCACCGCCGAGATGTTGGTGTCGCTTGCCTGCGAGGTCGGGCAACCGGCTGTGCTGGTGAACAATCACGGGACGGCCGGCGAAGCCAACGCACACATGGCGCACACCACACCAGATGAACTCTGGGACGCCACCATCGCGACGAATCTCACGTCGCTTCATCGGCTGTGTTCGGTGATCGTGCCGGCACTTGCCGACAGCACTGCGCCTCATCGCAGCGTGGTGCACTTCTCATCGACGGCGGGTCACCGAGCCCTGTCCAAATACGGCGCTTACTGCGCATCGAAGGCTGCTGTCGAACAACTCACCCGTCAGCAGGCCATCGAATTGGCTCGGTGGGGGATCCGGGTGAACTGCATCGCCCCCGGGTTGACGCCCACCGACATGATCGACGGAACGCTGCAGCGGGCTGCGACCGCAGCGCGAACCGACATCGACGCCATCTGGGAGGCCAGCCTCAAGCGAATTCCGCTGCGGCGCTTCGCCTCCACCCATGACATCGCCAATGCCGTGGCGTTCCTCACCGGACCGCAGGGTGCCTACATCACAGGTCAAGTGCTGACCGTCGATGGTGGCATGACCCTCGTCTGAGCCGCGGCCCTCAGAGTTTCACCTTCCCCCTTCAGGAGCAGAACCGATGACCGACACCACGCACGAGATCGAGGAAAACCTCCTGTGCGACGAGGCGGTGCGGGATCCCCATACCTATTTCCGGCGTCTGCGGGAACTGGATCCAGTGCACTGGAACCCTCGCCACCGGGCGTGGGTGCTCACCCGCTACGACGACGTGGCGAAGGAGTTGCGTTCGCCCCTGCTGACAGCCGAGAGGATCACTCCCTTCACCGAGGCGGTGACCCGTGCGGCCACGTCCGACTCGGTCGACGCCACGTTCCAGATTCTCAAGGAGTGGCTGGTCTTCCGCGATCCCCCCGAGCACACTCGACTTCGTCGCCTGGTGGCCCGAGCGTTCACCCCATCGGTGGTGAAGGCCAGGATGCAGGAGATCACCGAGACGATCGAGGGGCTCGTCGACGACCTGCGCGACCAGGAGTCGGTCGACCTGATCCATGAGTTCGCTTTTCCTCTGCCCGCGGTCGTGATCGCCCAGATGCTCGGGGTGCCTCCTGAGGACCGGAACTTGTTCAAGGAGTGGTCCGACAAGTTGACCAGCCTCGTGTTCGGGGCCTATGGGCAGGAGGACCGATTCGAGTCCGCTGCTCGGGGCATGATCGAGTTGCGCGACTATCTGTTGGCGCTGATCGCACAGTACGAAAAGAGCCCCGACGAGAACCTGATCAGCCTGCTCCTCGAGCATGAGGGTGACGATGCCTTGAGCCGTGAGGAGTTGGTGGCGACCTGCACACTGCTGCTCTTCGGCGGTCATGAGACGACGACCAACTTGATCGGCAACGGCATGTTGGCACTGCTGAGCCATCCCGAGCAGTTGGCGTTGCTGAGGTCGCAGCCCGAACTGATCGGTCCCGCGATCGAGGAGATCCTCCGCTACAACGGCCCAGCCCGGGCCACGGTTCGCCTGGTGAAGGAGGACCATGACGTTGACGGCCGCAACCTTCGTGCGGGCGAAAGAGTCTTCCTCGTGAACCTGTCGGCCAATCGCGACCCCGATGCCTTCGCCAACCCAGACGCACTGGACCTCCGACGTAATCCGGGAAATCACCTCGGTTTCGGTGTGGGTATCCACTACTGCCTGGGCGCGCCGTTGGCCCGCCTGGAGGGGCAGTTGGCGATCAGTCGCCTGCTCGACGCCTTTCCCTCCATCGACCTGGCGGCGGACCCCGCGCAACTCGACTGGCACGGCACCATGTTGTCCCGCGGGTTGGTCACCCTGCCCGTCTCGTTGACCGCCTGAGCCTCGGCGCACCTTCCCCTTTCTGATTACGAGGAGATCACCTGTGGACGTCACCGGCCTGATGCGCCAATCGGCGCAGTTCAACGCCCGTCGTACGGCAATCGTTCATCGCGATCGCCGCCTCACCTATGCCCAGGCATGGGAGCGCGGAGTGCGGCTTGCCAACCGTCTGCTGGCACTGGGTCTCCAGCCAGGCGACCGCATTGGTGTGCTCGAGGACAACTCGGTGGAAGCGCAGGATGTCTTCGCCGGGGCAGGCATCGCCGGTCTGGTCCGCGTGCCCCTGTATGCGCGGAACTCGCCCGAGAGCCACCACCACATGCTGGGCCATACGGGCTGCAAGGCTCTTGTGGTCACCAGCAATTACTTGGCCGACGTCGAACCGGCGTTGGCCGAACTGCCCGAACTGCGTCACGTGATCGTTCGTGACGACACCTACGAGGACTGGTTGGCTGAAGGTTCTGCCGAGGATCCCCGGGTGCGCATCGCTCCGGACGACTGGTACATCATTCGCCACACGGGTGGTACGACGGGAAAGTCCAAGGGCGTCGCCTATTCGCACAGGTCGTGGTTGGCGGCCGGTCGTGACTGGTTCTACAACTTCCCGCCCATGCAGGCCGGTGATCCGTGCTTGCACGTGGGACCCATCTCGCACGGATCGGGCTACCTGTACACACCCACGTGGCTGTCGGGTGGTGTGAACATTCTTCTCGATCGCTTCGATCCCGAAGAGACCCTCGAGATCATGGAAGCCGAGGGCGTGGCCTACATGTTCATGGTGCCGGCGATGCTCAACGCTGTGTCGCGGCATCCCTCTGCCGGTCAACGTGACTGGTCGAAACTGAAGGTGATCCAGATCGGTGGCGCGCCTATCACCGATGAGACCGCCCTTTTGGGTCGCGATGTCTTCGGCATGGTCCTGTACCAGGGGTACGGCCAGACCGAGGCACTACCGGTGTGCATGATGGGCCCGGAGGAGTGGTTCTCCCAGGTCGAAGGCTCCAATCCGCTGCGTTCGGCCGGGCGGGCCCTGCCGTTCGCCTATCTCCAGATTCGCGACACCGACGATCCCGAACGGGAGATGCCCTTGGGTGAAGAGGGTGAGATCGCCATCAAGTGCGATGGTCAGATGTTGGGATTCTGGGACAACCCGGAAGCGACGGCAGAGCGAATGACGAAGGACGGCTTCGTGCTCACCGGCGACATCGGTCGCCTCGACGACAATGCCTACCTGTACGTGTTGGATCGCAAGGACGACATGATCATCTCCGGTGGGTTCAACATCTGGCCCGCCGAACTGGAGAACGTCATCCAGGACCACCCGGCTGTGATCGAGGTCGCCGTGATCGCCGTGCCACACGACCGTTGGGGTGAAAGTCCGGTGGCATTGTGCGTCATCGACGGCAGTGTGCCCGTGACCGAGGCCGACATCATCCAGTTGTGTGCCGATCGGCTCGGTTCGTACAAGAAGCCGGCAGCCGTCGAGTTCCGCACGGAGCCCCTGCCCAAGAGCCCCGTAGGGAAACTGCAGCGCAAGGTGCTGCGGGAGCCGTACTGGGTGGGTTACGACCGTCGGGTAGCCGGCAACTGAGGTTGCCGGCCACGGCCGACGATCTCAACTCACGAGCTCACTTCACGGACCAACCGCCGCACACCGGGTACACCTGCCCGGTGAGGAACGAGCCGTCCTCGGAGAAGAAGTGCAGCATCGTCGCGGCGACCTCGCCGGCTTCGCCCAAGCGGTTCACGGCGTGGGCAGCAGCGAATGCCTCGAGGTGCTCGGGCATCACGCCGGCCAGGATCGGTGTGTTGATCGTGCCTGGAGCCACGCAGTTCACCAGGATGTTGTGGTCGGCGTACTCGATGGCCGCCTGGCGGGTCAACGCAGCCACACCGCCTTTGGCGGCCGAGTAGGCGGCCAGGTTCGGTAGCCCACGCAGGGCCGCCATGGAGGCCACGTTGCAGATACGTCCGGCGTTCTGCTCGATCATGGTGGGTATCACGGCTCGCATACCCAGCCACACACCCTTGAGATCCACGCCGACGACGTGATCCCAGCGTTCCTCGGTGAGACCGACGATGGTGTCGGGGCCGTCGAGTGCAACCACGCCGGCGATGTTCGCAAGCAGGTCCACGCGCCCGTACCGTTCCATGGTGACGGCAACAGTGCGCTCCCAGTCAGCGGCCTTGGTCGTGTCCATCACGACGCTCGCTGCCCGCTGGCCCTTCGCTGTGATCGTCCTTTCGGTCTGGACGACCTTGTCCTGAATGTCGGCGCACACCACCACCGCACCCTCGGCGGCAAAGCGCAGGGCGGCGGCCTCGCCGATACCCTGCGCCGCTCCGGTCACGATGGCGACCTTGTCCTTCAGTCTCATGATTTTTCCTCGCTCTCGGGCGACACCCCCTGTGCCCCCGGGGCGACGTTAGTCATAGCGACGTTGGGTTACGCGAATGTCCTGTTCGGAGGTACTGCTCGCCATCGGGTGGCGAAAAGTAGCCCTTCATGAGGCGCGAGTCAGGGCTGTCTCCGTGGGCAAAATTCGGGAATTGTGACTGGCGACACCCAACACTTGGTGGGTTATAGTGTTCTTCATCACTCACCACACGAGGGGGTAACCACCATGCCGCTAGGACTCGACAAGCTCGAGCGGATCACCGCAGACGTCCAAGTCAACGATCTCGAATGGGTCGAGGTTGCTGAAGGTTCGTACTTCAAGGCACTGACCATTCACGAGCCGACCAACACGGTGGCCTTCGCCTTCCGTATGGACCCCGGCGCACCTGACTTCCCGTCGCACTTCCACATCTGCCGGGCGCTGGCCTTCACCACCAAGGGCTGGTTCGGGTACCGCGAGGGCACCAACCGCGTCATGAACGGCATGTTCTCGTACGAGGCCGCGGGCTCGTTCCACACTCCGTTCAGCGACTGCCCCGAAGGCTTCGAGTCCCGCGGCATCTTCGAGGGTGACGTTCCGGTGCTGTTGCAGAACCATGCCGAGCCCAATCCTCAGAGCGAAGTCATCAGCCTCCTCACCGTGCAGGACTTCATCGCCATCGCCGCCCCCGAGACTCACATCGTGTACGCCGATGGCCGTGTCAGCGGTGAGCCGCACTTCAAGTACGACTTCACCGGCGGCATGGACATCATGACGCAGTACGCCACCAACAGCTGATTCGCGAACGAGCGCACAGCCGCTCGGACTCGGTTCTGGAGGGTGCCCCCACGAGAGCGTGGGGGCACCGCCGTTTCCGGATCCCGGCACTGCGCAGAGCGGCTACCGTGGACCCACGTCGTCAGACACCGTTCCAGGAGATTCCCATCCATGCCGAGACCGAGCCGTTGGAACGACATCGTGGAGGCTGCCGCCGAGATCTTCCGCGAGAAGGGCTTCGCTGCTGCCTCCCTCGAGGACATCGCATCGGCTGTGGGGATCTGGAAAGGCAGCCTCTACCACTACATCGACTCGAAGGAAGATCTGCTGTTCGCGGTGGTGAAGGAGCCTGCAGAGCGAATCCTGGACGAGGTGCAGCACATCGCTGAACTCGACCTGCCAGCCTCGGAGAAGCTTCGGCAGGCAGCACTGACTCATGCCCGGATCCTCGACGAGACGTTCGTCTACGCAACGGTCTACCTGCAAGAGATCGCAGGTCGCCAGCGCTACAAGGAGTGGGCGGACCGTGACCGTCTCTACCTCCGAGCACTCACCTCGATCATCGAGGAGGGCATCGAGCAAGGTGACTTCGCCCCCGGAATTCCAGCACGAACGGCGACCCTGACGTTCATCGGTGCTCTCAATTGGATGACCCACTGGTACAAGCCCAATGGGCCACTGCCGGCAAGCGCCATCGCAGAGCAGATCTGCAGTTTCTTCCTGAACGGAGTCATCGTCCGGCGGGGGCCGAGCCGGAACCCGTCGCGATCAGCCCTTTCGGTCCCGAGATCAGCTGGTGCCGTGGGCGAGTGACTGGTTCGTGGCGGATCAGCCGTCGACGCGTTCGAGCAGCACGATCACGCACGCATTGCCGTCGATGCCTGCCACGCCGCCTCCCATTGTCTCGATGAGGCCGATCCTGGCACCCGGTGATTGCCGCCCACCGGCCTGTCCGTTCAACTGCCACACGATCTCGGCAGTCTGGGCGAGACCAGTGGCACCCAGTGGGTGCCCACGTGAGAGTAGTCCTCCCGAGGGATTGACTGGCTGGGGGCCACCGAGCTGCGTGTGACCGTTGCGGAGCAGTTCGTACCCGTGGCCTTCTGTGGCCAGTCCCAGTGCCTCCGTGGTCACGATCTCTCCGATGGTGAACGCGTCGTGGCACTCGATGACATCCACATCATCTGGTCCAAGGCCCGCTTCCTCGTAGGCGGCTCGGGCGGTTCGACGAATGAGGTCGAATCCCCACACGTGTTCGCTCCGATGGTCCCAGAGCCCGCCGGAACGCAGCACAGACGAACGGACCACGACTTCAGAACGCCCCTGTCGCCGGCGACCCACCACTGCGGCACCGGCGCCATCGGCAATGGGGCAGCACTGCATCAGGGTCAGAGGGTCGGCGATCATGCGCGATGCCAGGACCTCCTCGATCGTGTGAGGTGTGCGGTACTGAGCGCGGGGATTGTGCACGGCGTGCCCATGGTTCTTCACCGCAACACTCGCCAGATCGGCATCGGTGAGGCCGTAGAGGGCCTGATACCGGGTGGCGGCCATCGCATACAGGCTCGGAAGTGCCAGGCCGCTGCGGCCTTCGATGTCGGTTGTCTCGGGATGGATGGCTCCCGCGAACTGATCGGTCATCTTCTCCACGCCCAAGGCGAGGACGGTGTCGAATCTGTCCATGGACACCGAGGTGATCGCCTCGTGCAGTGCCGTGGTGCCACTGGCGCAGGCGTTTTCGACGGTGATGATGGGCACATCGACGATGCCCATGGCGTGAAGCGCCCGCTGGGCCACGCCCGGCGCACCGAACACTGTGCCGAGGAACACCGCGTCGAGCGCCCGGGGGTCGGTGTCGGCGGCCGACAGTGCCTCGGTGACGGCCTGCCACACGAACTCACTGGGGTGGCGGTCCTGTTGTTTGGCGAACGATGTCGACGTCCCCACGCCGTGTAGAGCGACTTCCATCACGCAACCTCCTCGACCATGACGTCTCCTTCGGTGCCCTTGGGCGCCAAGATCACTCGAGCCCCGACACCGAGGCGTTCGGGCGGACCCGCCACGTGAGCCAGCACACGTGGGCCGTCGTCGAGGTCCACATACGCCATGGCATAGGGCGGTGTCCTGCCCGGTACCGGCACGCGCACCACGGTCGATGACCAGACCGTGCCACGAGGCCCGAATCGATCGGCAATCACGCCACCCCCACACACGGCGCAACGCGGTGTTGCCCAGAGAGATGGCATGCGGCACTCGGTGCACCGCCAACCGTGCAACACCGTTCCTTCTTCGCTGGTGGTCACGCCGGGGCGAGGGTCAGGTGTGGTGGTCATGGAACTCCCTTTCCGGTGCCGCCTGGGTAACCTACCACTCGTTTGGTTTGGGAAGAGGGGTGTCATGGATCTCGTGGGGACGTCGGCGGTGGTGTCGGGAGGGGCTTCCGGTCTTGGTTTGGCGACCTGCCGTGCACTTGCCGCTCGTGGTGCGCACGTGGTGGCCTTCGATCTCGCCGGCGATCCAGGCTCACTGCCCGAGGGGGTGACTCTGGAGCTCGGGGATGTCACCGATATCGACGCTGTGACGGCGGCCGTGCGGCGGGCTTCGGACATGGGTCCATTGCGCGTCGCGGTGAGTTGTGCCGGCGTTGGCTCCAACCAACGCGTGGCGTCGCGCAGCCGAGACGGCGGGGTCCGGGCGGGCGATGCGGCGGCGTTCCGCCGAGTCGTCGACATCAACCTCAATGGCACGTTCAATCTGATGAGTGCGGCCGCCGAGGCGATGGGACGTGTCCCTCGCACCGCCGATGGTGGGACGGCGGGTGTGTTGGTGAACACCGCCTCGATCGCCGCTTTCGAGGGCCAAGTCGGCCAAGGTGCTTATGCCGCGTCGAAGGCCGCTGTGGTGGCCCTCACCTTCACGGCTGCTCGCGATCTTGCGCCCCTGGGCATTCGCGTCAACGCGATCGCTCCAGGGGTCATGGAGACGCCGATCCTTGGCGGCATTCGTGACGATGTGCGCGCCGGGATCGTGTCATCGGTCGTGTTCCCGTCACGTCTGGGGCGCCCGGATGAGTTCGCCGCTCTCGTCATGCATCTCGTCGACAACGAGTACCTGAACGGTGAAACGATCCGCCTCGATGCAGCGACTCGACTGCCCCACGACGATCCACAGACCCGCTGACGCCTGGCATGCTCAGCGCCGCGAGGCCGCTAACTCAGCGATATCCCGCATGATCTTGGCCATCTCGAAGTCCTTTGGGGTGTAGACCGCGGCGACGCCAGCGTCGTGAAGACGCCCGCGATCCTCTTCGGGAATGATCCCCCCCACGATGACCGGTGCATCGACACCCGCGGCTCGAAGCAGGTCGAGTACGGCGGGGACCAACTCGAGGTGTGAACCCGACAGAATCGAGAGGCCGATGACGTCGGGATCTTCGTCGCGAGCACTGGCGGCGATTTGTTCCGGTGTCAGCCTGATGCCCGAATACACGACTTCCATTCCCGAGTCGCGAGCGGCGACGGCGATCTGTTCCGCCCCATTCGAGTGCCCGTCAAGACCAGGTTTGGCGACGAGCAGGCGGGGGGGCCCGCCCGGGATGGATCGCACCAGTTCGGCGACGGCTGCAAGGTCGCTTGTGCGTCGGCCCGCCGCAGCCCCGACGCCGGTCGGGGCCCGGTATTCGCCAAACACCTCGCGGAGCACACTGGCCCACTCACCAGTGGTGCCTCCGACCTTGGCGAGGGTGATCGAGGGAGGCATGAGGTTGTCTCCCTCGAGGGCCGCCCGGCGTAGTTCGTTCAGCGCGGACTGAACGGCGTGTGCATCCCGTGCCTCACGCCAAGCCCGAACATCAGCGATCATCTCGGCCTCGACGGCAGGATCAACGGTGAGAATGTTGCCCGGTTGGTTCAGGGGAGAAGTCTCGGACTCGGTGAACCGGTTCACGCCGACTACCACCTGTTCCCCACCCTCGATGCGCCGAGTGCGCTCCGCCATGGACGACACCAGTCGACCCTTCAGTTCCTCGACGGCGGCAAACGCTCCCCCCAGGGCCAACACGTCCTGCAGTTCGGCCCATGCGGCGTCCGCCAACTCGGTGGTCATGGCTTCGATCACGTGCGAACCACTGAAGATGTCGCCGTACTCCAGCAGGTCGGTCTCGAACGCCAAGACCTGCTGCATGCGGAGACTCCATTGCTGATCCCACGGCCGGGGAAGGCCGAGGGCCTCGTTCCACGCCGGCAACTGCACGCTTCGGGCCCGTGCATCCTTGGACAGGGTCACCGCCAGCATTTCGAGCACGATGCGTTGAACATTGTTCTCCGGCTGTGCCTCGGTCAGTCCGAGACTGTTCACCTGGACCCCGTAGCGGAAGCGCCGCGCCTTGGCATCGGTGACTCCATACCGTTCCAATCCGATGCGGTCCCACAAGTTCGTGAAGGCGCGCATCTTGCAGATCTCCTCGACGAATCTGATACCGGCGTTCACGAAGAACGAGATGGCACCGAAGACTTGTCCGAACTGCCCGGGCTCCACCTGGCCCGAGTCGCGAACTGCATCGAGGATGTCGATGGCAGTTGCGAGCGAGTATGCGATCTCCTGCACGGGCGTGGCGCCGGCCTCCTGCAGGTGGTACGAGCACACATTCATCGGGTTCCACTTGGGTGCGTTTGCAGCACACCAGGCCACCATGTCGACGATCAGTCGCTTGGAAGGAACCGGCGGGAAGATGTACGTGCCCCGAGACAGATACTCCTTCACGATGTCGTTCTGCGTGGTGCCTCGAAGCGCTGTCGACGGCGTTCCCTGCTCCTCGGCATTTGCGACATACAACGCCAACAGCCAGGCGGCCGTGGCGTTGATGGTCATCGAGGTGTTCATCTGCCCTGGCGGGATGCCGTCGAGCAGTGTGCGCACATGGCCGAGATGAGCTACCGGTACCCCGACTTTGCCCACCTCGCCGCGGGCCAGCAGTGCGTCAGGGTCGTAGCCGGTCTGTGTCGGGAGGTCGAACGCGATCGACAGTCCCGTTTGCCCCTTGGCCAGATTCGTCCGGTACAGCTCGTTGGATGCCTTCGCCGTCGAGTGCCCCGAGTAGGTGCGCATCATCCACGGTTCGTCGCGACGTGTCATGCAGCACAGTGTGTCGCCTGGTCGAGGGTTCGGGCGAGCCAGGTTGGCTGGACGCGTCGGGCGGCTGGCCACGTGCACGCCGATGAAGGTCCGCTTCGAGCCGTCGACCGTCGCTGCGAAGCACCGTCAGGTGCCGGTCAGGTGCGAGCGTCAGCATCCAGCCCTCCTGGTGCACCGCTCGGTGGTGATCGCCGCAGAGCGGCACAAGGTTGCCGAGATCAGTGCGCCCTCCGTCGCGCCACCACTGGACGTGGTGCAAGGTGCACAGCGTGAATTCGACCGGACAGCCGGGAATCGCACACGTTGGGTAGAGAGCGAACAGAGCCCGTCGCTGAGCATCGTTGGGCAGACGGGAACTCCGACCGAGTTCGAGTGAACCAGGAGCGGACACACGGCCTTCGCTGTCGACCGAGACGGCGCTGAACCGAGCCCGGTGTCCTTCGAGTAGCTCTCTGACCTCGTGAAGAGAGATCTCGCCCGACGTCGACCGTGCACTCTCTCCCTCGACCACGACCATCACCTCGGTCCGTGGACTTGGCGTGCCCTGTCGGATGAGGTCCATCAGGGCATGGGCTCGAAGCCAGTCGTTCTTGGCGATGGGATCATCGGGACAGTCGGGGGGAGCCGGTTGAGCGTGGCGAGCGGCAAGAGCACGACTGAGCTGGGCCGAGAAGTCCCGCGCCAGACCAGGATCGAGGGCTCCGGTGATTCTCAGCATGCCCGTCGCATGATCGAGCCATGTACGCACCCGAGCTTCTCGCCGCTGCTGCTGCGAGCGCGACTCTCCGGCGTCGGCCCGAAGCATGTCCACGATGCGCCGGAGTTCCTCACGGAACGCCTCAGGCGTGATCCCGCATGCAAGATCGAACAGGTCCTCACCCATGGCGGCAAGGTCGCTGCGTCGGGCGGGCTCGAGGCCGAACCACACTTGGACCAAGGCGTCGACGTGCTCGGACGTGATGGTGCCCTCCTGCAGAAGGCGTCGAGCCATGGGAAAACTGACCATGATCCGGCAGCGACGTTCGCGGCGACGGTTCTGGGCCCTAGAACACATCGAAACGTTCCGGGCATCCTCGACGGCGTCGGCGGCTGATGAAGAGACCCGGCCAAGGTGTTGACGCAGGATGCCATCACTTGCATCGAGCCACGACCGAAGGCGACGGATCCGCTGCAATCCGTCCAAGACGTGAGCCCGGTCGGGGTTCGGGATCTCCAGGTCGTCTAGCGCTGCCGCCATGAGGTCGAGCACCGCCGAATGGTCCACGAGAGCACCCTAAGGACGGGAGCCACTTGTTTCGCTCAAGCGCCCTCGACTGCTCGCTTCAGCAGCCTCAGATAGTCCGATCGTGCCATATCGACCACGCCGAGTGAGGCCAGGTGCGGCGTTGACCATTGGGTGTCGAGGAGCCACAGGCCATGGTCTTTCATGGCGTCGACCAAGTGGATGAGAGCGACCTTGGACGCATCGGTCGCGCGATGGAACATGGACTCGCCTGCGAACAGAGCGCCCACCCGCACGCCGTACAGTCCGCCGACCAAGGCCCCGTTCTCGTCGAAGCACTCCACGCTGTGGGCGAAACCGAGTTCGTGAAGACGGCGGTAAGCCACGACGAAGTCCGAGGTGATCCAGCCCTGGGGCCTATGGGGGTCGGCGCAGGCCGTCATCACGGCAGTGAACTGTGTATCGAAACGAACCTCGAACCTGCGCATGCTGCGCCTGAGGGATCGCGAGACGACCAGACCGTCCAGTGGAAGGACTCCCCGGGGGTCCGGTGACCACCAACCGAGGCGACGACGACCGAACGGCATAGGAAACAACCCGGATCGGTACGCCGCCACCAGAGTGCCCGGCTCCAGGTCAGCACCGATGGCGACCAGGCCGTCAGTGTCTGCTCGCTCCGGATCAGGCAGGACCCATACCGAGCTCGACGGTTCCCTGGGGTGCCTCGCGAACGGGTGCATCGGAGCAGTTGTAGCAGTGGCCTCGTGCTGTGGGCATCCACCGCTTCGTCAGGATGCTCGAAAGCCCCAGCCAGTCTTGCGGCCCAGGCGCCCGGCCGCCACCAGGCGGCGCAGGGTCGGTGCTGCCACCGTTGCGGCGTCGCGTCGCTCGGCGTGCAATGCGTCGAGAATGGCAACCGCCGTGTCCAGGCCGATCAGGTCCAAGAGAGCGAACGGGCCCATCGGGAAGTTGCATCCCCCGCACATGGCGGTGTCGATGTCGTCCATCGTGGCGACGCCCTCCTCCCAGAGTCGCACGGCATGGTTGAGGTACGGGAACAAAAGGGCATTCACCACGAACCCTGCACGATCGGCCACGTGCACCACGTCTTTGCCGCACGCCTCGGCAACACGGACAACGGTGTCCACCGTGGCGTCGCTGGTGGTGAGGGCGGGTACCACTTCCACGAGGCGCATTGCTGGCGCGGGGTTGAAGAAGTGCATGCCACACACCGACTCGGGACGTCTCGTGGCCATGGCCATCTCGATCACCGGCAGGGTGGACGTGTTGGTGGCCAGTACGGCACCAGGTTTCGCCACTCGGTCCAGTTCGGCGAACAAGGCTCGCTTGACAGCCAGATCCTCGACGATGGTTTCGACCACGAGGTCACATGCATCCAGTCCATCGAGGTCGCAGGTGGCCCTCACTCGAGCCAGCACCGAGTCTCGTTCGTCGCCGCTCATCGCCCCCCGCTTGACCCGCTTCGCCGTGGCTGCTTCGAGCGATGACCTCACTTGGGCCGTCCCCTGCGCCGTACGAGCCCGGACCACGACCCCGAAGCCCGCACAGGCCATCACGTCGGCCAGGCCCGCAGCCATGATCCCCGATCCCACCACCCCGATGGTGCCAACGCCTGTTACCGCCATTTTTCGCTCCTTCCCCCTCGCGGTTCCGCCGGCCGATCCGACACCCGAGTAGCCGGTATCCACCGCCGAACAGAAGTTACTTACCGGTAGGTAACTTAGCCGGTCGTCAACTGGCGTCGAGGAGTACAGTCCCCTGCTCGTGCCAGCACTCCAGGTGACGTCGTGACCCGCACCGCCCCTCGCGAGCCGTTACGCCCAGCGCCCTTCCAGCCTCTGCGGGCGTTTCTCAAGGCCGAGACAGCGGGCGGTGTGCTCCTCGTGGCGGGTGCCGTCATCGCCTTGATCTGGGTGAACGCGTTCCCAGGGAGCTACCACGACCTGTGGGAGACCGAGCTAGCCCTGTCGCTCGGAGGTCGGGAGCTGTCGCTCACCCTGCACGAGTGGCTCAACGACGGCCTCATGACGCTCTTCTTCTTCGTGGTCGGACTCGAGATCAAGCGTGAGATCGTCCAAGGCGAACTTCGTTCACCCAGGGCGGCGGCCCTGCCCGTGATGGGGGCTGTTGGTGGCATGGTCGTCCCAGCGCTGCTCTACACCCTCTTCAACGCAGGCACGGCCACCAGCAGGGGGTGGGGTGTCCCCATGGCCACCGATATCGCCATGGCCGTAGGCGTGCTGGCCCTGATCGGTCGCCGCTATGTGCCGGCGTCGCTGACCGTCTTCCTCTTGGCCCTCGCTATCGCCGACGATCTCGGTGCCATCGTGGTCATCGCCATCTTCTACAGCGAGAGCATCAGCGGCGCGTGGTTGTTGGCTGCCCTGGTGGTCGTCGGTGCAACCATCGGCGTGCGTCGCCTCGGCATCAGACCCATTCCCGCCTACCTCACCCTGGGTGCACTGCTGTGGTTCGCTCTTCACGAGAGCGGCGTGCACACCACGATCGCCGGAGTGATCATGGGTTTCATCGCGCCGACCGTCCCGCTCGAGACGCCCAGTGCCGTCGCCTTTGGTGAGAACGAGGACCTCACCGATCCCGAGGCTCTGCAGAGGCATGTGGCTGTGAGTCGTCACGTGATCTCGGTGGTCGAACGACTGATTCATGCACTCCTGCCGTGGACCTCGCTGGTGATCGTGCCGTTGTTCGCGATCGCCAACGCTGGTATCGAGATCGACGGTCATGTGATGGGTGATGCCGTGGCATCACCGGTCGCCTGGGGCGTGATCGTCGGCTTGGTGATCGGTAAGCCTGTGGGGATCACCTTGGCGGCTTTCCTGGCGGTGAAGACAGGAATCGCCACGCTGCCAACCGGGGTGCGCTGGAGCCAGTTGGCCGCCGTTGCCACGGTGGCCGGTATCGGCTTCACCGTGGCCATCTTCGTCGCCGGACTCGCCTTCGACGACGTGACGGCCCTCGCCGAGGCGAAGCTGGGCATCCTTTTCGCCTCCGTGATCGCAGGTGTGGTTGGTTTCGTGGCGGTGCGACGCACAGGCCGCAGAGGTCTACGCTCGGAGGCGTGACCGGAATCTTGGCCCTGCAAGGCGGCGGCCCCTTCGTCGCCAACGACGACCTCGACCGTCGTCTCCTGGTCGAGGTGGGTGCCCAACGCGCCGTGGTGTTGCCCACCGCCGATGCGTATGAGCACCCTGACCGTTTGGTGGCAACCGCTGAGACGTGGGGACACAGGGTGGGTGTCGAGGTGACGGGTCTCATGGTGCTGGACCGCCCCGGTGCGTTGAACGCCGACAACGTTGCCAGGGTGGCAGGGGCGCGTGCCGTGTATCTGGCCGGTGACTCGCCGATGCACCTGCGCAGCGTCATGAAGGACACCCCGATGTGGGAGGCGCTCGGCACTGTGTTGGCCGAGGGCGGCCTGGTGGTGGCCGTGGGGGCCAGCGCTGCTGCGATCTGTGACCCTATGGTTGATCCAAGGGGTGGGGCTTTCACCTTGGGGCTTGGCCTGGTGAGGGGTCTGGCCTTGGTGACCGAGGTCGAGGCCTGGTCTGCTGACCGCTTGCATCGCACGCTGAAACTGGCCAATACGCCCATCGCCATGCTGCACACGGGGAGCGCGCTGGTCCATCGGGATGCCGGCTGGGAGGCCATTGCCGGACCTGACGTGCGAGGTGACCTTCCCGGCCTGT
This sequence comes from uncultured Ilumatobacteraceae bacterium, assembly GCA_964393535.1. Taxonomy (GTDB): domain Bacteria; phylum Actinomycetota; class Acidimicrobiia; order Acidimicrobiales; family Ilumatobacteraceae; genus CAYMUC01. The sequence goes on along the minus strand of CAYMUC010000006.1, from coordinate 14,464 downwards.
GAGCGCGACTCGCTCGACGTTGATTTTCTGTTCAGTCGGGGGAGCCGGTGGGAACCGCACCATTAGGTTCGGGGTGTGAGCCCCCCAGCCGCACCCGAGCGACACGTTCTCGAGATCCGGACCAGGGGCCGTGATCCGCTTGTGAGGGAGTTGCTGGCCGATGCCCATGACCTCGGCCTGACGACGCTGGTCGACCTTCGGGTGGCGGAGCGAATCGTGCTGGAGGGGGCGCTCAGCGAACTCGAGCGGTCGGCGATGCACGAACTGCTGGTGGACCCGCTACTCCAAGAGGGCGAGTGGGTCACTGCAGACACGTCGCTGTCGGCTACGGACCATCTCGTCGAGGTCACTCGCCTTCCTGGCGTCACCAACCCGGTGGCAACCGAACTCATCGGAGTGATTCGCCGCCGTCACTTGCCGGTGCAGGGGGTCGGGTTGGTGCGTCGCTACGAGATCACGGGTGTGACGCCCTCGCCGAGTCTGGAACTGCTCATCCACAAGTTGTTGGCCAATCCGATCGTCGAACGCTGGGCCCTCGACGAGGCCGTGGCGGTGACGATGCAGCGCGTCGACGATGATCGTTGCCAAGGCGTGATCGGCAGTGCCGAACGACTGCTCATCGGGTCCGAGACATCCGATGAGCAACTGGCGGCGTGGAACATCGAACGGGGACTCGCGTTGGACCCCGAGGAACTCGAGGCTGTGCGCGCGTACTTCGTTGCGCAGGGTCGCCATCCCACGGACGTCGAAGTGGAGATGGTGGCTCAGACGTGGAGTGAGCATTGTTCACACAAGACGTTCCGGGCGACCATCACCGTGGACGGTGTGGAGCGTCCCGACAGTCTTCTCGGGCGACTCCGTGCCAGTACCGAGGAACTCGATGCCCCCTACGTGGTCAGTGCCTTCGTGGGCAACGCAGGGATCGTGTCGTTCGTACCGGGCGAGACCTTGGCCCTGAAGTGTGAGACCCACAATCACCCCAGTGCGGTGGAACCCTTCGGCGGTGCCAATACCGGCGTGGGTGGGGTGATCCGCGACATCTTGGGTGCCGCCCACCTTCCCGTGGCCTGCACCGACATCGTGTGCTTCGGGCATCCCGATACCCACCCGTCTCGGCTACCCGAGGGGGTGTTGCATCCCCGACGAGTTCGAGCGGGGGTGATCGCTGGAATCGCCGACTACGGCAACAAGATCGGTCTTCCCACGGTGGCTGGTGCCGTGTTGTACGACGACGGTTACCTGGCGAACCCCCTCGTGTATGCCGGCTGTGTGGGGTTGGCTCACGACTACCGACCTCCCGAGCCGCCACAGCAGGGTGATCGCATCATCGTGCTCGGCGGTCGCACGGGACGCGACGGGCTCCGCGGAGCGACGTTCTCGTCGATGACCATGGACGCCACCACGGGAGACGTGGCGGGAGCGAGCGTGCAGATCGGTGACCCGATCATCGAGAAACTACTGATCGATGTGCTGCGCGATGCACGTCACCTCTACCGGTCGATCACCGACTGCGGTGCCGGCGGGCTGTCCTCGGCTGTGGGGGAGATGGCCGAGGGCGTGGGCGCCGATGTGGACCTGGCCGGCCTACCCCTCAAGTACCCCGGCCTGTCGCCGTGGGAGGCGTGGTTGTCCGAGGCCCAGGAACGCATGGTGCTCGCAGTACCGCCCGAACAGGTCGATGCACTTGCCGAGCGTTGCCATCGCCACGGTGTCGAATGGACCGATCTCGGCTGCTTCACGGGAGACGGCCGCATGGTGGTGCGCAGCCACGGCACCGTGGTCGTGGACCTCGACACCGGCTTCCTGCACGACGGGCGACCCCAGCGGCACCTCGAGGCGCAACTTCCCACGCCCGATCGCCGGGTCGATGCGGTCACACCGGCCGCCATCGCCTCCGTGCCGCCAGGCGAACTGCTGCTCCGCTTGCTCGGGCATCCCAACCTGCAGAGCCGCTCCGATGTGGTGCATCGATACGACCATGAGATTCGCGGTGCCACCGTGGTGCGACCCCTCGTCGGTGCGGCGGGTGACGGCCACGGTGATGGGGCGGTGCTGGCCGAACCCGCCGCACGCCATGGCGTGGCGATCGGTGTGGGGGTGAACCCGTGGTTCGGGATGCACGACCCCGAACGCATGGCGTTGGCCGCTCTCGACGAAGCGGTTCGCAATGTGGTGGCCGTGGGTGCCGACCCCGACCGGGTGGCTCTCCTCGACAACTTTTCGTGGGGCGATCCGCGTCGCCCCCGCACGCTGGGCGACCTTGTCGCCGCAGTCGATGGCTGTGTTGCGGGAGCCCGCGCCTTTGCGGCACCGTTCGTCTCGGGCAAGGACTCGTTGAACAACGAGTTCACCGGTGCCGATCGGCAGCGCCAGGCGGTGCCTCCCACCTTGGTCATCACGGCAGTGGCCCACGTGCCCGATGCCGATCGCACCGTGACTGCCGACGCCAAACGGGCAGGCGATCTCCTCGTGTTGTTGGGCGAAACCCGAGATGAGTGGGCCGGTAGCCACGCCACCCTGGTGTGCGGGGCCGATGACACACCGGTGGTGGTGCCGGCCTTCGACTCTGCTGCCCCACAGCGGTACCGCGCCGTGCACCGACTCATCGCGCAGGGCACAGTGTTGGCCTGCCACGATCCCAGCGAAGGCGGCATGGCTGTCGCCGTGGCCGAGATGGCCATCGGTGGCCGACTCGGGGTGCGCTTCGAGCCGGTGGCACCCGAAGGCCAGCATGCCTGGTTGTTCGCCGAGTCTCTCGGCCGACTCCTGGTGGAGATCCCCCCTCAGTCTCTCGCCGAGGTGCGAGCAGCCGTACCAGGAGCGGTGAGCGTGGTGGGAGAACTCGTGGCGGAAGCCGTGTTCACACTGCCCGACGGCTCGGCCCTCGACCTCGACGACATTCGTCGGGTCTGGGAGGCACAGCGATGAGTGGCCGCCCCACTGCCCTCGTGATCGCCGCTCCAGGCACCAACCGCGACCGCGACGTGTCGCTGGCATTGGACCTCGCCGGGGCAGAACCCCGCGTGGCGCTGGTCAGGGAGCTGGCCGCCGATCCTGGTCTGGTGGATCGCAGCGATCTCATCGTGGTGGCAGGTGGTTTCTCGTACGCCGATGCATTGGGCGCTGGCCGGTTGTTCGCCCTGGAACTCGAGCGACTGTTGGCGGATCGACTGCCCGCAGCGGTGGAGCGCGGGGTGCCCGTGCTGGGTATCTGCAACGGCTTCCAGACTCTGGTGCGCCTGGGGTTACTGCCTGGAACAGGTGGCCGTGTGGCCCTCGGGCAGAACCTGGCGGGAAGGTTCGACTGTCGATGGGTGCAGTTGCGACCCGTGTCGCAGCGGTGTGTCTGGACGCAGGGCCTGGACGACGACATCGATTGTCCCGTCGCGCACGGCGAGGGTCGGTTCGTCTGTGACGACGACACCTGGGACGCGTTGGTCGCCGGTGATCAGGTGGCACTGACCTACGTCGCAGCGAATCCCAACGGGTCTCGGGGTGATGTGGCGGGACTCTGCGATACCACCGGTCTGGTACTGGGCCTCATGCCCCATCCCGAGAACCACGTTCTCGCCCGCCAGCATCCGCTTCGCCATCGACCCGACCACCACGGGGGGCGGTCCGGGTTGGCGTTGTTCCGGCGGGGGGTGTCCCATGTCATCGCCTGACCTGTATCCCGTGGAAAATCCGTTCATCGATATCGCTCTGCCACTCGCCGACCGGCGAGAGGGCAAGGTGCGTCTGTCGTACGCCGTCGATGATCATCGGCGGTTGTTCATCACCACCGATCGCCTGTCGGCCTTCGACCGCATCGTCGCTCACATCCCCTTCAAGGGGCAGGTGCTGAATCAGCTGGCGGCCTGGTGGTTCGAGCAGGTTGCCGACATCACGCACCACCACGTGCTGTCGACCCCCGACCCCAACGCCATCCTGGCCATCGCGGCCACACCACTGCCGGTCGAGGTGGTGGTGCGTGGGGCGATCACCGGGTCCACCTCCACCTCCCTGTGGCGGCGCTACGAACAAGGTGCTCGGCTCATCGACGGCCATCGGTTCCCCGACGGCCTGGTGAAGAACATGCTTCTCGAACAGCCCATCATCACGCCCACCACCAAAGCAGCAGTAGGTGGCCACGACATGCCGCTCAGTTGCGCCGAGGTGGTGCAGCGTGGTCTGGTGGACGAGGCGTTGTGGGATCAGGTCCAGGCAGTCGCTCTCGCCGTCTTCGAGCGGGGTCGCACTCTCGCTGCGCAACGGGGCCTCGTTCTGGCCGACACCAAGTACGAGTTCGGTCTGGCCGCCGATGGCCGACTGCTGCTCATCGATGAGGTCCACACCCCCGATTCGTCCCGTTTCTGGGTGGCCGACACTCTCGAGGTGCGACGGGGTCGAGGCGACGAGCCCGAGAGCCTCGACAAAGAGCCCGTTCGGCTCGCTCTGGCGGCGGCCGGGTACATCGGCGATGGCCCGCCGCCCACGCTGCCCCCCGACGTGGTCGCCGCCACCGCACACCGCTACGTCGAGGCCTTCGAACGGCTGACCGGGCGAGCGTTCCAGCCGGGCTCGGCCCCTGTGCGTGAGCGTCTCAGCGCCAACCTGCGACGGGAGGGACTGCTGCCGTGACGCTCCACGATGACGACCGGCCACACGAGGAATGCGGCGTGGTGGGGGTCAGCACTACGGGCGAGGATGCTGCTCAGTCGGCGTTCTTCGGCCTGTTCGCCCTGCAACACCGGGGCCAGGAGGCGGCGGGTATCGCTGTGGCCGACGGGGCCACGGCGCGCCTCCACAAGGACGTGGGGTTGGTGAGCCAGGTGTTCACCCCGGCCACCTTGGAGCCACTGCGGGGACCGCACGCCATCGGCCACACCCGCTATTCGACCACCGGTGCCTCAGGTTCCCGAAACGCGCAGCCGTTCCTGGTGGAGACCATGCACGGCCCACTCGCCGTGGCTCACAACGGCAACCTGGTGAACGCAGGGGCGCTACGGCAGGGGTTGCTGCACCGCGGTTTCGGCCTCACCGCCACCTCCGATACCGAGGTCATGACGCTCATGCTCGCCGCCGCCGCAGGCGAGACGTGGGAAGACCGGCTGGCGTCGCTGCTGCCACGGTGGGAGGGGGCTTGGTCGTTGGTGGTGCTGGCCGCCGACCGGGTGATCGCGGCGCGTGACCCGTGGGGATTCCGACCGTTGTCGGTGGGACGCCTACCGGCGGGCGGGTATGCCGTGGCCTCGGAGACCTGTGCGCTTCGCACCTTGGGGTGCAGCGACGTTCGGGAGGTCCAACCCGGCGAGATCGTCACCCTGCGAGGTGACAGCATCGAGTACCGCTGCGTGCTGGCGCCCCGGGTACGGCAGGCCCGATGCACCTTCGAGTTCGTCTACTTCTCGCGTCCCGACTCGACCTGGGACGACCGCAGCGTGCACATGGTTCGGCAACGCTTGGGTGCTGAACTGGCACAGGAGCATCCCGTCGATGCCGATGTCGTGGTGCCCGTCCCCGACTCGTCGATCCCGGCAGCCATCGGTTATTCGAGGGCCAGTGGTCTGCCCCACAACGACGGACTCATCAAGAACCGGTACATCGGCCGCACGTTCATCGAGCCGTCGCAGTCCATGAGGGAACGGCGCGTGGCCATGAAGTTCAACGCCCTACCCGAGAACCTGGCCGGACGCCGGGTGGTGCTGATCGACGACTCGTTGGTGCGGGGTACCACGGCTGGACCGTTGGTGGGCCTGCTGCGCGAGGCCGGTGCCACCGAGGTGCATCTGCGGATCACCTGTCCGCCCATCCGGCACGCATGCCACTTCGGGGTGGACATGGGTCATGACGGCGACCTCATCGCTGCGCGTTTCGACCTTGGTGACCTGTGCCGCCATGTGGGCGCCGACAGCCTGGCCTTCCTGTCGCTCGAAGGCATGATGCGCGCCATCGGCCGCGACGAGGGCTACTGCAACGCCTGCTTCACGGGCGAGTACCCGGTGCGTGTGAACGTGGGTGCCAAGGACCAGTTCGACGGGGTGCTGGCGTGAGTGCCGCGCTGACCGTGCTGGTGGTGGGGGCCGGTGGTCGTGAACACGCCCTGGCGGTCGCTCTGGCTGACTCGCCGCGCTGCGGGCGGCTCATCGTCACCCCCGGTAACGGAGGCATTGCCGGCGAGCGTTGGCCCTTCGCCGTGCACGACGTCCAGGCCATCGCCGACCGGTGTGTGGCCGAAGGGGTGGACCTCGTGGTGGTGGGCCCCGAAGCGGCGTTGGCCGCCGGTCTGGTCGACGTCTGCACTGCTCGGGGTCTCGCTGTGTTCGGCCCCGAAGCGGCGTTGGCTCGACTCGAATCGTCCAAGGCCTACGCACGGCACCTGGCCGAGCAACTGGGCCTACCGGGACCGCGTTCGGCGGTGTTCCAACCCGGTGAACTCGACGAGGCTCGAGCCTGGATCTCGGCACTGGATGCGCCGGTGGTGGTGAAGCAGTCGGGTCTGGCCGCTGGCAAGGGAGTGGTGGTGCCTGGCGATGCCGCCGAGACCGACCAGGCCTTGCGTGACGCTCTGAGAGCGGGCGAAGTGGTGGTGGAAGAACGTCTGACCGGCCCCGAATGCTCCCTGATCAGCCTGTGCGATGGCGTGCGCAGTGTGCCGTTGCCCATCGCTCAGGATCACAAGCGAATCGGCGAGGGGGACACAGGCCCCAACACCGGCGGAATGGGCGCCTACGCCCCGGCACCGGTGGGGTTCAGTGCACAGGAGTTGAACGCCCGGTTCGTCCAACCCGTCATCGACCACCTCGCTGCTGCAGGCACTCCCTACGTGGGTGTGCTGTACGCCGGTCTCATGCTCACCCCTGCGGGTCCGCGCCTGCTCGAGTACAACTGTCGCTTCGGTGACCCCGAGGCACAGGTCCTGCTTCCTCTCCTTCAGGGCGACCTGCTGGATCTGCTCTTGGCGTGCACGCGAGGAGCACTCGACCCCGCGGCCGTCACCCTGCGGCCAGGTGCTGCCCTCGGGGTGGTGGTGGCGTCGCAGGGCTATCCGGGCTCTGTCATCTCAGGCCATCCCATCTCCCTGGCGGTGCCCCACGACCCGCAGACGTTCGTGTTCCACTCCGGTACCGAGGTGGTCAACGACTCGCTCGTGACCACTGGGGGGCGGGTCGTCACCTGTGTCGGGGTGGGAGACACCCTGGCCGAGGCTCGGACCCGCGCCTACGACACGCTGGACGGGGTGTCGTTCGCCGGTGCCCAGCACCGACGTGACATCGGCTGGCGGGCGGCTGCAGCCGAACTGCAGTCGTATGCGGCAGCCGGGGTGGACATCGACGAGGGGGGTCGAGCGGTGGAACTGCTGCGCCACAGCGTGGCCCGCACCACCACGCCTTCGGTGTTGGCCGGCATCGGGTCGTTCGGCGGGGCACTCGATGTGTCGTTCCTCAAGTCGTTCGACCACCCCGTCCTCGTGGCTTCCACCGACGGTGTGGGCACCAAGGTCGAGTTGGCAGCCCGCACTCGACGTCTGCGCGGCGTGGGGGTGGACATCGTGAACCACTGCATCAACGACGTGTTGGTGCAGCGGGCACGACCGTTGTTCTTCCTCGACTATCTCGCCTCGTCCCGGTTGGTCGCCGCCGATGTGGCCGAGGTGGTGGCGGGTATCGCCGACGCCTGCGAGGCGTCGGGGTGTGTGTTGCTCGGTGGCGAGACCGCCGAGATGCCCGGGGTCTACGCTCCGGGTGCTTTCGACATCGCCGGCACGCTCATCGGGGTCGCCGAACGCGCTGAACTGCTCCCTCGGTCGGACCTCGCAGTGGGCGATGTCCTGCTGGGTGTGGCGTCCAGTGGCCCTCACACGAACGGCTACTCGTTGCTTCGGCGCCTGTTCCAGTGGCTTCCACTCGACGCCCAGCCCCAGCCGTTGGACCGACCGCTGGTGGACGCATTGCTGGAACCTCACCGCAGTTACCTCCTCGTCCTCGACGCGGCCTTGGCCACGGGGGCGGTGAAGGCGCTCGTCCACATCACCGGGGGAGGTCTCCCCGAGAACCTTCCGCGGGTGTTACCCGCCGGCGTGGGCGCTCGGGTGCGGTTGGGCTCGTGGCCGGTACCGCCCCTGTTTCGCTTGGTGCGAGAGGTCAGCGTGGTCGATGACGTCGAACTGCACCGAACGCTGAACATGGGGGTCGGCATGGTGCTCGTCGTCGCCCCGCATGACGTGCCCGCCGTGGAGAACGCCATCAGTGAAGAGGTGTGGCGCATCGGTGAACTGGTGGCCGGCGATGGCGTGCACCTCGTACCTGCAACGTCATGACGGCCCGCCTGGTGGTGCTGGCCTCGGGGCAGGGTTCCAATCTGCAAGCGGTTCTCGATGCCTGTACCAGCGGGGTGCTGGACGCCGCTGTGGTGGGTGTCGGCGGTGATCGACCTGGGGCGTTCGCCCTCGAGCGGGCCCGCAGCGCAGGGCTACCTGCCATCGCAGTGGAACGCCACCCGGATGAACCGCGACGTAGCTACGACCGCCGCCTCGGCGAGGTGGTGGCCGCATGGCGACCCGACTGGGTGATCCTTGCCGGCTTCATGCGGTTGCTCACCACTGAGTTCCTCGACCGGTTCCCCGGACGAGTCCTCAATGTGCACCCGGCCCTCCCTGGTGAACTTCCCGGCGTCAGGGCCATCGAACGTGCCTACGAAGAGGCGCGGGCCGGCCTTCGGACCCACACCGGGATCATGGTGCATCTCGTCCCTGATGAAGGGGTCGACTCGGGACCCGTCATCGCGTCAGAGGTCGTGCGCATCGAACCCGTCGACACACTGCACGACCTCGAGAAGCGCATGCACGCCGTAGAGCACCGCCTCGTGGTCGAGGCAGTGCGCACACTCATCACGACTGGATGATGCGCACCGTCTCGATACGGATCTCGCCGAGCGGGGGGGTGCCGTTGCTCTCGGGATTGCCCAGGGCATCCATGGCGGTCACCGTGGTGTCGAGGCCATCGATGACCCTGCCGAACAATGTGTAGTTGGGCGGCAGGTCGGCACCGTTCTGGCCGGTGATCACGAAGAACTGACTGCCGTTGGTGTCGGGACCACTGTTGGCCATGGCCAGCGAGCCGATCTCGTAGTCGCCGGCTTCGGGCAGTTCGTCGGCGAAGCTGTAGCCGGGTCCACCGGTTCCGGTGGCCGTCGGGTCGCCGCACTGCACCACGAACGCAGGGATTGCCCGGTGGCACACGGTGTCGTCGAAGTAGTTGTAGCGGGCGAGAGTGACGAAGTTGTTGACTGCCAGTGGCGCCCTGTCCGGGTACAACTCGACGGTGAAGGCTCCCTGGTTGGTCGTGACCTCGGCGGTATACGTGGCACCGGGTTCCAGACAGTCGGGCGGGGCCTGTTCGAACGAGCGAGCTTTGGCCTCGCTGTGATCGGTGGCGGGACACGGTGTCTCGCCGGTGATCACGCGACTTTCGTCAGAGGGTGTGGCCGTGGTGGTGGGGGCACTCGTGGTCGTGGGCGCAGCCGTGGTGGTCGTCGGGGTCGACTCGTCGTCGCCCCCGTCCCGGAACACCAGGGCCACCACCACGAGGAACGCCACGATCAGCGCGGCGATGACGCCGATCCGGATCGCCTTGCGCTTGGTCTTACGCCGCAGTTCGGCCTTGCGTTCTTCCTCCAACCGCAACTGTCGGTTGGCTTTCTTGCGCTCGCGCTTGTCGGTGCCCACGAACGGCGAAGGCTACCCTCGCATCGATGTTCACACCTCGTCCGTCCCCTACCGTGGTCCTCACCGGTGGACCGGGGGGAGGCAAGACCACCGCTGCCGACCTGTATCTGCGCGAACTTGGTGACGAGGCCATCGTGGCACCCGAGTCGGCCACCCTGTTGTTCGCCGGAGGGTTTCCCCGAGTCGCCGAGGAGCAGGCTCAGCGGTCGCTGCAGCAGGCGATCTTCCACGTGCAGCGGAACCTGGAGGATGTGCAGCGGGCGCGGTTCCCCGAGCGAGTGCTCATCTGCGATCGAGGCACCATCGACGGTGCAGCGTTCTGGCCCGACGGCCACGACGAGTTCTTCGCCCGGAACGGCACCGATCTCACCACCGAACTCGATCGCTACGACGCCGTGCTGTTCTTCGAGACCGGTGCCGTGGGCGGCTTCAGCATCGAAGGAGGAAACCGGTACCGCCGCGAGTCCCTGGAAGAAGCCGTGGCCTTGGATCGAAGGCTGCGAGGCCTGTGGCAGCGCCATCCTCGCTTCTACCTCATTCCTCATCAGCAGTCGTTCCTCGCCAAGATCACCGCCGGCCTGGGCATTCTGCGCAGTGTGATGGGGACCTACCAGGATCGTGGGCGCTAGCGTTCCTGCACCGTGGCCCTGATCGTGCAGAAGTACGGCGGAACCTCCGTCGCCGACCCCGACCGTATGCGAGCCGTCGCCGAGCACGTGGCGTTCACTCGCCGTCATGGGAACGATGTCGTGGTGGTGGTGTCGGCCATGGGCAAGACCACCGACAACCTCATCTCGCTGGCCAATCAGGTGTCGCGCACGCAGCCCGGACGCGAACTGGACATGTTGCTCACCACCGGTGAGCGCATCTCCATGGCGTTGTTGTGCATGGCGCTGGCCGATCAGGGTGTCGAAGCCGTCAGTTTCACGGGCAGCCAGGTGGGGATCATCACCGACACCGTGCACACCAAGGCCAAGATCCTCGAAGTGAAGGGCGACCGCGTCCGTGCGGCTCTCGCCGAAGGCAAGGTGTGTGTGGTCGCCGGCTTCCAGGGTGTCAGCACCGCCAATGAGATCACCACCCTCGGCCGTGGCGGTAGCGATACCACCGCAGTGGCCTTGGCGGCTGCGCTCGGCGCCGACAGTTGCGAGATCTACACCGATGTCACGGGCGTGTTCAGTGCCGATCCACGCTTGGTGCCACAGGCTCGCAAGCTTGCGCATCTCACCTTCGACGAGATGCTCGAGATGGCAGCCTCGGGCTCGAAGGTGCTGGCTCTGCGTTCGGTCGAGTTCGCCCGCAATCACTCTGTTCCCATCCAGGTCCGGTCCAGTTTCACCTGGGAACCCGGTACCTGGGTCACCGCTGATGCACCACGAGGAGAAGCCCCCATGGAAGATCCCATCATCTCGGGCGTCGTGCACGACGTCAGCGAAGCAAAGGTGACGGTGCGTGCGGTTCCCGACCGTCCCGGCGTCTCGGCGGCATTGTTCGAACCTTTGGCCGCCGCCAACGTGAATGTCGACATGATCGTGCAGAACACCTCGAGCCAGGGTTCCACCGACATCAGTTTCACCCTGCCCAAGGCCGACCTCGCCGTCGCCGAGGACATCGTGCGGACCGTGGCTGCACAGATCGGTGCCGCCGACGTCATTCACGACGCCGACATCGCCAAGGTGTCATTGGTGGGTGCCGGCATGAAGACCAGTCCCGGCGTGGCGGCCACCATGTTCCGGGTGCTCGCCGACGAGGGCATCAACATCGAGATGATCTCCACCTCCACCATCCGCATCTCGGTCGTGGTGGCGGCCAGCCAGGTCGAACAGGCCGCACGAGTGCTGCACACGGCGTTCGGCCTCGACAGTGGCGTCGCCTACGCCGCACCGTTGCCCGAGCGGAAGTGACCTCGGAGAAGCCCGCCGCCATGGCCCGCCGCCGACTGCAGCAGGTGCCGTGGAAGGCGGCGGGGCGCACCAGCGAAGTGCAACACCATGCCGACGACGTCGTGCGCGAGGTCGGCTGGGTGTTCAACAACGCCACCGGTGAACAGCTCACACTGGCCGAGTTCGTGGGCACCGGCGACGAGGAGGTCGGTTCGTATCTGCATCTGTTCTCGTTGGGGTCCGACCACGACGACCAGCGAACCCTGGTCGAGATCGGTTCGGGGATCGGTCGCATGACGGCAGCGTTCACGCGCCGCTTCGGCCAGGTGATCGCCTGCGACCTCGATGCAGCGTTTCTCGAGCGGTGCCGCCAGACGGTCGCGAGTTATGGGCAGGTGGGTCGACTGCGCACCTCGCACGTGGCCGATGGTCGAAGGCTCGACCTCCCCGACGTGTGCGCAGATGTGACGTTCTCGTACATCACGTTGCAGCACTGTGCCCACGACGATGCGTTGAACCTGGTCGGTGAGGCGTTGCGGGTCACCCGGCCCGGGGGACAGGTGGCGTTGAACTTCCGGGCCTGGACCCTCAGCGACGCTGTCCTGGTGCCGTTGGGGGCATTGACGAGGTTCGTCTGGCGGGTACCCCGCCTCGGTGCCTGGCTCGCTCGACGTCGCTTCGCCACGAGGCTCGGCTGGCAGGCCAACCGCCTCGGGCCCGACGAAGTACTGGCCTACGTTGCCGCGCTACCCCATCGCTCCAGCGACCTGGCGGTGTATACGTCACCTCGTCGTAGCGCTCCGCGACAGTCAGGTGTCAGCGTTCACACCTTCGAGGGGATCCACCGCAGTCATTGGTGGTTGGTGGCCCGTCGGGAAGGCGACTCGCCCCAGTAGCCTCGCCGCTCATGCGTGTTGGCGTCGTCGGAGCAACAGGTCAGGTGGGTGGCGTCATGTTGGCCATCCTTGCCGAGCGTGGGTTTCCCGTCACCGAACTGAGGTGTTTCGCCTCGGCACGATCGGCCGGCTCGGTGATCACCTGGCAGGGTCACGACATCGTGGTCGAGGACGCATCGACTGCCGACGTGAGCGGTCTCGAGGTGGCGTTGTTCTCGGCAGGTGCCAGCAGTTCTCGTGAACTGGCCCCACGGTTTGCCGCTGCCGGCGCCCTGGTCATCGATAACTCCTCGGCCTGGCGTATGGATCCTGAGGTTCCCCTCGTCGTGGCCGAGGTGAACGGTGAACAGGTGGCCAATGCCCCCAAGGGCATCATCGCCAACCCCAACTGCACCACCATGGCCGCCATGCCGGTGCTCAAGCCGCTCCATGACGAGGCCGGCCTGGTGCGGGTCGTGGCCAGCACCTATCAGGCGGTCTCCGGCGGTGGGCTGGCTGGTGTCGACGAACTCGACCGTCAGGCTCGCGCCGTCACCGACAGCGCCCGGGCGCTCACCTACGACGGCACCGCCGTGGTGCACCCCGCACCCACCAAGTTCGTTCGCCCCATCGCGTACAACGTGGTGCCCTTCGCCGGGTCCATGGCCAATGACGGATCGCTCGAGACCGACGAGGAACAGAAACTGCGCAACGAGAGCCGCAAGATTCTCGGTGTGCCCGACCTTCGGGTGTCGGGCACCTGCGTGCGCGTGCCGGTGTTCACCGGTCACTCGTTGGCGCTCAACCTCGAATTCGCTCGGCCCATCACCGCCGCCCGCGCCACCGAACTCCTGGCACAGGCGCCCGGTGTGGCCATGTCGGAGGTGCCAACACCCCTCGAGGCGGCAGGTCGCGACCCCAGTTATGTTGGCCGCATCCGCCAGGACACGAGCGTGGATGGGGACCGCGGTCTGGCCTTGTTCGTGAGCAACGACAACCTGCGCAAGGGTGCGGCACTGAACGCCGTCCAGATCGCCGAACTCCTCGTCAAGTCCTGAACGGGCGGCGCGGCACCCGAGGTTCAGCAGGCGCAGGGTAGGGCACCACAGCGAGGACAGCCCTGCGCGTAGCGAGCCACCGCGGCGTCGAGGTCCACCCCGATCTGGTTGGCCAGGCTGGCCACCCATGCCAACACGTCACCCACCTCGTGGCGTTGCTGTTCGGGTGTGCCCTTGCGCACCGCCTGTGCCAGTTCACCCAGTTCCTCGGCCAGCCAGGCGACCGTGGCGGCCACCCCGCGCTGGCGGTCACGGGCCCCGTAGGTGCGTTCGATCACGTCCTGCAGTGCCGCCAGTTCCACGATGGCGAGGTTACTGCTGCATCCATGGGGCAGGATGGGGCCGTGACAGGAACCGCAGCGTCGCAAGCACTCGTCGACGCAGTGCTAGACCTGTTGCCGCCCTCTCTCGACGCGTCGACCACCTGTCGATGTCTGGTGGCGGTGTCTCTGGACGATCGCGTGCTGCTCGAGGTGGACCTCGTGGGCGCCGATGCCAGGGTGTACGCCACGGCCCTGGTGAGCGCGCATCTGAGCCCTACCGGGGCGTTGAACGAGGTGCTGTTGGGGCGGGTGGAACCGGCCGTGCCGGTGACGTTCGAGGTGCGGGCGGCAGTCGAGGCACAGCAGGCCTCCACACCTGACGGGGTCGCCGTGTTCGACGCGTTCCGCGCCGCACTGGGTGACGGGCCTGCGGCCGCATCGCTGTGTTTCACACATGACGGTGTGTTCTCTCACGCCTCGTTCGTGGCCGGCGGCCCCCGGGTGCTGGCCCGTGGACGCCGCGACATCGGGACGGCGCTCCAGGCCCGGCCGCCGGGCCCACCGCGGGCTGAGCTGGCGGCGGTCGGGCAGCTCGGCCGATGGGTGATGATCGAGGGTTGGGGTGTCAGCCCTCAGGGCCGTAAGCCCTTCGTGTCGAGCCTCACCATGGACGCCGCCG
>CAYMUC010000005.1:25998-55901 GCA_964393535.1 uncultured Ilumatobacteraceae bacterium | reverse complement strand
CATCGAAACTGGTGCCGTTCACCTGCAACGTGTGCTCACCCACCTCGATGTCACCCAACGCCACATTCCCACTGAACGTGCCGTCAGCATTCACCGTCAACTCACCCAAGAACGTGGGCTCGGAGAACAACCACACATACACCGGCGTCCCCGCAAGGAAACCCACACCCTCGACCTTCGCCAAACCGTTCTCCTCCAACTCGAGAACCTGACGGCCATCAGCATCGGTCGTAATCGTGCAACCAAATGAGCACTCACCCGCAAGGCTCATCTGGAACCCATCGCCACGCAACACCAGATCCGTGTCGTTGTCCACGAACACCTCCACCGCCGCCGGCACACCGTCCTCGAACACCTGCGACGCACCCGGAACCAACTCCGGCAACACCCCACCATCAGGCACCGGCGCAGGCACCGTCGACGGCACCGGAGGCACCGTCGTGACAGGCGGAACCGTCGTGGTCGGCGGCACCAACGACGACGGCACCGACGTCGCCGGTGACACCGGCTGACTCACCAACCCCGGCAACGCCGGCGGCAACACCACCGCAGCACTGGGCGGCAGGGTGGTGGTCGGCGGATTGTCGACAATCGCAGCATTGACGATGGTCGGGGTACCGCTCATCACGGGCTGGCCGAACGACTGCACCAGGCCGCCGATCATCTCCCACCGATAGCGGCCCAACACGTTCGAGTTGAGAGAGTTCTGCACCAACGCTGTCGCACCAGCCGAATCGATCAGAGCGTCGATCGATGAGGTCGAAAAGAGTTCGTAGACATCAGATGCCTCGAAGGTGATCGGTGGAGAGAAGGCCGATGCCGTTGCTGAGGCCGATGTGGTCACCGTGAATGTCGTGGCGCTCGAGACATCGGCCCACACCCACTCGCCGGACAAGCCACCGAGGCCGGGATCGGTCGGTAGGTTCAACCGCACGCCGAGGCCACCGGCGGACTGCGTCACGCCATGCGGTGCGACCGTGGTGAGGATGGCCGTGCCGGCCGAGATGGTCACCGACTCGAGATCGATCCCGCCGCTGTAGCTCCCGAAGCCCATCGCCCACCGACAGGTGGAACGCTGGTCGTCGGCCGGAACTGGTGGCATCGCGATCGACGGGTTGTCCTGATCGGACCAAGCACTCCCCCAGGCGTCGCAGGTGGACGTTGGATCACTCGCGTCGTAACCATCCTCGTCGTCGGTCATGGTCCCGATGTTGTATTCGACGGCGAAATCCCAACCAACGGTGTTGTCGCCCGTCGTGCCCTGAACCAGCACCAACTGGATGGTCGCCGACCGATCCCACGGGTTGTCGTCATCGTTGTGGGCGGTTCGGTACCAGGTGACGGCGACAGCGTCGCGCCCATCGACAGTGGTCGTGCCGAAGTAAATGCCACGCGGCACCCCAACACTGTTCGCGTACGTCCAGTTCCCGGTGGTGACGGCTGTCTGAACCCCACCGGTTGCCGGGTCCAGGTCGGTGATGCCTGGCACCGGCACGCTGAAGTTGTTGGCGTCGATGACCGTGACCGGAAGTGTGCCGACCGTGTCCAGCACCGTGCCGGTCCCAAGGAATGCGGCGTGATCACCGGCGACCAGTCCGTGCGTCGCCGATGTCACGGTGACGACTCCGCCGCTGAGCACGGCCGTTCTCGTGCTGCCGTTGATCGAATCCCAGAGACTGGCGACGTTGCGCCCGTCCGCCGTGAGGAGGTCCTCCCCTGCATCGAGGTCCAGTGCCAGCACCGCCATGATGGGAGCTCCTTCGTAGATGGCAAGCTCACCCAGGCCGTAGTCGTATTCGGTGCACGACGACTGCGTCGGGTCGTTGGTCGGGAACACAGCCCCGTTGTTCGTGACGCAGAGATGTGTGTACTTCTGGCCGAAGTAGTTGATGGGGAACGGCAGTTCCTTCGTCTGTCCCGCGTCGTCTTCGTCGAAGAGGTCCGCCAACGGCTCCCCGATCACCTGCCGGGCTGCTCCTGCCCCCTCGTACCTGACGGCTGCCGAGACGTCGTCGACCGTCGTCGCGTCCGTTGCCGTCGCCAACTGTGTCGGCACGGCGATCGCCAAGGCGGCCAGACTCCCCGCCACCAGGACCCTGCCGGCCCGTCTCCGTCGTGTCACACGCTTCACCCTTCTGTCGCGGCGCCACGAACGCGCCGAGGACTGCAGATCGTCACCTCGTAGGCGCAGGGCAATCAGGGGTGACATCGCACTCCGGGACGGATCACCTAAAGGTTTGACCGATCGGGCACCACGAACATTCCTCACCCGATGCCCTGCGACGTTCGGATATCCGAACAGCCCGGCCGTGGGCGAGAAGGTCCCTGGTTACGTTGGCCACATGAACGAACGGCCCGTGCACTTCGAACCGGTGACCTGGCGTGAACTGATCGCCATGGGCATCGTGGCCAACGACCTGTCAGCCAAGACAATCGCTCGCTGTGCGGGTATCGGCCTCGTTCAGGCCGAGGCGGCCCTCGACATGGCCCGTACCGAGGGCATCCTGGTGCACGACGTGATCGACCCACTCGAGGCGGTGCGCCTCGTTGGCGAACTGCCGCCGGCGGTCGTCGCCGAGGTTCACACCGTCGTTGCCCGATACCTACTGAGCGAGGGTCCGTCTCGACTGCTCGACGCCATCGACCACGCGCGATCAGCGGGCACCTTGTCCCCCTCGTCCGAACTGGCCTCGGTGGCCGACCAGGCGGCCATCACCAGTCTGTCGGTGGGCGACTACCACTCGGCGCGCACGTTTCTGGAATGCGCTCACGAGATCGGCCTCGCCGATCCCCCCCGTGTGCGAGCGATGCGACTCTGCCGGCTCGGCGCCGCACTCGATGGCGAGGGTCTGGTCTCCGAGGGTCGCAGCAGACTCGCCATGGCCTTCGAGATCGCCGAACTCGAAGGCGACGCCGAGATCGCCGTGCACGCTGCGATCAACTACGCATTGCCCGTCGATTGGTATGCCGGAGATCGCCGCACTACCGCCATGTTGCAGCGGGTCGAGCCAATGGCACACACCGACGAACATCGAGTCATGGTCCTGGCGGCGCGTTCCATGGCCGAGATGCGCATTCCGGTACCGACGGGTACCGACCAACAGGTCGCCTGGGTCACGCGCCCATCGGTGGCGCAACCCCTCGCCGACGCTGCTCTCAAAGCCAGCGTCGGCAGCAGCGACCAAGCCCGCCTGCTAGCCCTCCTGGCATGGCGAACGACGCATCGTGGCCCGGCGTACCTCGCTCACCGCCGCAGCGTGTCGGCCGAGGCATTCGACCTTGCACAGCGACTTCGGCAGCCGGGTCGCCAGGTCGATGCCGCCGTGATGCTGGCCGTCGATGCACTCGAGTCCGGAGATCGTCCCGGTTTCGACCAAGCACTGACGGTGATGCGTTGGATCGCCGACGTCGACGGTAACCCGCGTCTGGCGTGGCACGCTCACGCTGTAGCGGCGGGCGCCGCTCTTATCGACGGCGACCTCGAAGCGGCCGAACGGCACCGGCACGAAGCGCGCAGGATCGGCCAGACCATCAACGCCCCGGGATGGCTGGGTGCCGAACTGCTGCTTCACGGGCAGGAGTTACTCGCCACAGCCGACCTCGAGCAGATCGCCCGTCATCTGCCCGACGACTCGAGTACCGAGGTTCTGAACCCACTGGGCAAGCTGATGGTCGGCCTAGGTCATGCGACCGTTGGTGATCACGCGTCGGCCGAACGACTGCTACGGCGGGCCCTACGGCAATTCGACTCGGAGGCCAGTTGGCTGCTGTGTCTCACCAGGGCTTGTGAACTGGTGGTCATGGTCGATGCCGACGATGTGGTCGACGAGATCTGGCAACTGCTGGAGCCCTGGCACCTACACGTGGCGGTCGACAGCCAGGCCTGGTTCTGCGACGGCCCGGTGAGTGCATGGCTGGCGCGGCTGGCCGCACATCGGGGCGACGCTGCCCGCGCCAAGCGCTTCCTGTTCGAGGCCGAACCCGTGGCACGCCGCCTCGGTGATGTTCGTACCCTGTCCCGGTTGTCAGCGTTGAAGCGCATGTTGGGTGTGACCGAGTTCGAGCGCGACAGCGCCAGTGGCGAACTGTCCGATCGGGAACTCACCGTTCTGAAACTGGTGGTCGATGGGTGGACCAACCCACAGATCGCCGACTCGTTGGCCTTCAGTCGCTCCACGATTCGTAACGACCTGACCGCCATCTACAAGAAATTGGGTGTGAGTTCACGGGCCGAGGCCGTGGCGGCTGCCATGCAGTTGGGTCTGTGTGAGCGCGAGGGGATCAAGGCCACGGGCGCGTGATTCGATCGCTCGGTGGACCACGGATAACGTCCGGTCGTGACGGTGTTGACACGACGACTACTGGTCGTAGAGGACGAACGCCTGGTCGCCTCGATGCTGGCCGACCTCTTGACGCGGGCGCATTTCGATGTGGCAGTGGCGCACACGGCGGTGGAGGCGATCGACATGACGAACAGCTTCGACCCCGATGGTGCGCTGATCGATGTGCACCTGGGGTCAGGCCCCAGCGGACTGCAGCTGGGACATCGCCTGCAGGTGACCCGCTCCGAGATGAGACTGATCTTCCTCTCGCGCTTCGGTGTGCCGACATCGAGTCGCGGTGGCGGCGAGAGCCTGCCGCCGTTCAGTTCGTTCGTCAGCAAGGACACGATCGACGACCCGGCCGAACTGGTGGCCCTCGTCGAGAAGGCCCTGCGTCAGTCGACGTATCGGGAGATCCGTCAGCCCGACACCGCCAACCGCTTGCGGACCCTGACCCCCACCCAACTGGAGGTGCTGAGACTGGCAGCGCAGGGAATGACCAACCAAGCCATGGCGCAACGGCTGAACACCGGGGTTCGCAGCATCGAACAACGCCTGGCTCGGGTGTATGACGCCCTGGCCATCGAGGTTGGTCCAGAGGTGAACCCTCGGGTGGAGGCCATCCGGCAGTACATCGGTGCGTTCGGACTTCCGAGCGCCGTGCGCAGCGAGTCCCGCGATGCGTGAACGCCTCACATCACCCGGAATCATCGGCTGGCCGTTGTTGGTCAGTTCGTTCGGCATCTTCCTCATCGACGGCTTCCCGTTCCTGGGTGGTGGAGAACTGTCAGGGTCGCTGCTCGACCGAGCAGGTCTGATCCTGCGGTCGGCTGTGGTCGCCCACGTGGTGCTGACCGTGATCCTTGTGGTGGCCCGCTACACGTGGTTGAGGCTGACCTTCTTGCGTCGCCGGCCGTGGGTGACCGTTGGAACATTCTTCATCGCGTCCCTGGTCGGCGATGTGGTGTTCCAGGGCGCCGTCGCTGCGGGCTCGGACGGGACCTACATCGCTGCATCGGTGCTCAGCAATGTGGCCTACAAAACCGCGGCTCTGGTGCTGCTGGCCGTCGTCATCGCCGATCTCAAGGACTACCGCCAGCGCATCGCCGCGCTCGAGGCACAGCGACGCACACTCGTGGCGGCACGGCATGAAGCCGCACGACTCGACGAAGTCGAACAGGCTCAGGTGACGACCACGATCGAGGAGTCGCTCGCCGCGGCTCGCCGGGTGGTAGCGACGGAACCGCCCGATGAGGCGGCGGCACATCTGGCGGCGTTGGCCGCCGATCGTGTCCGACCACTCAGCCACGAGTTGTCGACCACCCCCGTCGCCTTCGAGGCACCGAAGGTGCCGGCGCTAACCCCACCGGGTTGGCGGGCGACACTGCGACGGGTGGCCGATGTCCCCTTGATCGCACCTCGCACGATGGCCGTGGCCATGACGGTGCTGGGCTTTCGTCAGACGGTCAACTTCGACGCCGACACCCCAGCGACGCGCACCGACGGCTCCGTGGCGGTGACCTTCGATGCCGGAACCTTCATCGAGAGCATCTCGGTGCTGGCCGTCATCTTCTTCTCGACATGGGCCTCCACCCACATCGCACGGCGGTTCATCTCGAGCCGGCTTCCGGTGCTGGATCCACCGGGGCAGGCCCTGTTGACGACCGGCGCCATCGTGGTGGCGTCACAGGCCGTTCTGGTGGTGGTCGGTGTGTCGTTCCTGCTCCCCTGGTTTCCTGAGCCACCGGGACTGGAACCTTGGAGTCCTCTGTTGACCCTGGTGCCGCTGATGCTGGTGGCACTGACACATGGCCTGATCCGATCGGTCAGTCGTCGACGGGCCGCTGCGTCGAGCGGACTGATCGCAGCCAACCGTGATCTTCGTTGGGAGATCGCCTCGATCAACGAGCGCCTGTGGGATCGGCGGCGCCGTCGCGCCACACATGTGCATGGTCCGGTGCAGGCCGCTCTCAACGCTGCTGCCCTGCGCTTGCGCAGCGTTGCCGGCGACGACATCGATGCAGACCAGCGCGCCGAGGTCATTCGCTCGGTCGACATGCTCCTGGCCGAGCAGACCGGCGATACCGAGGGAACCGACGACTCACCTGTGCCGGTGGCGACCCGCCTGGCCGACTTGGCCGAACTGTGGCGTGGGGTCTGCGCCTTGGACGTGGCGGTCGAGGACGACGTGCTGCGGCGAATCGACACCGATCGGGCGTGCGCGTCGGCGTTGGTCGAGATCGTCGGCGAAGCGTTCACCAATGCCGTCCGGCATGGCGACGCGCAACACGTCGCACTGCACGTCGAGATCCTGGATGATCGTGTCGCACGCGTGACCGTGCACGACGATGGAACTGCGGTGCCGCCGGACTCGACACCTGGTCTTGGGTCTCGACTGCTCGACGAGGTCTCCGTCAGGTGGTCACTCGGACGGGTGGCCGAGGGGACGTCCCTGGTCGCCGACCTGCCGCTCGCTCCCATCAGTCGCTGAGGTCATCTCGGCCAGGAACGATGTGATGGTGGTGTTCACGTCGGCTTCCGCATGCCGGCTGGCCTTCACCACCAGCACGGTGCCGATGGTCATGACAGCGGCGACGCAACCCAGCATCGAGAAACGCAGGGCATCGGCTTCGTCCATGCCATTGCTCTGAAGGACTTCCGAGAGAGCGCCGATGAGCACCGGGGCCGTGGCGGCGCCGCACACCGACAGAGCGAGACCGAAGTAACTGAAGGCCTGCGAGCGGATGCGGGGCGGCGCAGTCGCAGCGACCACGGCCACCACTCCCGGCACCGCCAGCGACGACGCCAGCGAACTGCCGGCCAACAAGGCGATGGTGATGGGCGCCACGCCGATCGCGAACGCGAGGGGCCAGCACACCGCCAGGATCAGCGCCGCCAGGCAGCCCATGCGGCACAGATATCCGAAGCCTTTGGCCAGGTTGCGATCGGCGACCGGTCCACCGAACCACGTCCCGATGAAGGTGCCGAGCGCGATCAGGGCCTGCACAGCCCCGGCCTCTTCCACCGTGAAGCCGAACGAACGCTCGAAGTACGTGGGTAGGAAGAACACCATGCCGAACAAGGCGAACCCGAAGGTGGCATTGGCGAAGATGAGGTAGCGCAGACTGCGGATACGCCAGATATGGCGGAAGGCCTGGCGGAAGGTGAACCGATCCTCGGGTTCTCGCAGGAACGCCGCCAGGGTGGGGTTGTCGGCCATGGCGTCGTCGAGGTCGGCTTGGCCGCGTCGGGGCTCACGCAGTACTGCGAGGGCGATGGCAGCGAAGATCAGGCCCGGAACGGCCGCCGCCACGAAACCCCACCGCCAGCCGACGGCTCCGATGATCACACCGCCGATGAGCGCGCCCAGAACCTGGCCGGCCGGGTTGGCCGACCGGTGGTAGCCGATGACGCGGCCTCGAACTCGCGCTGGGTAGGTGTCGGACAGGATGCTCATGTGGGTGGGGCTGATGGTGCCCTGACCGAATCCCAGCAGTGCCCGCGTGAGGAACAACTGCAGGAAACTCTGTGCCCCTGCCGCCAACATGCCAGCACCGCCCCACACCAGTGCTCCCCCACCCATGATCTTCCGGCGGTTGTAGCGATCGGACCAGGTGCCGGCCGGCACAGCGATGAGGCCGGTGATGAAGATCACTGCCGCTGGCAGCAGGCCCACCGTCGCATCGGAGAGGTCGAAGTCGTCACGGATGTCGTCCAGTGCGACGGCCAGCACGGCACGATCGAACTCGTCGATGAGGTTGAGGAAGAAAAGGATGACCAGCGTGGCGCTACCGAATGCGGCGATGCGCACCTTCGGTGCGCTCTTGTCGTGTCCACTCTCCTCGGCGGCAGCGGCGTGAGCAGCCGCAGTGGCCAGTCGACTGGCGTCGGAATCATCGGCGGTAGTACTCACGAAGACCTCCGACCAGCGGGCATACAAGTCATGGGAACCATGTCACCATCATCGCCCATGGCGATGTGTCGGCCGTCACCGAACGAGCCGCCGCTGCATGGATGCAGTTCAGTAGACGATGTCGAGCGCGTACCGCAGTGCTTGGTCCACACGGGCTCGGGTGATCTCGTCGAGGTGGCCGACGGGTTCGGGGTCGAACACCTCGAGAGGGATGGTGATCACGTTGTCGCACGTGATCACACACGGTTCGGGCAGGCCACTCTCGGGGCCCAACTCCACTTCCGAGCGAATACCCCTGATCATTCTCGTGATCGGCGCGCAGGTGACCGAGGTGAGTACCGAGATCGCAGCGTCACGCGTCAACACACACACCGGCCGACGACCTGCGGGAGGCCCGAGGTCGACCCAGACGATGTCGTTGCGTGCTACCACTCGGGTGCCGTTTCGGCTGCCAACCGTAGAGCCGAGAGCAATACGGCCGGATCAGGTGGCTGTTGGCGATACGCCTCCTGAAGCCGCCGGTCATCCTCCTCGGTTCGTTCCGCCTCGAGCACGGCCACCACGCCCCGTCGAATGAGCTCCGACCGACTCGTCTTCTGGTGGGCTGCCAACTGGTCCAGTCGCTGAACCAGGTCGTCATCGAGTTGCACCAGAACCTGACGTCGAGCCACGTGCATATGGTATTCCATATGGTCGCGGCCTGCCCTAGCGTTCCCGACGTGAGCGATCCGTTCGACACCACGATCCACGAGCCACCCTTCCACAGTGGTGACGAGGCCCACCTGCTGTTCTCGGTGGAGCGATCGCGAGCGACCTTTGCCTGGAAGGTCGGGGGGCTTACTACTGAGCAACTTCACCGGCGCAGCGTGCCGACCACCACCATGACCCTGGGCGGGCTGCTCAAACACCTCGCCCTGTGCGAGGACCGCTTCACCGCCGAATTCCTCCGGGGTGAACCATTGCCCGAGCCGTGGAGGTCAGTCGACGGGTCCGTGTGGTCGTGGTGCTGGACCTCCTCGCTACGCGACAGCGCCGATCACCTGTACGGGCTGTGGGGCGCCGCCGTGACACGGGCACGTACGGCCTGGACCACGGCCATCGGGACCGGTGGCCTGGACCAACCCTCGGCCGTGGTGCTCCACGACGGCAGCCGACCCACGCTGCGCCGAGCGCTCATCGACTTGAGCGACGAGTATGCGCGCCACGTCGGCCACGCCGACTTGCTGCGCGAGGCCATCGACGGACTCGTGGGTGAGGACCCGCCCCAGCACTGAGCCGGTCTGTACTCCGGAGGCCATTCCGTCACCACCGAGTGTTCTCGGCGAGTATCCATCTGGCCGTGCGCTCGGCTGCCTCGAGCGCTCCCTCGATATGGCCAGGGTGCCCCGGGCCGGTCTCGGTGGACGACCAGTGCAGGCGGCCATTCATCGCAGGTCGCTGGTAGAAAGCCGAGCCGTAGTGCGAGTAGTCGACCCTGATACCGCTCTCTGGTGCTGACGGTGTGGTGAAGCGCTCGGCACTCCAGTCCTGGATGACGAGCTGCTGGGGCTGAACGGCAGCGGGACCAAAGAGCCGCGCGAGTTGTTCGAGGATCTGGTCCTCGGACTGTTCCCCAAGCGACGCCGCCGGGGCGAAGCCGAAGAGAGTGGCAGGGTGACCCTGGACGCCGGACATGTCGTGGATCTCCTGAAGGGGACCGATGCGGCTGAACGCCGACCCAGCGAGACCGGCCGCACGCCAGAAGGGGTCGGCGTACACGGCGACGACCTTGGCGATGTGCCCCATCCACACCGGTGTCGCCGCCGCCACTCTTCTCAGGTCAATCGGAAGGTCGTCGGGGAGACCGATGGTCGCCATGGCGAGCGACGGAGGTACCGCCAGCACCACATGACGGCACCGCCATCGCGTCCCACCAGCGATCACCTCCAGGCTCTCGGTGTCGCCTCGCTCCACCCCGTCCACGACGCAGCCGTACTGAAGGCACCCTGCCGGCAATGTGGCGGCAAGGCGATCGGCGAGGCGTGCAGACCCCCCGACGAAGCGACGGGCACCAGAATCGAGTGGGTTGCCATCGAGGCGGCGCATCCCGGTCGGGTCTTCGTACATGGCGTCACCATCACCGTGCTGATCGAACGTCGGTATCCCGAAGCGCTCCACCAACGCCGCTACACGGGTTTCGCCCGGCCAGAACCACGTAGCACCGAGATCCAGCCCAGGCGCGGCACTCAGCAGTCGCCCGCCGGGTCGGTTGCGGGCCTCCAGCACCGTGACGCCGAGTCCGGCCGCCGCGAGTCTGTCGGCGACGCTCAGCCCACCGATACCCGCTCCCACCACGAGCACATCGGTATCGGGGAGTTCGGCCACGGGGACAGTGTGCCCCGTGACGGTCGTGCTCTCGCCAATAGGCTCCAGGTGGCTGCCGCCTGCCTCACGTCTCCGTGTCGTACGCTCACGCCCCGTGCAACGTCGTCGTCCAGTACTCAGAGCCGCCGTAGCGGTGACCGTCGTGTTCGCCGTGGCGGCTTGCAGTGGGGAGTCCGAGTCATCCGATTCGATCGCTCGCAATGCTGCCGGCGCCGAGGAGGATGGCTCGGTTGCGGATGCAAGCGAGCAGCAACCCACAATCGTCAGCATGGGCGACTCGTACATCGCCGGCACCGCAGGACGCTGGGCGGGGAACTCGAACGGCTTCTCCAACCTGCCACGCAACATGGACGCTTTCACACGGTCCGATACCGGCACCAACGCCTACGACAACTACGGCCTGCCGACGCTGGAGTTCTGCTTCCGCTCGCGTTCGGCACCCATCCATCTGGGCGACCCGTGGCACAGCATCAACCTCGCCTGCTCGGGAGCACTCACCACCACGGTGCAGAAGGACTGGATGGGCCTGTACAAGCCGGGACTGGACGACGTCGGCCAGTTGCCGATGCTGACCGAGACAGCGGCCGACGGCAGCGTGGCGCTCATCGCCATCTCCATGGGGGCGAACAACTTCGACTTCGGCCCCACCGTGAACGCCTGCGCCACGGCATTCCTGTCGAGCTCGTCGCTGTTTCCGAGGCTGTGTAGCAAAGATGCCAAGGTCCTCGCCTACTCCGACGACGCCGCGGTGGCACGCGTACGCGCCGACCTCGCCGCCGCGCTGGAGCGTGTCGTCGCGACGATGCGCGGCCTGGGTTACGACGATGCATCGTGGGATCTGGTCGTGCACAACTATCCGGTGCCCCTGCCCCCGGCCTCGAAGGTGCGGTACCAAGAGCGGGGCTACAGCCGTCAGGTGGACGGTGGCTGCCCGCTCTACGACGCCGACCTCGACTGGTTCCAGACCATGATGGCTCGCTACAACTCCACCGTCGCCGAGGCCGTGGCCGATGCCCGCACCTCGACGGGGCGCTCCATCGCAGCACTGGACATCTCGACGTTGTTCGACGGTCGTCGCTTGTGCGAGACCGGCACCAAGCACGTCGAGGAGACCACCGATGAGGAGTCGCAGCGTCGCTTCGGCGAGCGCGTCGCCCAGATCCACCTGTCGTCGAAGTTGATCGGCTCGCCCTACGACATCACCGAAGGTGTCCACCCCAACTACTACGGCCAGTTGGCCATTCGGGCCTGCCTTCGGGCTGCGTTCAACAACGGCGACGCCACGTCTGGCACCTGCACCGCACCCACCGACTGGGGTGTCGTCAATGACCTCGGCGAACCGTCCGTGGTGTTCGCACCGGCCTGACAGCGGCCAACCGCCCCACTCTCGGGTCCCCCCGCCCAAGGAGGCTCTCCAGACGTCGTGCGGCCACGGTTCGGTCGAGCGCACCCGAGTTCGCCATCTCGTCGATGTCCACCCAATCCTTGGGACGATCGAACAGCGAGTCAGCGATCCCGAGAACCTGCGCGACGAGTGATGCCATGCGGTCACCTCCGCGCTTGCGCGAGAGGGCGCGCTCGATATGGCAAGGCCTCGGCCAGTTCCAGCACCTCCACGAGCTTGCGGGCCTGCACCTCGGGGTCGAGCCGTCGACGGAACGACACCTCGTAGCCCATCGCCTCGATGAGGCGACCCGCCATCTCGAGCGACGGCTGGCGGCGGCCACACTCATAGGCACTCACCACGGTCGCAGGGATACCCACGCGTCTGGCGACCTCGGCCTGGGTCAGCCCCGACTCTCGTCGCAACTCACGAAGTGACGTTGTGGACAACACGAGCGAAGACTACTCACACATGAGCGGATCCGCTCAGGAGCGCCAACCCGTCGGTGAAGGGGACCAACACAAGGCTTCGGGTCTGTCACCGCTATGCGACAGGATGCTGTGGTTGATCGAGGTGGTCCCGGGCGTCACCGGGTGAATTGGGAGTGGTCGTGTCGTCTCGGGTTGCTCGTGTGACCGTTCGATGGGCGACCTTGGCGTTGTCGTTGCTGCTGGTGATGGCGGCCCAAGGTGCATGGACCGTTCGGGCGAACCCCGTCGATACCTCGACGGTGTTGGTTGCCGGGGAGGATCGCTATGCGACCTCGGCGGAGGTGGCCCGACTACTCGGTGGCGGATCGCTCACGGGCCTGGACCGCTTGATCGTGGCGTCGGGAGAGAACCCGGTCGACGCCATGTCGGCTTCGGGGTTGGCGGGATACCTCGATGGCGGGGGCCGCACAGGACGCACGGCGATCCTGTTGACCCGAACGAACAGCCTGCCACCAGTGGTCGCCGGGGCGATCAGCTCCAGTGGTGTTGCGGCCTCTCGGGTGTTCGTGGTGGGTGGCCC
The DNA here is from genome assembly GCA_964393535.1 of uncultured Ilumatobacteraceae bacterium. GTDB lineage: Bacteria > Actinomycetota > Acidimicrobiia > Acidimicrobiales > Ilumatobacteraceae > CAYMUC01. The sequence goes on along the minus strand of CAYMUC010000005.1, from coordinate 42,907 downwards.
GTCGGCGGTGACGGACTCGGTGGTCGAGGCCATCGGGCGGGCAGCGGGTTGGGCTGGAACAGGCACGAACCCGGTAACTCGGATCGGCGGTGCCAATCGATACGCCACCGCTGCGGCAATCGTGGAGTACGTCGCGCGGGCGGCCGGTGGGGCGCTGCCCGACTCGTATCGCACCGTACTGGTGGCCAACGGTGACACCGTGGCCGATGCGTTGGCGGCTGGTGCGTTGGGCTATCGCAACGGCCATCTGATGGTGTTGTCGTCGCGGTCGTCGGCACCACAGGTCGTCCTGGAGGCGGTGACACGACTGGGGGCGAACTGCGCGGTGGCCTTGGGCGGTCGAGCCGCTGTGGCTGACGCGGTCGTCGGCCAGGTGCGGGCGGTGCTGGCACCGGGAGGATGCGGCGTGGAACGCATCGGCGGCGTCGATCGGTACGAGACGGCGACGTTGGTCGCCGACCGATTCGTGCGCACGAACGGAACCCCGTCGCAGGTGATGTTGACCTCGGGCGTCCAGTGGGCTGACGCGATGAGCGCAGCGCCTCTGGCGGGAGCCAACCGCCCACTGGTGTTGAGCGGCCCCACGGGGTTGCCGCCAGCGACTACGCAGTGGATCGAGACCAACGGACCTGGCTTGAACCAGGTCATCGTGATCGGCGGACCGGCATCGGTGTCCCCGGCAGTGGTGGAGCAGGCGCAGGCCGCCCGACGAAACGGAATCGCCAACACACCACTTCCTGCCAGTGCCCCGGCGCCGACGACGACCATCGTCCCACCCCTGTCGGGCGGTGGTTGGGCGGCTCGGGCGGGTGGCCCGTTGGGCGACATCGCATGGTCGGTGTCGGCACTGGCTGATGGGTCGGCGATCGTCGCCGGACAGTTCACCGGCACGGTGAACTTCGGCAGCATCACCCTCACCAGTGCTGGCGCTGGTGTAGCCGGCGAAAGCGATGCGTTCGTCGCCAAAGTCGCTCCTGATGGCTCGTGGGTGTGGGCCACGCCGGCTGGAAGTACGGGAGATGACCAGGCGAAATCCGTCTCGGTGTTGCCTGATGGGTCCGCAGTCGTTGCCGGGACGTTCAATGGGACGGCGACGTTCGGGTCTCTGCCCAACCTCGTCAGCGCCGGTGATGCAGACATGTTCGTTGCGAAGGTCGGCCCTAACGGCGCCTGGCTGTGGGCGACGGCGGCTGGAGGACCGGGATACGACCTGGCGAACGGAGTCTCCGTGGCGGCCGACGGGTCGGCTCGACTGGTGGGACGCTTCGACACGACGGCCACCTTCGGTGCCACCACGCTCACCAACACCGGGGGCTACGGCCTGGTCGCTGCCAAGGTCGACCCGAATGGCTCGTGGGCTTGGGCCACACAGAGCGGACTCCCCAGCGCCGGCGGCTCCGGTGAAGGCAACGCCGTGTCGGTGTTGCCTGATGGATCAGCGATCGTCACCGGCTCCATGATCGGCACCGTGCGGTTCGGGACACTGCCCGACCTCGTCAGCGCCGGCAACCGGGACATCGTCGTCGCCAAGATCGACACGAACGGCACCTGGGTGTGGGCCACCTCGGCCGGTGCAACCAGGTCCGAGACAGGTCTGGGGGTGGCGGTGTCGCCTGACGGCTCGGCGATCGTCACGGGCGCGTTCTCCGAATCGGTGATCTTCGGCGGAACCACTCTCACCAGCGCCGGACGGGACGATGCGTTCGTGGCGAAGGTCTCATCGACCGGTTCGTGGGTGTGGGCCACGGCAGCGGGCGGAACCGACAACGACCAGGCGGTCGGGGTATCGGCTCTGTCGGACGGATCGGCGATCGTGACCGGGCGGTTCTTCTTCTCGGCGACCGTCGGTGGAACGACCCTCACGAGTGCCTGGGGTGACGCGTTCATCGCCAAGATCGATGCGAGTGGCACCTGGGCCTGGGCGACCCAAGTGAGTAGCGCAGACGGGAGTTGGGTGTACGGGGTGTCCGCCCTCGCCGACGGTTCGGCGACCGTCGCCGGCCAGTTCAGGGGTACGGCGAACTTCGGCGGGACCGCCCTTACCAGCGCAGGTATCGACGACGTGTACGTCGCCAGGGTCGATGCCGCCGGCTCGTTCGGATAGCCGCGAACTCGTGTGTGCGCCGGCAACTCCCCGAATCGTTCGGATCTGACGACCCGCCAGGCTGGCGAGATCAGGGAGCGCCGAAACCCGCAGCAGTCCCCCTCAAGCGAAGTCGGCCACGACGGGAGCGTGATCGCTCACGTTCCAGGCGTCGGGGAAATCGCGCACCCCACCGGTCACATGGCGCAATTCCCCCACCAACGTACGACTGGCGTAGATGTAGTCGAGGTGCTGCACTGCGGCACCGGGCTTGTTGCCGTTGCGATGCGTCCACATGTGACCGCACTTCGCCCCCAGCGTGCACCCGCAGCAACCTTGCAAGGCGGGGCGCATGTGGGCGGTGTGTTCCACGACGTCCACCAGTCCGGTGGAACGCATGGCATGGGCGGCATCGACGGGCCACATGTTGAGATCGCCGGCCAGCACCAGTCGGTCCGCCCACTTCGACGACAACAACGATTCCAGCTCCCGAAGCATCCACGGCACCGAATAACGACCGTGCCCCACACTGACGTCGTTGTGGTCGACGGTCAGTCCGTAGAGGCCCACCACCGTCGCCCAGCGTTCACCGCCGACCATCACATCCGCCGCCTGGACGGCCGCCGGCCATCGGTGTTGCAGGGTCTTGGACTTGAGACGAGTGCGCACCTGCGTGACAGCCTTCAGGGTGACGCCACGACCGGCGATCACGGTGCCCCAGTTGCGCCGAGGCCCAATGCCACCCGGGATCCACACACCCTGCCAACCGGGCGGCAACCCGGTCTTGGGGGTGCGCGCCTCGGTGAGGACGGCCACATCGGCGCGCACCGTGCGCTCCAGCCACTGCCACAGTTCGGGGAGCGGCTTCTTGGGGGCCACGGCCTGCTTCATGTTCCAGGTTGCGATGCGCATGGGTGTCCTCGTGTCGGTCGTTCCTGAAACGCGCTGTGCACATGAATCTGTGCCGTGGCCGCTCTCATCGTCCGCCGGCGAGGATGCGCTGCACGGCGTCGGGGTGACTTCGTTGGATGAAGCGCAGCAACGCCAGCACGGTCTCGGCGTCGGCCAACGCCCGGTGTGTCGGGGTCACGTCCAGATCGAGAGCGTCGGCGAGCGCACCGAGAGCGACCGAGTTGTTGCGGCCACCCTGTCGACCGGCGTAGCCCAACTGTCGGGCGAGTTGCATACTGCACGCCATCCAACGGATCTGCGGGGCACGCACTCGACCGAGTTCGTTGTTGATCATGCGACGATCGAACGCTGCGTTGTGGGCGATCAACTGGCGCTGCGCTCGATGCGGGTCCAGGCTGCGCCACACGTCAATGAACTCGGGGGCGTTGCGCAGGTCGCGGTCGCTGATGCCGTGGACGGCTTGTGCCTTGGCACCACCGGAACTGCCACTGCCGCGCAGCAGACTGCTGCCCTTGGTCACCTCGTGCAGGTCGGCATTCACCACGATCCATGCCAACTCGATCACTCGTGCATCGTTGGACAGCCCGGTGGTCTCGGTGTCGACGATGACCAGGCCGGATCCTTGGTGCGTTCGTGTCGGTGGTTTCCGAGGGGCGGGCGACATGGCCACGCTCGGCCGGGCAGACGCCTCGAACCTACGAGTCGTCTCGGACGCTTCCCGTCGACTCGTCATACGCCGAAGCATCCGGCGCACCACTTCGAAACCGCTCATCGCCGGGCCCCCGTCGTCTGCGCCATGGCCATCTGCTCGACCGAGCGAGTGGCGTTACAGGCCGGAAAGCGCGAGCAGCCGTAGAACTCGCCGTAGTGCCCAGTGCGCTTCACGAGCATCCCTATCGCACACTCCGGACACACCACGACGGGACCAGCCACGGTTCCATCGGCGCCCACCACATGCAACTGACCACGGGCGATCAACTCGTTGACGAACGGCGACTCGCGACCTGGACGTGCGATCAGCGTGACGGAATGGCGGGCCCGGGTGAGTGCCACATAGAAGAGGCGTCGCTCCTCGGCATGTTCGAAACCATCGGGTGCCGTCATCACGAGACCCAGCACTGGGTCGTCGCCAACGGTGCTTGGGAACCCGTAGTCCCCAGCCTCCATGGGTGCCACCACCACGAGGTCGGCCTCTAATCCCTTGGCGCTGTGAACGGTGCGGTAGTGGACATCGAGAGCAGTTGGCACGCCGCGGGGCATCACTCGGCGGTCGTGCCGATAGCGGCCCAGCACCATCACCGACGGTCGGCCGTCACGACCGAGGGCCAGCGTGCCTGAGGTGACGTCCGTGGCGATGCGTTCGAGGAAGTCACCGAGCGCTGCTTGGGGGTCCTCGGCTTGGATGAGCGTGGGAAGGGTGCCAGGTGCACCGTGTGCCGAGCGGACCTCCTTGATCAACTGACGAGGGTTCTGCACGACGAAACTGCTGGCCACATCGCAGATGCTCTGGGCGCATCGGAATGTGGTGGTCAGTTCCTGAGTGGGGCCGTCACCGAACCATCGGGCGAAGTCGGTCATGACCGACAGGTCGGCACCGGCGAATCGGTTGATCGCCTGCCAGTCGTCGCCCACGGCCAACAAGTAGCGCTCAGGTGTGCGGAGTAGTCCTTGGACCACACGTGCTCGGGCGTGGCTGGTGTCCTGCAACTCGTCGACCAGCACCATCTCGTAAGGCGACTCGTAGCGGCCGTTATCGATGGCATCGGCGGCCATGACCAACATGTCCTCGAAATCCACCGAGTCATCCCGTCGCAGGCACTCGTTCCATGCGTCCAGCAGCGGCCAGAACAGGTCGAGGAACAGTCGGGTTCGGTAGCCATCGGTGGCGCGATGCTCGGTGGCGAGGCGATGCTCTACTTGGGCGCGGTCCAACCCTCGTGACTTCACATGGATCATGAAGGCGCGCATGAGGCGAACCTGCGACTCGTCCGACACCTGGCGGCGGGTGCTGTGCGCTCGACCGGGATCCCACTCGAGTGCCACCCCACGGGCAGCGAGTTGTTCACCCAAACGCTCCAGACCGTCGCCGAACACGACGTCGGTCCACGTGGATTCGATGAGCCGGGTGCCGTGGCGACGATGCAGATCACGCTTCCAGCGCATCGAGTCGGCATACCCGGTGAACTTCTTGGGCGGCTTGCCATCGAAACCAATCGCCCAGTGCTCGTGCCACAGGTCCACATCGGGGTAGTAGAAGTCGGGTCGGTACTGGCCGTGGCGTTCGTCGGCGACGTTCACCGGGAACGGCTTCTCGTACTCGAAGCGAACGCCATTGAGGTGCAACCAGTTGGCGATGAGTCGTTCACCATGGCTCTTCACCACGTGGCCCGAGTACGTGGCATATCCGCTTCGGCGTGTCGTGCGGTCGTATCGGTCGTAGTGCTCGTCGTCCTCCTCCACCGTGGGAACGGTGCTGGCGTAGAGCAGTCGAAAGAGATCCCACCGTTCCCGATACGACGGCGACTGCTCACACAACTCGTCGGCTATGCGGCGAAGCGTCACGATGTCGCCATCTCCGTCCAACCACCGCGCCACCCTTGGCTTGCGCCCGTCGACCGCCGCAAGCACGTCCAGACCGAAGGCATGGAACGTCGACGCCTTCACCTGCGAGGCATCGATGCCGACGGCGGTCAGTCGTTCTTGGACTCGCTCCTGCAACTCGTCAGCGGCGGCCTTGTTAAAGGCCAGGAGCAGCACCTTGCCGGGCGCCACGAAGCCTCGGGCGATGGCGTAACCAGCACGGGCGATCATGACCGAGGTCTTGCCCGACCCGGCGGCCGCGACGACTCGTACGCGGTTGTCGAAACACACCACCGCTCGTGCCTGCTCTTCGGTGAGTGGGCGACGCTCGATGGTGTCGAACAGTTGGCGTCGAGTCGCCAGTTCGCTCTGCGTGATCTCCTCATTCACGGTTGCCACGTGCGCCCGGAGATCACGGTGGGTCAGTCGTATCCCGGCTTGACGTAACGCCCGTTGCCAATCTCCCGGTGGCTGTGAGTGCAGCCAACCGTCCACGGTCTCCCGCGAGATCCACCGGCCCTCGTCACGATGACGAGCCTCCGCCGAGGCAACCTCGGCTGCCCACGATGTCAGTGCCGACGGGTCGGCTGTGTTTCGGTGACCTTGGTTGCGGGTGCGGCCAGCGCGGATGGCAAGGACGAGGGCGAGCACGACGAGGGCAGTGAGTACAAGGGCGTCACGTCCGGTCATGGGCACTCCTCCTCATTGGTCTTTGCGCCCTCTTGGCTTGCCGTCAGGTCGGGGGCTTGCGAGCATCGTGACCAGGATGCAGCCACGGCTCGCTCGAATCCGGACGGCGTCGCGACCAAGAACGCCTGTACCTCCAGGTCGAGCCTTCCAAGTGGCGGCGGCAGCAATTCAAGGCGTGAATGGGATAGTCCTACCGTCTGCGCGTGAGCGCAGCGAGTTCCATGGCGATCAGGGGCATCCGTGATCTCCCGCACCGAAGTTCACCGGCGAGTCCATCGCTTGACGTGTTACTAGTTCGCACAACGCCCGACCAGGGCGGGGTCGCGATGCCAAAGACCGTTCCATCCACATCCACCGACCTCACGGCGACCCTGTCGGCTGCGCCTTGATCCGCCATTGAATGAATGCAGCGACCATGATCAGCAGACTGGCCTGGAACACGGAGGCCAGAGCGACACCGACGCCCAGACCCACATAAGGGCGGGAGTACTCATCCCAGCCCTCATACTCCTTCTGCATCGCTAGAGCGATTCCCAAGATCACACCGGCGACCCCCGAGATCCAGGCGATGACCTCTGCGACTCCGGCGGCTGCCACCGCACGAGCTCCTGGTCCCGTGAGGTCACTCGGGCCCTTGACCTCGCCCACAGGAGCCCCTGGGCCCACGGTCGGACCTGCCCCGGCAGGCTCGTCGGTCATCAGCCCTTCCGACGCCCGCCTGAATGCCGACAGCGATCCGTCACGCAGCGCCTGTACCTGTCCCTCGCTGAGCATCTGACCATCGAACAGACCGCAGACAGCCGCCGTTTCGCCATCGACAACGAACTCACCAAGGCGAGTTCGAGCATCGGTGCGCTGGGCTACTGATCCGCGCTGGACATTGACAATGAACGGCATAGAACGTCCTCTCGAGTACGAAAGTCCCTAAGAGCAGCCGAAGCGACTCTTCGAGATCACCGGGATGCCACCGATCGCGTCGATGATCCACCAGTTGCTGGCCCAGAAGACGGACCGATCTCCACCACTGCAGTCGATCGTTCGCAGACGCTGCCCCAACCCCACACCCAAGCGGTCCTCACAGTCCTCGAGATTCATGCCGATGGTGCAGGAGGCCCCCGACGAACCGCCACCCGAGGATGGCGCGGTACGGGCAACAGTCGTGGGAGGCGATGTCCTCGGTGGCGTGTACCCGGCACAGTTGGTCACCGGTGCATCGACCTCGCGTACACGAAGGTCCACACGACCTTCACCCACGTCGATCATGGTCACTTCCATCACTCGGCCGCCAGTCCCCGAAGACTTTCGCCACCACTGCCAAGTCGGCATGTCGCCCGTGCTCTTTCGGCACCAGTACCAGGACGAGAAATCCTTTCCCGCGTAGGTTTCGGTCAACCATCGATCGAGCGACTGGGGCTCGGTATCGCCGGCCAGGGTGTACTCGGTGGTTCTCGACTGAGCACTCGTCTCGAGCATCACTGCGTTGGCTGGCAGCGGCATGGGATGGAGCGGGCTGCGGACTGTGGTGTACAACTCAGGTGCTGGCAACCGGTACACCGCCTCCCACAGATCGACGTCGAGGCCTCCAGAGTCGAGACCCAGGAAGCCTCGCAGCCGCTCGATGGCCTCGGTGGTCTTGGGGCCCCACGAACCGTCAGCGTCCATAGGGCAGCACACTGCTGCGAGCACGCGTTGCATCACCCTGATGGCGTCCCGGTCGGCCGAGGGGTCGTCGACCGTCGGCAGGTCAGAGGTCTTGGGACGGGGCGGCAGCGTCGTGGTCGTGGTGGTCGTGGTCGCGGAGGAGGTGGTGGGCACAGCCGTCGCCGGTGGCGCGGTCGTGGCGGGCGCTACCTCGCTGGCGCCGCCACACGCAGCCAGCAGCGCAATCGCCGCAAGGCCCGCCGCGCACCTGCTCAAGCTGCGACTCGGTGCGGGGCTCAACCGACGATCCTCGTGTCGTCGGGCCCGAGCTTCACAGGCTCTGGATCCACAACCGGCCGCTTCGGAGGCCTGATGAAATTCACGTCGTCCAGACCCAGGCTCTGCGACACATCCAGGCGGAACGACGCCAGCAGGTATCGGTGTGCGACGCCGCGCACGGCGATGTCGCGTCGATCCTGGCCATCATCGGGTGGGGTCACCGCAACCGCAGAACTCACCCCGTACACCGCCACCTCAGGTTCGGTGTTGGGCCCACCAACTCGGTAACGGAAGAACCTCGAGAAGCCCGGAATCGGCGTCTGACGAATCACGGGCGCCAGGAACTCGTTGGGCATGAGGCGATCCAGACCCGCCACTGCACAACTCACCCGTCCCAACAGGGCCGGGCTGTGGGTTTCGTCGAAGTTGTGGCGAAGTGTGTCCACTCGTGTGGCCCTGAGATCCTCGGCGAAGCGGTCGCCCAACACGTCCAGACGGAACTGGCGCCTCGGCCTGTACACGGCTTCGCCCGACTGCGGCATGGTCATCACCACACGATCGCCGGGCGTCACGTCGGTGGAGGGATCGGTACCCGGACCCGGTGACGTACCGAGGATCCGTGCGTAGCGGTCTTCCCAGTGCTCCAGATGCTCCAGGTACAGCGAGCTCATCCAGCCTCGCCGGGTGAGGAACCGGCGCAGGCGCAAGATCTCGCTCTCCATCTTCACGGGGTCCACATCGGGTACACCCACCGAGAACACATGCGTGGCCGAGGTGGCCGCCCACGCCGAGGCGCCACTCTCCACAGCTCGTCGACCCCACGGTCGGTGCAGCATCGAGGTGACTACCTCTGCCCAGTCGTTCAACTGATCGTTCAACCGTGCGAGTCGTGCCATCTCACTGGCGGCGTGACGACGTCGCTCCAGAATGATCTCGGGAAGATCGCTCAGAAGGTTCAGTTTGAATTCCAGTCGTGTCAACTGTCGGGCCGAGCGGTACATCGTGAGGGGCAGCACCAGCAAGGCGCCCACGATGCCACCGATCACCATGTACCCGATGGCCACCGTGAGGAACACGAACGATGCCACCGCTCCCAGGGTCAGCAGCAGCACCAGGGCGATGGCGAAGATGACGCGCCGCTTGATCTTTCGGTTCACCTTGGAGACCTGCTGCTCGCTCTCCTCGGTCTTGCGGGCGACGTCGTCCACCAACTCTGCAGCCAGCTCCAGATCGGCCGCCGCCTCCTTGATGGAGTTGTCGATCGACTCGCCCAGCGTCCAGAACACCGAACCCACTCGCGCCTCTTGCCATTGGCGGAAGCGTTCGCGGAACTGGCGCAACACGAAGAGCCGATCCGGGGCGGGCAGCACCGGCGGCTCGGGTTCCGGTTCCGGTTCGGCGTCCTCATCGGCGTCGTCCATGTCGACGTCGCCGTCCTCGTCCGGGAACCAGTCGTCCGACTGATCCGCCGTCAGATACTCACCCTCGTCCTGCGCCACCGCCATTCCCCACGTGGCCAACGTGGCCATGATGTCGGCCACACCGATGGCTTCGTCGTACATGTCGGCTTCCACGAGGTCTTGCCACCCACCGGGGAGCCAGCCCTCACCTCGCTGGTCAGATGCCACCACCTCGCTGTCGTCGAGCAACTGAGCCAACAGCCGTGCCGAGGCGACGTCGAAGGACCGAATGAAGGTGTCTTTCTGCGACAGGAACCCCATCGCTGACAGTTCGATGGCCCGGATCCGAAAGGCCATCCCCTCACCATCGGTGCCGGGATGTGGCGCTATGAGCGTTCGGTCGTCGACTACTGAGCGCTGGCCCAACCACTCTGGTTCCCGGCCCTTCATGGACCCGTGGAAGTCGCCACCGTCGGCCAGACCGAAGGCCACTGATCGCACCACCCGCCACGCTTCGGGGGTGGGTTGAGCGGCCGAGGCGCCCACTGCTTGGAGATCGGCCACCAGACTCGTGCGAGTGCGCACGTCGATCAGTTCGCCCACCGACTCGGGACGTCGGGTGATCCTCACGACCACCGAAGAGTCCTCGCCGAAGGTCTGCGCCTGCACGATGCGCTCCACTCGATCCACCACGGAGTTGCCCAGGCGCTCGAGATAGTCGATGGGCATGCGCACGATGTATGACCACAGTCGCTGATAGAACAACGCCACGGCGGCGAACAAGCCCATGGAACGGGGGCGCGGCGGCGGGGGTGGTTGGTAGGGGGCGAAGGTGAAGGCCACGTCGGGTGCAGCGGCGAGTGCCTGGGAGATCTCGGCAACCATGGGCTGAGGGTTACCGTGGGCGATGAACTCGTTGGGAATGGGCCACACCCCGCCGGGGTCCATGGCCCAGCCGATGAGACGTGAGGTGAGGTCTCCGGCATCCACGATGCGCAACGACACGCGGATAAGTCGTACGAAGCTCATGGCCATGACGTTGGCGTTGGCTTCGTGATCGAACGCTCCCTCGTCGAGCCAGGTCCAGAACGCTCCTACGAGACTGGCCGCCGCCAGCGACACGGCCTCCACCTTGTCGGGGCTCAGGTCGATGGCGATGAACCCCTCACCGCCAGCGCTCTCCTCGGGCACCACGATCAGGTTCGCCGTCCAGAAGGGTTGGAACCAGTCGTCGGCGAGTTCGGTACCTGTAGGCACCACCGACACGGTGAACGTCTTGAACGTGATGCCCACCGGCTCGCCGCGCTGCCGAAGATGCTCCACCACAGACTGCTCACGCTTCAGTTGCGCTGCGCCGGGCGCTCGTCCAGTGCGCAACGCCACCACCCGCACCAACCGCAGCTTGACGGCTGCCAACTCGTGATCCAGATCGGTGGCGTGGAACTCACCAGCCTCGAGACGTTCGGCCCGGCCAGCATGGTCCACCACGAACATGGGGTGCACCAGGTGGTTGGCCGACAGGTTGCGAAGCTGCTCGCGAAAGCGTTCGGCCTCCCGCTCCAGGAACAGGATCGTGCGGGAGTCGCTCATCCCACGATCTTCTTGCCGTCTTCGATACTTGCCGCCTCGTGGATCAAGCCGTCGGCCTGCTTTACGATCCGGTCGAACAGATCGAAGCCGTACCGCACAGAGAAGAACTCACCCGGATGTGCAACAAGTCGAGTCTTCTCGATGTCGTCTTCGTAGGGCTTGATGAACGCCTTGAGAGTTTCGAGGGCATTGCTACGTCGGGACGGCACATCGCTGCCGTCCACCTGCTTCTCCCCACCCTCGGCCTGTGGTCCTGCGTCTCCGCCACGGATCCACTGTTGGAGCGCAGGCGATCCCCCCAACTTGTAGAGTTCGTCGTAGCCCCGAAGGATGTCGGGCTGACTTTCGAAGAGGGCATACCCGATACCGAGGGTTTCGAGGAGCGCGGGCAACCAGTCGCGCACCATCGAGCGGTCCGCGAGGAAAGCCTGCCGGCCCCAGTGCAGAAGTGGCCACGGAAAGCCTGCACTGGCTGGTCTGCCAAGGGTGTCGTCCACGAAGGCGATCCGGAAACCGCGAGCGGGATCCGGATCGCTGATGCGACCCAGCAAGCGACCCACGACCCAACCTCGAATCATCAGGTCGAGTGTGTGCGGTGCCACGGGAACGAACTCGTCCAGTCGGCGAGTTCGGCGATGCTCCCAGTACTGGGAAATGGCATCGCGACTGGTGCTGACTTGGTTCCAGGTAGCGGCAATCGGCCTCACTAGTGAGGACACCACCGCCGGATGCACGGCGGCGCTCAACTGCGACACGTAGAGCACGCTCTCGACGTCGAAAGTTCCGTCGCCGAAGAACTCATCGACCGTGCGACCCGGCCCCACATAGGGCGTGAGTATTCGCTCGGCGTGCTCGCGAACGATCCCACCCGGTAGGGGCAGCTTCTCTGCGATCAATGAGGTCATGCGGTTGAAACCCATCTCGGTGCGAGGATGCACCCGTTGCAGCACGACAGGATCGATCTCGATAAGCGGTGTCGCACTGCCCAACGTTCGCTGAAGCCCGTCTCGGAACCGGTCCACGCGGTTCTGGAAGTCGGCCACGGGACGCCCGTTGATTGTCCCCGACAAGTAACTCCCCAGACGCTGCCTGAGATAGTCACCGAACACGGTACCGGTTCGGTTCAGCCAGATTCGCGCTCGTTCGTGGATCGCTTCGACGTCGAGGCTCACCTCGAGCGTGATGGGCGCACTGGCCCACGGTTCCGCCAGGCTAAGCGCAGGGGGTTCGGTGACGGGTCGACCCTGTTTCTCGACACGGAAACCCCCTCCACCCACAGCGCGCCGTGCGACCTCGTCTGCACTGCCCGCGGGCCCGGGTTCGTCGCTGGCGGTCTCCCGCAGGAGTCGGTCGTAAATGGTGGGCCACTCGTCTGGGTTGATGAGGCAGAACTCCAACGGCGGTGGAGTGAACATGGCCGGTACGCCCTGATCCCCAGGCCAAGGAGTGACAGCAGCACGGGCATCAGGACCTGCCAGTTGGCCTTGGATCTGGGTGAGTTGAGCCTCAACCCTTGACAGAACTTGGTCGACGAAACGCTGCAGGAACTGCGACGCCCGCTCACGGGCCAGGCTGCGCGCCTCGCGGTAGCCGCCACTGCAGGCATGGCGCACGGCCTCCTGAACCCCCTGGTGACTTCCAGGCACCTCGGCCCTGCCCGGGAGGCGTTGCAGCACCTCGGTCAATGACTGCTGCCACTTTCCGCCACGATTGCGCTCGTTTGCCGCCTCTCGTCGAAGCTCGTTGATGGCCTCCCTCACGTGCTGCACAGTGAAGCGAACCAGTTCGAGGGTGATGGGAACGCCGTACTGTGCCAAATTGGCCGACACCTGCTCGAGAACCTTCCCGGGAAGGCGTTCGACCAACTTCGCCTCGCCGGTGGCCAGTTCGTCGGCGACCGCCCCGAGAAAGCCTTGTTGGCGAAGCGGAATGAGTTGTTGCACCTGGCGAAGCCAGTTCCCAGGCTGCTGAGGCCTCGGCGTCGAAGCCTGCAACTCGGCGTACAGCCTGCCCCACCAGTCGCGCCACATCTCGTCCAGTCGTGACGACTCGATCATCCCGTCGAGCACTTGGTTGTGCTCGATCTCCACAGCGTCGTTCAGTTCACGGAGGCCGCACGCCTCGATGAACGCCATCCCGTTGCGTGTCACGAAGTAGTCGATGATCTGCTGCGGGGTGGCCTGCGGGTCGTTCATGAGACCCCGCCCGTACTCGATGTAACCATCGGCCAGGTACTCGATGACCGAGCGGGCAAGACGGTGCGATGAGTACTCGCTGAAACGCAGAGACCCAACCGACAGCCGCGCCGAGCCGAACGATGAGACGACGCCGGACTCGATGGACTGGCCGTCGGGACGCGTCGTGTTGCCGAAGGACCATGCCGTGCTGTTTCGGTTCTGTGCCACCTGCCAGTTGGTGAGGTTGATGTTCAGCATCCTCTCCCCCACGCGCGGACTGAAGAGGGTTGCTGCCAGGGTCTCGGTGACAGACCGATAGGCGTCGGGAATACGTTCGAGCTGATGCCCCGCCAACGTCGACATACCTACGACGTAGGGGAAGTTGATCCCGGTCTTGCCAAGTCCAAACGCCCCTCGCTGCACCGTTCCGCGGTAGGCCGGCTCCACATCGCGCTCGAGGTCGAGATACCCCGACATCAACTCACACAACGCAGCCAACGTGTTGGGCTGGACGCCCGGAACGTTTGCAAGATTGCGAAACACCTCGGCAGTGAACAGGACACCCATGATGCGCCCTCGAAGCGCCGGATGCCCCGTTCGAATGACGTCGGCCACATCGAGGAAGACACCAGCACCGGTTCCGCCCGCAAGAGACGAAACGATGATGACGAACGGATCGCTCTGTACCGGCGCGTCGTCGTTCAGCAGCGCGCCGAGCCGTTCAAGTTGTCCCGAGCCGCCGCGTGCTGCCGCCAGTGCGCGCTCAAAGCGCCGTGCGACCGCTGGTAAACCGTTGAAGGCCGCCATGCGACCCACGGCACGCCATTGGCCGGCTCCATTGGCCACGGGAATGGGGACCTGGGGCGACGGACGCCAACCGATGAACCGGTGCAGATTCGCCTCACCCACGGAACGCATCACTGCCGCATCCACGTCGGCGTACACACCGATGCCCTGCGACAGCGAGATGTAGTCGGCGGCGGGCACGGCTGGCCCGTAGGTGAGGTCCACCTCCTGAGCCGCAGGGGTATCCACGTAGATCAGCTGCCACGCCTCGGGGATCCCCTCCTCCCAGCCGAGGTGCTGCAGTTGCACCTTCAGGCTCTGGCGCAGCGAGGCGATCACCTTGCCGCCAGAACCTCCGCAGCCGATGATGATCATGGGCGTCATCGCCATGGTGTTGACCTCCTCAGGTCGAGAAATCGATGGTTCGTCGCGTGAAGACGGCTGACGTCACGGTCGGTCATGGCAGGCCCGAGTCGAATGGGTCACTACCGCCACCGGCGGCACCCTGATCCCATTGCTGTGGCCGCCGCCTGCGCCAGAAGCGTCGCCTCCCACGGTCATCGGCGCTGCCCAGCGCCGGCGCACTGTCCGCACCGGTGGCGGGTTCGGCCCACGGCGCGGGGGGCAACCCATCTAGGGGATCGCTGGAGGGCAGGCCATCCCCAGCACCGGCACCACCACCATCAACAACCACGGCCACGGCCTTTGGCGGTGCCGGTGCCTTCGCAGCCACACTCTTGGCTCGGCGTCCAGCCCACTGGGCCAGAGCCCGCTCCAACTGCAGCGAAGCGTCAGACGCCGCCAGGTTCAGTGACTCCCGAGCACGACCAGCCTGGGCGGGCAACACCGCCAGCATGGCTCCGTCGAGGCGACCACCACGAGCCTGGTTGTCGAGATCGAGTTGCGACACCGCCACGGCGTCGGCGACAGCGCGTTGGTCGGTGCGGAACACCCACGCGCCATCGAGGTCCAAGCCCACTCGGGCACGTTCACGACGTATTCCGCGCCGACCCACCGCCAAGGCGCCTGGTTCGAACGCCGCAGCTACCGGTTCACCCACGGGCGACAAAGACGGCCGGGCCCTGAAATCCACCGAACCCAGCGACAGTCGCCTGCGCATACCGGCGTTGACGCCCACCAACCTGAACGCCGAGTCGGGAATGCTGGACCACTGGATCTCAGAACCCGACTCGTTCAACGGCACCACTTTCCCGTTGACGAAGCGAGCGGGAAGATCCACGAAGAAGCCCTCGGGCACGTCGAAGCGAGCCGACACGACGTTGAACCCGTACAGCAGCAGCAGGGGCACCACCACGGCCAAGATCATCAGCAGCAGCGCGAACGCGCCGTCGGTTTCGGTGATCACGGTGGGAACGATTCGCGCCGACAGCGTGTGGGCGAATTCGCCGGCTTCGCCAGCGTCCAGGCTACTGACCGACTTCAGCACGATCTCGCCCCGTAGCCAGCCCTCAGGCACCCGAAGCTGGGCGTCGTTCACCGCTACCGACACCACGAGTTCGGCCGTGCTGCCGTTCGCCACGCGCACAGCGCAGTCGTCGCCCACCCCTACCGGCTCGCCGTTGACCGACCACGTGAACTCGGGCGCCAGGTCCCGCTCCAAGAGATCCCCGGGCGCCTCGGTCACCGTGGCCCGCAGAATGGTCACACAGCCGCCTGCCTCAGGGGTGGCGGTGGCATCCACCAGTACGGTGCCACTGGACAGCGGCGACTCTTTGCGAAGCGGCGACAGGGTGGTGCCCGAGAAGTCGACCAGTGGATAGCTCGGTGGATCTCGTAGTTCGAGCGTTCCGAGTTCACCTCGCCACTCGCGTAGGGCGACCACCCGACCACCTCCGATATCGAACTGTGGTGTCACCGTCGCCGTGAACGAGACCTCCGGTCGATCGTCGTCGATGTCGAGTGGTACGACCACGAGGAAGGTGCCGTCCTCGGCCACCTCGCTCACGTTCAGTTCGGTGCCATCGCTGAGACTCACCTCGATGCGACTCCCCCGAATCCAGCCCTCGCTGGAACGGGGTTGGCCCTGGCGGCTCTGGAGCTGCACGCGCACCTTGTTGTCGACACCCCTGATGAGCGCAGTCGAGGTGGCGAGGCGAGCCTCGAGGGCACCGAACACGTGAATGGTTGCCTCGTTGGTGCGTTCGGCCAGGGCTGGGTTGGTGGTGCTGAAACGCACCCGCCACGTGCCCTTCCAACTCAGGTCGCGCTCGTCGAGCTCGATCTCCACCAGGCGCACCACGTCACCCCGACCCTGCACTTCGATGCGAGCGCCCGCCACCGTGGTGGTGAGACCGTCACGAGGTAACTTCACCTCCTCGCCCAACGGCGAGATCAGGGCGGCCTCCACGCCGGGATTTCGTGTCACCGCCAACACGCTGAGCTTGGTGAGGCTCTCCCCCACGAAGAACGTGAAGTCACAGGCGGGGGCGTCCACTTCGATCGCTTCACCGGCGAGACACGTGCCCACCTTTCGGTCGTCTTTGGTGGGCGCGCCCAGCACGGCCTCACGCAGCAGTGACACCAGCCCGGTCACGTCAGCGGTGTTGAAGAAGCGACCCGTGGCAGGTCTCGAGCCACAGTCTCCACTTGCAACCGACCTGATCAGGTTGAAGTCGGCTTCGTTCGGACCGAACGCGACGACGGCGGTGTAGATCGGCACGCTTCTGCCGGCGGTCGGCATGCGAAGACGGTCGACCACCCCGCCCGAGGCGCACATCGATGCCTCAGCCTCGCGGGTCAGGCGCTTACCC